>JAUNHZ010000026.1 GCA_030523705.1 Bacteroidales bacterium
GATGTTTACCGTAACGTCAACGAGGAAGATCAGGAGGATGACGTATTGCTCGACGACTTCAGCGATGAAATTGACAGCTGGATCATCGACTCTATCAAGTCTATCGGTCTTGATACAGCTAAGGCTGTATTGGCAGCACCACGTAACATGCTTGTAGAGAAAGCAGATTTGGAGGAGGACACAGTAGATGAGGTACTCCGTATTTTGAATGCAGAATTTGAGAAGGAATAACATAAAGCACATGGCAATAAGACTGAATAAAGTAGCAAAAGATTTTAATGTAGGTGTCTCTACAATTGCAGAGTTTCTGAAGAAGAAGGGCTTGGGCGATATTGATCAGAATCCAAACGCTAAGATTACTGACGAGCAGTTCGAGGCTTTGAAGAAAGAATTTAGCACCGATAAAGTCTTAGCTGAACGTAAGGATAAGATGATCCAGGGACGTCAGCATAAGGAAAAGAAAGTAGATATTTCATTAGAGCCAGTGGTTGAGCCTGCGGCTCCAGAAGTTCATGGACCTAAGATCTTGGGAAAACTTGACCTGGACTCACTGAATAAGCCTGTGGTAGAGAAGAAGGTGGAGGAGAAACCTGCTCCTGCTCCAAAGCCAGTAGAAGAGGCTCCTGTTGCTCCTGCTCCAAAACCAGTAGTTGAAGCTCCAAAGGCTGAGGTGGTAAAACCAAAGCCTGTGATTGTTCCTGCTGCAGCTCCAGAGATTAAGCCTGTGGTGAAGCCTGTAGAGGTACAGCCAGAGCCTGCAAAGAAGGGCGAGGTTCAGACCGTAGAGGAAAATGGCGTGACTAAGGTTGTGCCTGTGTACGAGAATAAGATTAAGGTCTTGGGTACCATTGACCTGGCTGCGCTGAACCAGTCCACTCATCCAAAGAAGAAGTCTAAGGAAGAGCGCAAGAAGGAGCGTGATGACCGCAATAAGAAGCCTCAGAATCCAAATGGCAACAACAAAGACAACCGCCAGGGTGGAGAACAGGGCAAGAAAAGACAGCGTATCAATAATAAGGAGCGCGTAGATGTAGCTGCAGAAAGCAAGCGCATGGATGGCTCTCAGAAGAAGGGCGATAACCAGAAGCCTCAGAAAGGCCAGTTCAATGGCAACGGCCAGGGTGGTAACAAGGACGGCCAGAACAATGGCAAGCACAATAAGAACAACCGTAAGGACAAGGGTAATGTTTCATTCTCTATCCGTGAGGTTCAGAGCCCTGTGACCGAGGAAGATGTAGCAAAGCAGGTGAAGGAGACACTGGCTCGTCTTACCGGTAAGCAGAAGGTAAACAAGACCGGTGCAAAATACCGTAAGGAGAAGCGTGAGAATGCGTTCAACCGTCAGCAGGAGGAGTTGATGGAGGAAGCAGCAGAAAGCAAAATCCTGAAGCTGACCGAGTTCGTAACAGCAAACGAGCTGGCTACCATGATGAACGTGAGCGTAAATCAGGTCATCGGTACTTGTATGAGCATTGGTATGATGGTGTCTATCAACCAGCGTCTGGATGCTGAGACTATTAACTTGGTTGCCGAGGAATTTGGCTTCTCTACTGAATATGTAAGTGCCAGCGTTTCTGAGGCTGTTGCCGAAGAGGAGGATCAGGAGGAAGATCTGCAGCCACGTGCACCAATCGTTACCGTGATGGGACACGTTGACCATGGTAAGACTTCTTTGCTTGACTATATCCGTAATGCCAACGTAATTGCCGGTGAGGCTGGTGGTATTACCCAGCATATTGGTGCATATAATGTGAAGTTGCCTGACGGAAAGCACATTACTTTCCTGGATACTCCAGGTCACGAGGCATTTACCGCTATGCGTGCCCGTGGTGCTCAGGTAACCGATATTGCCATCATCATCATCTCTGCCGATGATAGTGTCATGCCTACAACCCGTGAGGCTATTGCACACGCACAGGCAGCTAATGTTCCTATGGTATTTGCCATCAACAAGATTGATAAGCCAGGCGCAAACCCAGACAAGATCCGTGAGGACTTGGCTAACATGAACCTGTTGGTAGAAGACTGGGGTGGTAAGTATCAGTGCCAGGAAATCAGTGCCAAGAAGGGTATTGGTGTAGAGGATCTGTTGGAGAAGGTATTGCTGGAGGCTGAAATGCTGGATCTGAAGGCAAACCCAGACAGAAAGGCTACTGGTTCTATCATTGAGTCAACCTTGGATAAGGGTCGTGGTTTCGTAGCTACTGTATTGGTGGCAAACGGTACCTTGAGAGTGGGTGATATTGTACTGGCAGGTACATATTACGGACGTATCAAGGCCATGTTCAACGAGCGTAATCAGCGCGTGAAGGAGGCTGGTCCTGCAGAGCCAGTAATCATCTTGGGTCTGAACGGTGCACCTCAGGCAGGTGATACCTTCCATGTAATGGATAGCGACCAGGAGGCTCGTGAGATTACCTCTAAGCGTGAGCAGCTGCAGCGTGAGCAAGGTCTCCGTACCCAGACTCGTCTGACACTGGATGAGATTGGTCATCGTATCGCTTTGGGTAGCTTCAAGGAGTTGAATATCATTGTAAAGGGTGATGTGGATGGTTCTGTTGAGGCATTGAGCGACTCTCTTATCAAGCTGTCAACCGAGAAGATTCAGGTGAACGTTATCTTCAAGGCTGTAGGTCAGATTTCAGAGAGCGATGTTTCCCTGGCTGCTGTTTCCGATGCAATTATCGTAGGTTTCCAGGTTCGTCCTTCTGGTGGCGCTCGCAAGGCTGCAGACCAGGAAGGTGTGGATATCCGTACCTATTCTGTCATCTACGATGCTATCGAGGAGGTAAAGACCGCTATGGAAGGTATGCTTGAGAAGGTAGTCAAGGAAGAGGTTACCGCATCTATCGAGGTCCGTGAGGTATTCCATATCTCTAAGGTAGGTCTGGTTGCTGGTGCTATGGTCAAGGAAGGAAAGGTTAAGCGTACAGATAAGGCTCGCTTGATCCGTGATGGTATTGTCATCTTTACCGGTAACATCAATGCCCTGAAGCGTTTCAAGGATGATGTGAAGGAAGTGGCTACCAACTTTGAATGTGGTATCAGCCTGACAAACTGCAATGATATCAAGGTTGGTGATGTCATTGAGACTTTCCAGGAAATCGAGGTAAAGCAGACTTTGGATTAATATGTTAGATATCATACTTTTAGTACTCTTGCTGGTAGGATTTGGCTGGGGATGTATGAAGGGTTTCCTGGCGCAGCTGGTCAGCCTCTTAGGAGCCGTAGCCGGTTTCTTGGTAGCTTGCATGCTGTATGGTGCCGTGGGTGATTTCCTGGCACCAGAGATTGGAACATCGCCAACTATGGGGCATATCATCGCATTCTTTTTGATATGGGTTTGCGTGCCTCTGCTCTTCACCCTTGTTACAAAGGTAGTGGCAGGAATACTGAAAACCATAAAACTGGGATGGATAAACAGTCTCTTGGGTGGTGCTTTTGGCGCACTCAAGATACTGCTTTTCCTCAGTGTCATACTGAGTTTCATGGAATTTGTGGATAAGTATAAGTCGGATCCATTTATTTCCATGGAAACCAAGGACTCATCTTTGTTGTACTATCCCGTGCAGAAAGCAGCAGGAAAGTTGCTGCCATCTGATTTCCTGGAGAGGACAACTTCAGATCCACAGGAGAATGGAGCTGCCTGACAGCTCTGTTTTTTTGTTATATTAGTAGAATGGAAAATCAAGATCAAGAAAAAAATAAACTGGTGCGCGAGGTGGCCGAACGTAAATATGAGTACGGCTTCACTACCGACGTGCATACAGATATCATTGATAAAGGACTGAATGAGGATATCGTTCGCTTGATTTCTGCCCGCAAGGAGGAACCAGAGTGGCTTTTGGAATTCCGTCTAAAGGCTTTCCGTTACTGGCTTACGCTGGAAATGCCAAAATGGCCTCACTTGGAGATTCCTGAGATTGATTATCAGGCTATCTCTTATTATGCAGACCCTACTGCCAAGAAGAAAGATGGCCCAAAGGAGATAGACCCAGAGCTGATGAAGACCTTCGACAAGCTGGGTATTCCACTCGAGGAGCGCTTGGCGCTGAGTGGTACGGCTGTGGATGCGGTCATGGATTCAGTCTCTGTAAAGACAACCTTCAAGGAAAATCTGAAGGAGAAGGGTATCATCTTCTGCAGCATTAGCGAGGCGGTGCGTGAACATCCTGATTTGGTGAAACAGTACTTGGGAAGCGTTGTTCCTTATCGCGACAACTATTTCGCAGCCTTGAACTCTGCTGTGTTTAGCGATGGCTCTTTTGTCTATATCCCAAAGGGTGTACGATGCCCAATGGAATTGTCCACTTATTTCCGTATCAATGCGGCAAATACCGGTCAGTTTGAGCGTACGTTGATTGTAGCCGACGATGAGGCTTACGTGTCTTATCTGGAAGGCTGTACTGCTCCAATGCGCGATGAGAACCAGTTGCATGCAGCCATTGTGGAGATTGTGGTCAATGAAAAGGCCGAGGTGAAATACTCTACCGTCCAGAACTGGTATCCAGGTGATGCCGAAGGCAAGGGTGGTGTGTATAATTTCGTGACGAAGCGTGGTCATCTCCGTGGTGCAGACAGTAAGCTCTCTTGGACGCAGGTGGAGACAGGTTCTGCCATCACATGGAAATATCCAAGCTGTGTGTTGAGTGGTGATAATTCGCAGGCCGAATTCTATTCTGTTGCGGTAACGAATAATTTCCAGCAGGCAGATACCGGTACCAAGATGATTCATATCGGTAAGAACACCAAGAGTACGATTATCAGTAAGGGTATCTCAGCAGGAAAGAGCCAGAATTCATACCGCGGCTTGGTAAAGGTCGATGCGCGTGCCGATGGTGCCAGAAACTATAGCTCTTGCGACTCACTGTTGCTGAGTAGTACCTGTGGTGCTCATACCTTCCCTTATATTGATGTGAAGAATGACACGGCCATTGTGGAACACGAGGCTACCACATCGAAAATCAGCGAGGAGCAGCTTTTCTATTGTAACCAGCGAGGTATACCTTCGGAAGAGGCTGTAGGACTGATTGTAAACGGTTATGCAAAAGATGTACTAAATAAACTGCCTATGGAGTTCGCTGTGGAAGCACAGAAACTTTTGAGCGTATCCCTGGAAGGTAGTGTTGGCTAAAATAATAATAAAATGCTTGAAATAAAGGATTTACATGCCAGTATTAATGGCAAAGAGATATTAAAGGGCATTAATCTGACCATTAAGGATGGTGAGGTTCATGCACTCATGGGGCAGAATGGAGCAGGAAAGAGTACATTGAGTAATATCCTGGTAGGACACCCTGCCTATGAGGTAACACAGGGTTCTATTACGTTCAACGGTAAGGATCTGCTTGCCCTGAAGCCAGAGGAGCGTGCACACGAAGGTATCTTTCTGTCTTTCCAGACTCCAGTGGAGATTCCTGGTGTTTCTATGGTAAATTTCATGCGTGCTGCTGTAAATGCTAAACGTAAATACCAGAACCTGGAACCACTGAGCGCTGGTGAATTCCTGAAGCTGATGCGTGAGAAGCGCAAGATTGTGGAATTGGATAATAAGTTGGCTAATCGCTCTGTAAATGAGGGTTTCAGTGGCGGAGAGAAGAAGCGTAATGAAATCTTCCAGATGGCCATGCTGGAGCCAACTTTCGCTATTTTGGATGAGACCGACTCTGGTTTGGATGTGGATGCGCTCCGTATTGTGGCAGAGGGATTCAATAAGTTGAGAACCCCACAGACAAGTGCCATGGTGATTACCCATTATCAGCGCTTGCTGGATTATTTGAAACCAGATATTGTACACGTCTTGCTGAATGGTAAGATTGTTAAGACTGGCGGACCAGAATTAGCCCTTGACATTGAGAATAAGGGATTTGATTGGATTAAGGCAGAAATTGGGAAATAAAATGGGTAGTGAACAGCAATATATAGAACTTTTCCAGCAGTGCCGACAGATGTTGGCAAAGGGGAGTTGTGCCATATTGGATGCATTACGCGATGAGGCTTTTGCTGAATTTCAGCAGCTTGGATTCCCTGAACGTAAATCGGAACGCTATAAATATACCGATGTCCAGAAGGCCTTTGAGCCTGATTATGGTCTGAACTTGAACCGTCTGGATATCCCGGTTAATCCTTATGATGTGTTCAAGTGTGATGTGCCAAACATGAGTACATTGCTGTATTTCATCGTAAACGATGCTTTCCACACGAAGGATCTGCCTAAGATTCTGCCGGGTGATGGTGTAATCATCACTTCCCTCAAGGAGGCTGCACAGACTTATCCTGAACTGGTGGGAAAATATTATGGCCAGGCAGTGAAGCAGGCAGAGACTCCGGTAGGTGAACAGCAGGAAGGTCAGGTCATTGATGGGGAGTTTGTCCCTATGCATAAGAATAATGAGCCTGATGCTATCACGGCCTTGAATACCATGTTGGTTCAAGATGGCTTGTTTGTATATATCCCAAAGGATGTGACATTGGACAAGACCGTGCAGGTCATCAATATCCTGACTTCTAAAGTGGATCTTATGGTCAATCGCCGTGTACTCATCGTATTAGGCGAGGGGGCTAAGGCTAAGTTGCTTTTCTGTGACCATGCCATGGACGATGTGGATTTCCTGACTACACAAGTTGTAGAGGTGTTTGCAGAAAAGGGCAGTTCACTGGAGTTGTATGAGCTGGAGGAAACGCACATGAAGAACAAGCGTTTCAGCAACTTGTATGTACAGCAGGATGCGGAGAGCGAAGTTTCTCTGAATTCACTGACCTTGCATAACGGATTTACCCGCAACATGACGTATGTGAATCTGGCAGGTCAGAAAGCTGTGGCTAATCTCTATGGCGGCGTGATTGCGGACAAGACACAGCATGTAGATAACCATACCTTAGTTGATCACCGTGTGCCAGAGTGTGTGAGCAATGAGCTATATAAGTATGTATTGGATGAAGAGGCTGTGGGTGCTTTTGCCGGACGAATCTTGGTAAGGAAAGATGCCCAGAAGACAGAATCACAGGAAACCAATGCGAACCTTTGTGCTACTAAAACAGCACACATGTACACCCAGCCTATGCTGGAGATTTATGCCGACGACGTGAAGTGTAATCACGGTGCTACTGTAGGTCAGCTGAATGAGCAGGCTTTGTTCTACATGCGTCAGCGTGGCATCTCTCTCGAAGAAGCCAAGCTCCTGCTGAAGTTTGCTTTCGTGGGCGAAGTGATTGATAAGGTAGATTTAGAGCCACTGAGAGACAGACTCCACTACTTGGTAGAGAAGCGTTTCCGTGGAGAACTGAATAAATGTGTAGGTTGTAAACTTTGTAAGTAATGTACGATGTCTATAAGATACGTGAGGATTTCCCTATTTTAAGTCGGGAAGTCTACAAGCGTCCTCTTGTTTATTTGGATAATGGGGCAACTACTCAGAAGCCAAGAATCGTGGTAGATTCACTGGTAAATGAGTATTACTCCGTGAATGCCAATGTGCATCGTGGCGTTCATTTCTTGTCACAGCAGGCTACGGAGTTGCATGAGGCTTCACGTGAGACCGTGCGTGGGTTCATCAATGCCCGTTCGGTCCAGGAGATTATCTTTACACGTGGAACCACGGAGAGCATGAACTTGCTGGCGTACTCTTTTGGAGAGGCTTTTCTTAACGATGGCGATGAGGTGATTGTCTCTGTCATGGAGCATCATAGCAATATCGTACCTTGGCAGCTGTTGCAGCAACGCAAGAAAATCGTCCTGAAGGTCATTCCTATGAACGACAAGGGTGAACTCTTGATGGACGAGTATCGCAACTTGTTCACAGAACGTACCAAATTGGTGAGTGTGGCTCATGTGAGCAATGTGCTGGGTACGGTCAATCCCGTGCAGGAAATCATCCAGATAGCACATGCACATGGCGTTCCTGTGGCAGTAGATGGCGCACAGAGTACTCCTCATATTCCAATTGATGTCCAGGCTCTGGATGCTGATTTCTTTGCATTCAGTGGGCATAAGATCTATGGTCCTACAGGTGTGGGTGTTCTTTATGGCAAGGAGCAGTTGCTGGAGAAAATGCCACCTTACCAGGGTGGTGGAGAGATGATTCAGAATGTGAGCTTTGAGAAGACCACATTCAATGAGCTGCCTTTCAAGTTCGAGGCTGGTACACCGGATTATGTGGCTACCACAGGATTAGCCAAAGCCTTGGAGTATTGTGCAGCGTTAGGCATGGAGAATATCGCAAACCATGAGCAGATGCTGACTGCTTATGCCATGGAGAAGATGAGCCAGATAGAGGGTATGCGTATCTTTGGCCAGGCTGAGCATAAGGATGCTGTCATTTCTTTCTTGGTAGGCCAGATTCATCATTTGGATTTGGGAACCTTACTAGACCGTCTGGGCATTGCTGTGCGTACAGGTCATCACTGTGCAGAGCCACTCATGCGCCGTCTGGGAATTGAGGGAACCGTGAGGGCTTCGTTTGCTCTATATAACACAAAAGAAGAAGTTGATGCGCTGGTAAATGGTATAGAGAGAGTGCGCAAAATGTTCTGAAATATAATTACATAACATCATGAATAAAACATTATTTCTGGCTTTACTGCTGAGTGTCTGTGGCTTGGCAGCTAAGGCACAAGAGCGTTTGCCTGAATATCTGCAGGCAGAAAAGTTCACGCAGTCTAAGTTGGACAATATGCTCTTTTCTACAAAGGTAAGTCCAAACTGGATGCAGAAAGGCTCTAAGTTCTGGTATTCTTACAAGACAACTAAAGGGACTCAGTGGTATGTGGTAGATGCTGCAACCCGTAGTCAGAAGGAACTCTTCGATTTGGATGAGTTGGCAGCACAGCTTACTGAGATTGTGAAGGATCCATTCGATGCCCAGCATCTGTCTATCCGTAACCTAAAGGCTAAGGAAGATGCCCGTACCTTTACTTTCGAGGTGCAGTCCACTAAGGATAAGCCTAAGGAAAAGGGAAAGAAGGGTGGTAAAGAAGTATTTTATTTCTCTTACGACAGCCAGACTCGCCAGTTGACTCACATTAAGGATCATGAGGATGAACCAAAGCGTCTGTCCTGGGGTTCTGTCTCTCCAGACAAGAAAACCGTTATCTTTGCCAAGGATTTGAATCTGTACCGCATGAGTTATGAGGATTATCAGAAAGCAAAGAAGAACGAAAAGGATAGTACTATCGTAGAGATTCAGCTCACTACCGATGGTGTGAAGGATTTCGGTTATGGTCAGCCAGGTAATATGCTGAATACAGATACTCTCATGAATGGTAAGCGCAGAGGAGTTTATGGTATCCTGTGGTCTCCAGACTCTCGCTATTTTGCCATCACTGTAGATGATGAGCGTGCTGTGAAGGATTTATGGGTCATCAATTCTGTGGCTAATCCTCGTCCTACTCTGGAGACCTACAAGTATCAGATGCCAGGAGAGAAAGAGGCTCCTATCTCTCATCTCTACTTGTTTGATATGAGTAATAATACCCGTAAGGAGATCAAGACGTCTATGTATAAGGACCAGACCATTGGCCTGGAGCGCAAGCCTCGTCAGAAGCGAGATACTGGCGTGGAGGATTTGGCTTCGGTGTGGTTGGGTGACAACAATCGTTTCTTCCTGACTCGTAGCAGCCGTGACCTTCACCGCATTGATGTATGTACCTATACTTTAGGTGACGACTCTATCAAGACCATCATTCCAGAGCGTATGAACACCTATCAGGAGACCCGTACCTTGCGATTGATCAACAATAAGGAATTGGTGCACTGGAGTGAGCGTGATGGTTGGGCTCATCTTTATCTGTACACTGCTGATGGCAAGTTGAAGAACCGCATTACGAAGGGTGCATGGCATGTAGAGGATGTGGTAAAGATTGACGAGAAATCTCGTACCTTGTATTTCTCTGCTTGTGGTATGAATCCGAAGGAGAACCCTTATTACCAACATTTGTATAAGGTAAGTTTGGATGGCGGTACTCCAAAGTTGGTTACACCAGGCGATTATGTCCATGAAGTGCAGATGGACGATGATGCTTTAATCATCGTAGATAACTATTCCCGTGTAAATACCGTTCCTAAGACCGACTTGCTGGATGCAAACGGCAATAAGATCATGACCTTGCAGGAGGCAGATTTCTCTCTGATGTTTGCTGCGGGCTATAAGTTCCCAGAACCATTTGTGGTAAAGGCTGCCGATGGCGTGACCGACTTGTATGGTGTCATGTACAAGCCATTCAACATGGATTCTACTAAGGTGTATCCTATTGTGGACTATGTATATCCAGGTCCACAGGTGGAGGCTACGGAATATGCGTTCCGTAACATGACCGTACGTACTGACCGTCTGGCACAGGCAGGATTCATTGTAGTGACAGTGGGTCAGCGTGGTGGTCACCCTAACCGCTCTAAGTGGTATCATAACTATGGATATGGAAATATGCGCGACTATCCATTAGCCGATCATAAAGCTGCCATAGAGCAGTTGGCTGCACGTCACAACTTCATCGACATCAATAACGTGGGTATCCACGGACATAGTGGTGGTGGTTTCATGAGTACAGCAGCTATCCTTCAGTATCCTGATTTCTTCAAGGCAGCAGTGAGCTGTGCGGGAAATCATGACAACAGCATCTACAACCGTTGGTGGAGTGAGACTCACCATGGTGTGAAAGAGGTTGTCTCAGAAAAGGGAGATACTACATTCCAGTATAAGATTGGAACGAACCAGGAGATTGCTTCTCAGCTCAAGGGACACCTTTTGTTGGTACATGGCGACATTGACAACAACGTACATCCAGGAAATACCATCCGTGTGATTAATGCGCTGATAAAGGCAGGTAAGCGTTTTGACATGCTGTTCTTGCCACAGCAGCGTCATAGCTTTGGTAACATGAATGAGTATTTCTACTGGAGACTGGTGGATTACTTCTCAGAACACCTGAAAGGTAGAAGTGAGCATTTTGTGGATATTCCAAAACGATAATAGAAAAGAAAACCACCGCCGGAAATACGGCGGTGGTTTTTTTATCCTTTCATTTCTTCATTGGAGAAGAGTTCCATTTGTCCGTCACCTAAAAGGTTATAGGATAACCGGTGGTAGGGGGATACGCCATGCTCTGCAATGGCAGCACGGTGCTTCTTGGTTGGATAGCCCTTGTTGTGATTCCAATCGTAATAAGGAAACTCCTCGTGCAACTTGTTCATGTAGTCATCCCTATAGGTCTTGGCTAAGATGGATGCGGCTGCTATGGACAGGTATTTACCATCACCCTTTACAATGGTACTGTATGGCACTTTCTTATAAGGAGTAAACCGGTTTCCGTCTATAATTAGGTATTCAGGCTTAACCTTCAGTTGGTCAATGGCTCTGTGCATGGCAAGAAAAGAGGCGCGCAGGATATTGATCTCGTCAATTTCCTTCTCATCCACTACACCTACGGCCCAAGCAATGGCATCGCGCTGGATTTCATCACGAAGCTCATAGCGCTGCTTCTCGGTTAGCTGCTTGGAATCGTTCAACCGTGGATTCTGGTAATCGCGTGGAAGAATGACCGCTGCAGCATAAACGGCACCGGCTAAGCATCCACGACCAGCTTCATCGCATCCGGCTTCAATCTTCTCTTCTTGAAAAAAAGGTTTCAGCATATCCAATTACAAATCAAATGACCTTATTAATTCCGCAAATATACTCCTTTTATTTAGCATTGCAATCATTTTTGGTCACAAATAGCATTAGAATGGACAAAAAACATAGGTGTGCTCTATAAGAAAATATATAACTTTGTGCCAAATAATCTATTTTATTATGAGAAAACATTTATTTGGAATGGCAGCCCTCTTATTGAGTGGAGTGGTAATGCCTTTGTTTGCACAGACTTCCATAGGTAAACTCACTGTCCAGAACTTGGATAAACCATTGGTCATTGAGGATGCACACCCACTGTTTGGTTGGCAGATGACATCCGATGTGAAAGGACAGAAACAATCGGCTTATCAGGTGGTGGTAACGCGTGAGAGTGATGGAAAGGTTGTTTGGAACTCTGGGAAGAAATCATCGGGAGAGTCTCAGAACATCAAATATCTTGGTGCTGCCTTGCAGCCTGAGACAGCTTATGGCTGGAAACTGACCGTTTGGGACAAAGATGGTGCGTCGTATAATGAATCCAGTCGTTTTGAAACGGGTTTGATGAATAAGACCATCTATGCCTGGGATGGGGCGCAGTGGATTGGTTCTACAGAGAACCGTCTAGATGCAGCTACACAGAGCTACTTTGGCATTTCTACCAAGTTCCAGCTGAAACAGGGTAATAAGGTTTCTCTGGTCATGGGTGCACAGGATTTCCGTTTCCAGGATTCGTTCCAGAATCCAGAGAGCATGAGTGGCAATCATTATGTTCGCGTAGAGTTTGATTTCTCTGGAGAGCCTACATTGAATGTGTACCGTGTGGGTTATGCCCCTGGTGATAACGCAGAAAAACCTTTATATTCTGTGAATAAGACGTTGAAGCCAGATTCAAATATCGATCAACTGCTTACTGCTTCCAACAAGCAGGCACAGCACAGCGTGGAGGTTTATGTGGAGTTTGGACAGATGTATTTCGTCATCGATGGCCAGGATTTGATCATAGATAAGCCTCGCCGTATGGGCTGGGGTGGTTTCGCCGTAGGTCATACCTCTAAAGTTTTCCCTAAGGGTACTAAGTTGACCGTCAGTCCTTATGGTAGTGGCGGAAACTATAATACTGTACCTCATTTGGCACAGGTGGGCTTTGCTGCAGAAGCTGGTTCTGAGGTACTCTTTACCGACTATCAGATTCTGAATTGTGGTATGAGTGAGAGCCCAGTTGCTTTCGATGCGCAGCGATATGATATCTTCAAGAACTTGAAGGGCGTGACCGTAAATGGTAAGAGCATCACGGTGAAGGGTGAAGAGAAGGGCCTGACCCTTTCTACAGCAGATCCAACACACGGTGCACTGACTCAGCTGAGAAAGGCTATCCAGATTGACAAGAAAATCAAGAGTGCCAAGATTTATGCCTCTGCTATGGGTAGCTATGAGCTGTATATCAACGGTCAGCGTGTAGGTGAGGACTGGTTTGCCCCAGGTGATAGCCAGTTCCGTGAGACACTGACCTACCAGGCTTATGATGTGACATCACTCTTACAGACTGGTGCTAATGCACTGGCTGCTCAGCTGAATCCGGGTTGGTTTACTGGTTACATGACTTTCACCAGCACAAACTACAATTTCTTTGGTGATCATGAGGCTCTTCTGGCTCGCTTGGTCATCAAATATGAAGATGGAACCAAGGAGGTTATCGTTACTGATCCTAAGACTTGGAAGATTTGCACCGATGGTCCTATCCGTTTTGGTAGCTTCTTCCAGGGTGAGACTTATGATGCTCGTAAGGAGGCTGCAGTAGCCGGATGGAAAACTGCAGGTTATAATGACAGTGCATGGAAGGCTCCACAGGTAGTGCAGATGCGTTCCTGGATGCACCCAGAAATGCAGGCTCGTTACGATGACCTGGTTAAGGTGCGTGAGACTCTGACAGCTACACAGGTAGGTCCTACTCATAGTAAGGACGGACATACTTACATCTATAATATGGGTGTGAATATGGTAGGTGTACCAAGCATTACCATTCCTGCCGGATGGCTGAAGGAGGGTGATAAGGTCATCTTGCGTTATGCAGAGCAGCTCTACCCAGGCTTCAAGGGTGATGAGAAGTATTATGTAGAGTCATACGGACCTAAGGGTAAGAATATCGCTGGTCGTCCTCAGTATGAGACCATCCGTGCGGCATTTGATACTGATTTCTATATTGCTAAGGGAAGCGAGGAGGTAACAATCCAGCCTACCACTACATTCCGTGGCTACCAGTACATCCAGATTACCTTGCCTTCACACAAGGGGGCTCTTCCTTTGGAGAATGTAAAGGGTCTGGTGCTCTCTAGCGACCAGTTGCCTCAGGGAACGTATGTGGCTTCTACGAGCGATAAGAATGTGACCGGTGGATTAGTAAACCAGCTCATTAAGAATATCCAGCGCAGTCAGTTAGGCAATTTCTTTACCATCCCTACCGATTGTCCTCAGCGTAATGAGCGTATGGGTTGGACTGGTGATGCGCAGGCTTATACCCGTACCGCTACCTATAACAGTAACGTAAGAAACTTCTTCCGTCAGTGGATGGTGGCTCTGCGTGCCGATCAGGGTATTGGTAGTGAGACTGAGGCTGCAGGTGGTATTGGTAGTACCGTTCCAACGTATAATATGGCCGATGATGAGACCTTTGCCGATGGTTCTACCTGGAGCGGTGCAGTCTGCCAGGTACCTTGGCAGCTCTATCAGCAGTATGGCGACAAGCAGATCATCGAGGAGAACATGGAAGCTATGATGGCTTGGCTGAATGGTATGGACTTCTATGACCAGAGCGAGAAGTATCCGCATCTGAGTGCGAAGGCTACGGGTCTGGCCGACTGGCTCTCTATGGACAGCCACACCACCAGCGACTTGTGTAACAATGCCATCTATATCCACTTGATGGATGTGACAGCAGTTATGGCCGAGGCTATTGGCCGTATGGACTACGCAGAGCTCTTGCATGAGCGTCACGATTTGGCCTTACAGGAATGGAACGATTGCTATGTAGACCCTGCTACCGGCAAGACCCGTACTGCAGATGGCAAGCTCATCCATTCACAGACCTCTTATGCCACACCATTGAACTTTAACGTGTTCCTGCCTAAGTATAAGGCAAAGGCAGAGCAGTATCTGGCAGAGCTGACCGCAGAGCCTTCAAAGAGCTTCGATGGTCAGAGCATGACATTCTCTCCATATACCATCACCACAGGTTTCAGTGGTACACCAAACATGCTTCCTTCTCTGACCAGAGGTGGTAAGTGGGACGATGCCTACAAGCTCTTCACCTCTACCAAATTTACCTCTTGGCTCTATCCTGTAACCATGGGCGCAACCAGTGTATGGGAGCGTTGGAATGGTTATGAGGTGGCATTTGGTCCTAACAACCAGAACAGCATGAACTCATTCAATCACTTCGCATTGGGTGCTGTAGGAGAGTGGATGTATGAATATTCACTGGGTATCACCAGCGGTGATGCAGCTAAGGGTCAACCAGGATATAAACACTTTATCCTTCAGCCTACCGTTGGTCCATTGTACACCAGCTTGCAGGGTAGCTATGATAGTAACTACGGTGAGATTGCTGTAAAATGGACAGCCGATGGTAAGGGTAATATGCAGACTTACCAGGTTACCGTTCCTGCTAATACTACTGCAACCTTGTATTTGCCAGGTGCTGAAGGAAAGTCGGGTCAGGGTGTAGCCTTTGTTGGCAAGGAGACTCATCTGGAGCGTTCCGTAGCTCATTTTGAACTGGAGAGTGGAACACATTCATTCAAGTTGCAGAATGGTAGCTGGATAGCAGAATAAGAAAAAATAGAGATAAATAACGTAAGCCCGACGAAATCCATTTCGTCGGGCTTATGTTATATTTTGGCAGAACCGAAAAAGTGAATGCTATTTAAGCGTCTGGAAAGTTTTCAGGATATCATTGCGCATCACTTCATTTGTGCCGTGAACAATCTTACGCACAATTCCATTCTTATCCAGTACGATAGTGAGTGGGTAACCTAGGTTTCCTACCCATTTGGTGAAATAATTGTCGTTTACCAGGTGGTTCCAGTTGAATCCCGCTTTATCCACTACCTTTTTAGCCGTTTCTGGAGTCTGATAGTTAGCAGAGAGGAACAGCACATCTGGGTTTTGGTTCTTCCATTCAGAGAGGATAGGCATCTCCTTTATGCAAGGCCCGCAGCCGGAATACCATACATTAATGACAGTTACCTTATTTCTTAAGTTGGCTTTAGTCCATGTTTTTCCCTCCAGATCTTTCAAGTTGAATGCTCCTGGCAAAGCTCTGTTTACTTTCAGTTCGCTGTTTGCAGAGAGTTTGGCATGCGTAGCTTGGATCATGCTTGTCATGAGTCCAATCTGCTCTTCCCAATCTTCCAGGTTCTTAACCTTATCCTTAGGAATTTCCATCGCCTTTATGTCAGCTCCTAGTTCACCCACTTGTGCCAGTAGCAGAATCATACGGTTACCTTCATGGTCTTTAATTGCACTTATGCCCTGACCCATATAGTCGTGTGCTTTTGATGCAAAGTCCTTAGTATAATAGTTTCCTGCCAGATTGTAAGCAGGAAGGACTTTGTCGTCTTGTGCGCTCATTGTTCCCACCAGTACACAGAATAAAGTAAAAATAAAAAGGAGTCTTTTCATGTTTCTATTAATAGTTATAAGTTGATAGTCTGGAACAAATATAGTAAGAAGGCAAGAATTATCATTGGATTTAGCCTAAAAAACGAATTTTTATCCTTTTATTTAACTTTTATTTTTAGTAATTAGACTTTTGAAGAAAATACTTCAAGCCCCCCAAAAAGGGGTTGCGGAGTTTTTTCAAGAATGTCATTATTTAATTGTAACTTTGCAAACAAAGCAACTCTTTTTAAACTTAGTGATGATTACACGCGAACGACTAAAAGGGGCCTACAGTGAAGGTGAGGCTCTGGCAATATATAATGAGGTGAAGGCTAATGGCGATTTTATTGGCTTTGCCCACGAATACATCCTCTCTTACCATGAAGGTGAGGAAGGGGCTGATTATCAGGTGGCACGTAATGCTCTGTGGGGATTGACAAAAGGTACCGATGCTGAACTGCGACAGTTGCAGTGCATACTGCACCCTCTTATCGACCTCGCTCTTTCAGTCAGCAACTCTTCCGTTCGCCGTCTCACCCTCAACATCATTGAGCGGCTAACGATGGAAGGAGACGACCTGCGCACCGACTTCTATGACTTCTGTCTCGATCACATGACAGACGTAAACGAATATCCCGGCATACAGTCGCTCTGCATGAAGCTCGCCTACCGCATGTCGGGTTTCTATCCCGAACTGCGTGAAGAACTAATTCGCATTGTTGACGGCATGGAAATATCATACTACAAACCAGCCGTCAAGTCCGTCCATAGACGCATCCTGGCAGGGAAGAATCCGTGCCGTTGATCTACGCCCATCTCACTATTACTCCTGCCATTAGTCACATATTCCGGTCGTCTGTCACATTTATTTGGAAGATATACAATTATAGAGTAACTTTGCACTCGGAAAATGGTCCGCACCGCGGCCTATGGGGACAGAGTTTCGAACCTCCTCCCATGACCACCGTTTTTCTTTAGTGCGAGGAAGCAAACGAATTCCACACACACCCTCAAACTCAAAATTGTAAATCTACTTTAGCTTCAGGAACTCTCCGATTCTCTCCAGCCATGTGTACGAGCCTGTACCTGGGCTTGCGAAGTGCTGGAAACAGTGTTCGCGCAGGGCGAGGGTATGGAGTTCTGACTGCACACCCATGGCGCGCATCTTCTCCCATGTCTTCACGGAGTTCATAGCTGCCCAACCGTCGGCATCGCCATGGATGAAGAGCATCGGAGCTGTGTCAAGGTCGAAGGTGAACTCAGGGGCAAGCAGTGCACTATCATCATTACCACCGGTAGTGTTCCAGCCTTCCAGACCGTCGGTCAGTGCATAAGCAGGATAGATGCCGATGCCCCACTGCACATTACATGGTATGCCGTCGATATCATCGATAGGCAGATAGCTGTTATGACGTGAAGAGGTTACTCCCATCAGCGTCAGATGACCGCCTGCCGAACTACCCATTATTCCAATCTTGTTAGGATCCAATCCGTACTTCTCTGCCTCACTGCGCACCAGTCGTATTGCTCGCTGCAGATCCTGCCAGGCAGTGATGTGCTTTGGCATACCCTTCGGACGGGGAGTACGATACTTCATCGTGACAACCGTCATACCCAACTCGTTGAGATATCTGCGGGCAGGGGTAACCTCGAAGCTTTCCGGACCGTTGCCTTCGTAGCTACCACCTGAGTAGATGATCTGAATAGCCTTCGTCTTCAATGTCTTTGGCATGTGCCACTCGATGTATGGCTCACACTGATGGTCCTGACGGTCGGGCATTTTTCCCTCGGGCCATATATCCTCTTTTATATGTTGCGCGCGAGCATCGTCGGAGGTATAACGCTCCATGATGTCAACCTCTGGTTGAAGTTTCTCTACAAACTCCATCTGGTTGATGAACTCTATTCCGCGCTCCAAACCGAAAGCACCATGACCCTCGTTTGGATACAAATGCAACTCGGCAGGGATTCCCATACGGCGAAGCTGACGATAAACCAGAGTCGAGCCGTTAGGAGTCCATGGGTCTGCACCACCGTGATGAAGAGTCATCGGACAAGTCTTTTCGTCGAAACGAAAACATTTTGACAATTCAATCTCCGGGCCATAGCCCTGGCGCAGAGCCTGTGTGCCTGTCTCGCCATCCGTGGTGACGTATGCCGGAGCATTCACTATCGCCCAGTTGATATGACAAGGAACATCATCCAGGGCATCCACACGCTCGTAGGCAGGCGTCTGCGAACTTGTGGCCAACATCAGTGCCAGGTGTGAACCTGCCGACATCGATATCGTACCAATCTTCTCTGGGTCAAAACCGCGCTTCTTTGCCTCACTGCGAACCATGCGCACTGCACGCTGACCGTCCTCCCAAGCCGTTTGGTAGATGTCGAGACCTACAGGACGGGGAGTGCGGTATACGAAGTTAATACACTGATAACCAAGGGCAGTGAATCGCTCACGCCACATCTTTATCAGTCCCACATCGCAGCACACCTCGTAGCTGCCGCCCGAGATGAGAATCATGCAAGCACCATTGCTCACTGCTGGTTTGTCGAACCACTCGATATAAGCCACACGGTGCTTATCAGCATTGAACCCAGGCGTTTCCGCCTCATCCGTCATCGCTGCTATCTGATGCCCCTGAGCATCAGGCATCTTGCCCTTTGGCCATATCGTCTCACGCTCAAAAGCAAAAGCGTTCAGCGAAAGCAAGAGACCCAGAAGAAGAAATAATTTTTTCATATCTTGTATTAATAATTGGAGAATTATTGTTACTTTGAATCCAGACTCCACTTGTCATGCCAACGGATGACGAAACGGTCTCCCTCAAACTCTATTGGTAGCCAAATATAACGTCCATCAATCGCATTCTTTGGATTCCAACGGTCTCCCATATATATGAAAGTATTTTTCTTACCACTTACTGGCAAAATATAGGTACTCTGAGATTGGAAAGTCAAGTCTTTATCATCACCTTCACAAGGATTTCCTAATTCTCTCCATGGTCCCCAGATGGAAGGAGCCACAGCACTACGTGCCGCATTAGGATTCCAACCCGTGCAATCTGAACCCATGAAATAATAGAGCCCATCCTTTTTGAACAATGCAGGAGCTTCCATATACCGATTAACAAAAGCTCGAACATACTTACCGGTGAAATCGGTATAGTCTTCTGTGAGTTCGGCAATGTGCAATGTGCTGTTCTCCTCAGATGCACAGATATGATATGCCTTTCCATCATCATCTACAAATAATTGCATATCACGAGCCATTTGTCCTTCTTCTAAATCACGACCTATCAGGTTCACACTGTCTGGATGAACCCCATTCTTAAACTCTCCATGTGGCCCTTTGTGCAAATCCAGCATATTGACAGGGTAGGAGCCCGGTGTGGAACGGGTGCTTCTAATGTAACGGAACGGCCCTGTAGGCTTATCTGCTACGGCTATACCAGTGCGGGCGCTGACATATCCCTTTCCTTTCAACTCTAAATGAAACCACATGACGAACTTGCGGGTCTTTGCATTATAAATTACCTTTGGACGCTCCAGAATGCACCCTTTAGTAATGTCTGACGACTCGTCCTTTGAGACAGGCAAGGCTATCCCTTCGTTTTTCCAATTATACAGATCTCGTGAAGAATAGCAGCTTACTCCCACTTGAGCATAGTTTCCTGCCTCACCTTCTGTCTTATGTTCTCCATACCAGTAATAGGTTCCTTTGTAGAGCAGGAAACCACCACCATGTGCATTGATAGCCTTTCCTTGAGTGTCATTCCACACTTCACCAGGACGGAATGATGATTCCGATAAACGCTGAGCATATGCCGTGCTAGAGAGTGCTAACAGAAGTGCTGAAAATATAGTATGTCTGTATCTCATATAATTTACTGAATCATGGCAGCAAAGCCACCGTTTTTAGCCATCTTAATAGTCAATGAGGTAGAAGGATTTACCTGTTGGGTTGCCTTACGGTAATCCATTGCCTGATAATCCGCATTCGGACCATCGGAAAAGGCAGTCATGGTAGTCTGACTTTTAAGGAAATCCAGCTTAACAGTCAACTCTCTGGCTGTACTATTAGTCTCTCCTGCCAAGAACCACTTGTTTCCTCTGCGCTTAGCCATAACAATGTATTCACCTACCTTGGCATCCAACACGCGAGTCTCGTCCCATTCTACAGGAACCTGACGGATAAACTCCAGACATTCTGGGTTCTTGTTGTATCTTGTCGGACTATCAGCCAGCATCTGTGTACCGGTCTCGCAAGTGACAAAGAGTGCCAATTGGAAAGCTCTGGTTCCTACACTCATGGCATTTGGAGAATGAGTTCCATAATACTGAGGTTGGGTGCTTAACATAGCTCCAGGTGTATAGTCCATAGGACCAACGGCATTACGAATGAATGGAATATAAATGGTGTTATCTGGCTTACAGTTGCCCATCTGTTCCATTCCCAACACACCTTCATAAGCCATGAGGTTAGGGTAACGGTATTCCAGACCTGCTGGTGTATAGGCTCCATGGAAGTCTATCATCAGTTTATATTTGGCAGCCTCTTTCATGGTGTTCTCGTAGAAGTTGGCAATGCCCTGGTCAGTTCGCTCCATGAAATCTATCTTCATTCCTTGTACACCCCATTCGCTATAGGTCTTAAAGATTTCAGGATGTTGTTGAACAGTGTACCATGTTACCCAAAGTACTAAACCTACACTTTTTTCCTTTCCGTAGCGAATCAGCTCGTGAATATCCACAGCAGGAATAACATCGAAAGGATGATCTACATCTGTGTTCCATCCTTCATCAAGGATGATGGATCCTATGCTGTTTTTCGATGCAAAATCGATATAATACTTATAGGTTTCGGTATTGATGCCAGACTTGAAGTTCACGTCTGGTCCATAGACCATCTTTCCATTCCACCAATCCCAACTAACCTGACCGGGTTTAATCCAAGAAGTATCCTCTATGGATAGAGACTCATAGCTAAGGTTGGCTACCATGGTATTCTCTACCAGAGATGCATCGTCACCAATCACCATATAACGCCATGGAAGACTACGTGTACCCGGTGTCTTAGCTATATAGTCGGCAATTTCTGTAGGCGCAGCATAGCGGTCTCGTACTTTTTTCTCTTTAAGCCAAGCCTTTGGGAAGGTTGCTTCCAGACCATTGTCGGCATGTTTAAGGAAAAAGCGTGGGTAATCAAAATGATCTGCTTCAGAGAACAGGACATAACAGTTTTGGGCTTGGAACAGAACAGGCAGACAAGCCACCTTTCCAGGGCTAGTCCAATCCCCTGATTTTATATGTATGTATTTGTTCTCAAAGGCAGAAGTGAGCTTGTCATCTTCTTGAATGTGAAGAAGATAGCTTGGAGGAAGATTCAATGCTATCGTCTCATCGGTTACTTCCATATCACCCTTGAAGCGAGTGACGAATCTATAGGCAATACCTTCATTATAGGCTCTCCAGACAATGCTATATCCGTCTTTCATATTAAGGGTGAGCTCATTGTAGTCTTTCTCTATCTGTGAGAACTTGAAAGCTACTACAGGCTTAAAGCTCTGATGAACGAGGCGCTTCTTCTGGCTGGTTATACGTACAGGAAGTTGTTTACCGTTTACGGTCAGCCCTAATTTGTTGCCTTCCATGACAGACTGCTGGTTGAAAGCAATATCATAAGTCAATGCTTCTTCGTTTTGTGACAGCATTACTTTTAGCTTTCC
>JAUNHZ010000202.1 GCA_030523705.1 Bacteroidales bacterium
ATACAAGAACGCCATAGCAAACAACCTGTACGGCTTGCTGGCTGCACGTCTCTATAAACTGACCCAGAAGGAAGCTTATAAAACCCGGTTTCTGGAGGAAAGCGACTGGATGCTGCAGAGTGGCATGATCAATCGCTTTAACTGGCAAGTAGAAGATGGACTTTCCAAGGATGGCACGCCAAACCGAGGCCAATACTATACCTATAACCAGGGTGTAGCTCTGGCTGTGCTTACGGAACGTTATGAACTCACGGGAAACCCATGGTACCTGCAGATAGCAGAAAACATTGCCGATGCCACCTTGAGGCTCATGACCACCTCTGATGGCGTGCTCTGCGAACTCAAGCGCACCACTGAGCCCAGCGGCGATGGCGTGCAGTTCAAGGGCATCTTTATCAGGCCCTTGGCCTATCTGTACAGCATAGATAAGAAGGAAAGCTACAAGCGCTTCATCCTCAAGAACGCCAGTTCCATCACCCAGCGCAACTGGGATGAGAAGAGCCAGAGTTTTGGATGCTACTGGTACGGTCCGTTTGAGAAGGTTCAGCCTGCGGCAAACAGCTGCGCTCTGGACTGCATGGTAGAGGCACTGGCTCTGGAACAGGAACGTGACCATACGGCTTTCCAAACTAGCTACCCTTGGAGTGAACGTATAGATAACCGTGCGGATATTGCTATTGTCTATGGCGTGGGAGGAAATCCTACCGACAAGGGTGGCAAGCTCTCTATAGAGGAACGACTGGCCACTTGGCAGGAAAAAGGCTATAACACCCAGTTCATGACCGGTATAGCATGGGGTAGCTACGAGGATTACTTTACCGGTAAGTACGATGGCAAGATGCATCTGGACGAGGGTCAGGTGCAGCAGAACGGAGACACCATCTGGCATGGACGCATGGTTCCTTATCTGGTGCCATCGGAGAATTTCCTGAAGTATTTCAAGGAGAAGCACATCAAGCGTGTGATTGACGCTGGCGTGAATACCATCTTCCTGGAGGAACCTGAATTCTGGGCGCGTGCTGGATACAGCTCCGCCTTCAAGAAAGAGTGGGAACAGTTCTATGGCTTTCCTTGGCGACCACAGCATGAGAGTGCAGAAAATACCTATCTTTCTAACAAACTGAAATACCACTTGTACTATCGTGCCCTGGAAGAGGCTTTCACCTATGCTAAAGAATATGGCAAGAGCCTGGGGCGCACCATCAAGTGCTACGTGCCTACACATTCTCTGGTGAACTACTCGCAGTGGGACATCGTGAGCCCAGAGGCCAGCTTGGCATCGCTGCCTTGCGTAGATGGATATATAGCCCAGGTATGGACTGGAACCAGTCGCTGTCCGGTATATTATAAAGGTATCATGAAGGAGCGCGTGTTTGAGAATGCCTTTTTAGAATACGGCAGCCTGGAGAGCATGACGGCACCTACCGGAAGAAGGGTATATTTCCTGACAGACCCTATAGAGGATGCCGTGAGAGACTGGGAGGATTATAAGAAGAACTACCAGGCTACCTTTATGGCCAAGTTGCTCTATCCGGGCAACAACTATTATGAGGTCATGCCGTGGCCAGAGCGTATCTATACCCACTTGTACCCTAAGAGTGCCAACAGTACCGAGAAGGATTATATCCCACGTTTCTATTCTACCCAGATGCAAATCATGATAGGGGCACTGAACAAGATGCCGGTAGGACAGAGCCGCATTGAGGGATCACAGGGTATCTATGTGATGATGGCCAACAGCTTGATGTTCCAGCGTACCCCAGCCCCTGTGGATGGTTATGAAGACCCTCAGTTGGCCAACTTTCACGGACTGGCGCTTCCATTGCTCAAACAGGGTGTTCCTGTGAATATCATGCACCTGGAGAATACAGGCTATGCCGACAACTGGAAAGATGCCAAGGTGCTGCTCATGACCTATGCTAACATGAAGCCCCTGCAGCCAGAGGTACACCAGCATATTGCCAATTGGGTAAAGCAGGGTGGTGTACTCATCTATGCGGGACGTGACCAGGATGCCTTCCAGAATGTACAGGAGTGGTGGAACCAGGGCAAGAACAATTATAAATGTGCTGCAGATCATCTGTTCCAACTCATGGGACTTACGGCTGGTCTAGCATCGGGCGTCTACAGCTATGGCGACGGTAAGGTGTACGTGCTGCGCATGGACCCTAAGGAGTTTGTCATGCAGGATAACGCCACACAGTTGCTTTCTACCGTAAAGGAAGCATATGAGCAGCAAGCCAAGGCTGGCACACTGGTATGGAAGAACAACTTGGTATTGGAACGTGGCGTGTACGACTTGATAGCCGTGATGGAGGAGAGCGTGAGTGCATCGCCGGTGGTGCGAAAAGGATTGTTCATCGACTTATTCGACGCTAAACTCCCTATACTCACGGAAAAGACCGTGAAACCTGGAGAGCAGGCTTTCTTGCTGAACTTGGAGCGTGTACAGCTTAAGCATCAGCCTCAGGTGTTGGCATCGGCAGGTCGTGAATACCAGGAAAACTGGGACGGCAATCGCTTCACATGCGTCTCTAAAGGCCCAATAAATACCACCAATGCCATGCGTGTGCTGTTCCCTGTCAGGCCTAAACGCATAAAGGTTAACGGAAAGAACCTACCTTTCACGTGGGATAAGCTGAGCCATACCGCATTTGTTTCCTTTGAAAATAACCCAGCAGGTGTGAAACTGGAAATAGAATAGACATGAAGATTACACTCATACAAATGGACTTGGCATGGGGAAATGCCGAGGTGAATAGACTGCGGGCAGGGAATGCCTTGCAGCAAGCTCCGGGAAGCGACTTATACGTACTGCCGGAAATGTGGACCACGGGATTCTTGTCCAAACCGGAGCAGGAACTTGTGGAAACGGAGAATGGACCATCCTTACAGTGGATGAAAGAACAGGCACAGCTACTGAATGCAGCCCTAGCTGGCAGTGTGGCTGTGAAAGCAGCCGATGGCAGCTATCGCAACCGTTTTTATTTTGTAAAGCCCGATGGTGAGGTGACGTTTTACGACAAGCATCATCTGTTCACCTACAGTGGTGAGGACCAGCATTACACTCCTGGAGAGAACCGTGTCACGGTGGAGTGGAGAGGCGTGCGCTTCTTCCTGCAAGTATGCTATGACTTGCGTTTCCCTATCTTCAGCCGGAACACAGCGGTGGAGCCTTATGATGTAGCCCTGTATGTAGCTTCATGGCCAGTTCCCAGAATCCAGGTATGGCACACCCTGCTGCAAGCCCGTGCCCTGGAGAATCAGTGCTATGTCTGTGGTGTGAACCGTATAGGCACAGACCCTACCTGTGTGTATAACGGCGGTACCCAGTGCATAGACCCATACGGTAGGGTAGTGGCATCGGTCCCAGATGGAGAAGAAGGTGTAGTTACTGTGGAGCTGAACCTGGAGAAACTCCAAGCTTTCCGGAAGAAATTCCCCGTGCT
>JAUNHZ010000203.1 GCA_030523705.1 Bacteroidales bacterium
TGGAACTGAGCACGTGTATCAGTTGCCTTCTGAGCTGTTGCAACCTCTGCCAACATATTCTTACCGGTGTTCATCAAGGTAACATTGTTATAGTATGCACGAGTACCGTTCATAATCTTGTTACCTGCCACACCCTGGAAGAACGCTGTCAAAGACAGTTTCTTATAAGTAAAGGTGTTATTCCAACTGTAAACCAACTTAGGCTGTGCTACACCCTTCAGGACCTTATCAGTTTCATCTGGCTGATCGGTAGTACCTACCAACTTGCCGTTCTCATCATAGTCGTTGAATACAGACTTGCCATCTTCGTAGCCTGCCCATTCCCATACATTGAACTGACCCAGAGGATAGCCTTCCTTGATAATCTGAGTGTCACCACCACGAGCAACACCACCTATATCAGGGTCACCAGTGAGGATATAGTCAACAGAGAATGCATTGTTAGACAACTTCTCAACAGTATTCTTGTTGTGAGACAAGTTAATGGTAGTAGCCCAGTTGAAGTTCTTAGTCTTGATGACATCTGCATTCAGACTGAACTCGATACCCTTGTTGCTGATCTCACCTACGTTAGCTGTCATAGTACCATAAGGATAGATGGTAGTAGGAACAGCATACCAATAAATCAAATCCTTAGTACGCTTGTCATAGTACTCAATAGTACCATTGATACGGTTGTTAGCAAAGCCAAAGTCGAAACCAACGTTGAACATTCCAGTTCTCTCCCACTTCAAGTTAGGGTTAGAGTTGCTGGTTGCATTGATAGTTCTGTAATCAACAGTTTCACCAGCACCGTTTACGTAGCTGAACCAACCTGTAGCGCCATAGGTCTGGATAGCAGTGTAAGCATCGAAACCTAAAGAGTTACCAGATACACCATAACCAACACGGAGCTTCAGATCGCTGAATACATTCTGATTCTTCATGAAGTTCTCCTCAGAGATACGCCATGCCAAAGAAGCAGATGGGAATGTAGCCCAGCGGTTGTTCTTACCAAATGCAGAAGAACCATCACGACGAACAGTTGCCTGCAACAGATACTTGCTTGCGAAGCTATAGTTCAAACGACCATAGAATGAAATCATGCGGAGAGTAGAAAGAGCAGAAGCCCAGATTGCCTCCTTAGGGTTAATGCTGTTAGCAAGACCCATATTCCAATACTTCACCTTATCATCGTAGAAATTATAAGCAGTCAGACCGAAGCCATCACCATTGTCGCTCTGCTCCCAAGAATAACCAGCCATCAAACCAAGTTTGTGGTTGCCGAAGGTCTTGTCATAGTTTGCATAAAGCTCCATCTGCTTCTTGATGTCCTCTACGGTATAGCGCTGAGCAACACCATTCATATCGCTGATAGAGACCAACTGAGATGCATGGGTATCATAGTTGCTCTGAATCAACTGCTGGTTCTGATAAGAGAATGTTCCATTCAAGGTCATGCCATCGAACAGTTTATAGCTCAACTTAGCTACACCCTGCAACTGCTTGCTCTCATTACCGTACTGTGCCTCATACAACAGAGACATTGGGTTGTAGTTCTGAGAGATAGAAGTGTTTCTGTACCAAGAACCATCGGCATTACGTACAGGAACCAATGGGCTGTAATAGTACATTGCATCCAGTGCAGACATACCACCACTGTTCTGGTTTGCACCATATACACGACCGTTATGATTGTTGGTAACACTTGCGTTTAAGTTGATAGATAAAGTCAACTTGTCATTCAACACAGAGGTCTCCAAGAAAGTACGGGCAGACAGACGATTCATATCTGTAGCACGAACAATACCTTCCTTGTTGATGTAGTTCAATGAAGCGCTATAGTTTGTAACGCCATTACCACCGTTGATTGCTACATTGTGGTTGTGGCTGATACCAGTACGGAGAACTTCCTTCTGCCAGTCTGTCTCTGCTGGATTATTCACATCATAGTATGGAGAAAGATCCACATTGTTAGACTTTGCATAGTTCAGCAACTGCTTGCCAGTCATCATATCCAAGGTCTTCAATGCATTGTCCATAGCTACATAACCGCTATAGCTAACATTGGTAGAGCCTTCACCACCATTACCCTTCTTTGTGGTAACAATGATCACACCGTTTGCAGCCTTAGAACCATAGATGGCAGTTGCGGTTGCATCGCGGAGTACGTCGATAGACTCAATATCTTCTGGAGAGATTAATGAAAGGCTAACACCAGGAACACCATCAATTACATAATAAGGCTCCATTGCAGCACCCTCACGAAGTGATGAAGCACCACGCAATGAAATTGAACCAGAACCACTAGGGTCTGAAGTGCTGGTAATAGTCAAACCAGGAACCTTACCCTGTAACAATTCTGAAGGAGTGGTATAGGCACCCACATTCAACTGATCTGCCTTGACTGTTGTGATAGATGAAGTCACATCCTTACGGGTCATTGAACCGTAACCGATAACCACAACATCTTCCAACATCTTACTGTCTTCTTGCAAGGTTACATTCAGAGAGTTTCCTTTTACGACTATTTCCTGAGTCAGATAGCCGATGTATGAGAATACAAGGGTCTTACCCTGAGCTACACGGAGAGTGAAATCACCGTCAATACCCGTAATGGTACCATTGGTGGTTCCCTTCTCTAATACGTTCACACCAATCAATGGTTCACCAGCTGCATCAAGAACGACACCACTGACGTTAGATTGGGCAAACATATACGTAGCATTCACACAGAACAGCGCCATCATAATGACATAGCGCCATGATTTCTTAGCAATTTGTGTAATACGCATAGATTTTAGTGTTTATTATTAGTATAAATTAAAATTCACGCAAATTTAAGGATTTTTTGGCAATTGAAAACAATCATCAACAAAAATACGAACTTTATTAATAAAAACTTAATAAGTCAAGCCTCAATAAATGATAAAAAGACCATTTATATGGAAATTTCAACAAAAAAAGCGTACTCCATATGAAATATGAAATACGCTTCTGTTCTATTATTTTTTGCCTTGTTCCAACTCTGATTTCAAGAATTTTGCCGTGAACCCTACATCTTGTCTAGCCATATCCTCAGGGGTACCAGCAAAAAGTACCTGGCCTCCACGAGCACCACCTTCTGGTCCCATGTCTATGATGTAATCCGCCATCTTTATGACATCCAGGTTATGCTCAATCACAATCACAGTATTTCCCTTTTCAACCAGTCGGTCCAAGACTCCTAAAAGAACACGGATATCCTCAAAGTGCAAGCCGGTGGTTGGTTCATCCAGGATATAGATGGTATTTCCAGTATCCTTCTTACTGAGCTCTGTTGCTAATTTCACTCGCTGGCTTTCTC
>JAUNHZ010000204.1 GCA_030523705.1 Bacteroidales bacterium
TTATTCGTATATTTGTAGTGTAAACCCATAAATTTTACGATTATGTAAAAGTCTTTTGTTTTGATTTTATTTGCACTTCTTGCAAATATTAGTGTATGTCATGCTCAAGATAACCAGCGTCAACGACCTAACGGAAGTCCAAGAATGGATCCTAAGTTGCGTACAGAACAGATGATTAAAGTGTTGGAATTAAATGAGCAACAGGCTGCGCAATTCCGTGTGATCATGGAAGAACAGCAAAAGCAAATGATGGAGATGTTCCAGTCTGGTGAACGTCCATCACGAGAAAAAATGATGGAGAAAGCCGAAGCAATTCAGGTAGTACTCCAGATGATTCTGACCGAAGATCAGTTCAAGAAATATCAAGAGCTAAATGCTCGTCGTGGTCCTGGTAATAGAGGACAAGGCGGAGAAGGACGCCGAGCCAGAAGAGAAGGAAATGGAGAAGGTTAACAGAAAGCATAACCTCCGAGATCTAGGTGGATTTTCCGCCAAAGATAATAAGGTTATACGTGAAGGATTTATCCTCCGCTCTGGTAGTTTGTTTAATCTTTCTAAAGCCGACGCTAAGCGATTAGAGCGTTATGGGGTTAAATTAGTCATTGATCTTCGTGCTCCATTAGAGATAGAGGAAAAGCCCGATGGTATAATCCCGGGTGCAAAATATATCCAAACACCATTCATGACGAATGAGACGATGGGAATTACGCACCAATCGGGATCAGATCCTATAACGATAGTTCGTAAGTTACGAAAGGATAAAAATGCACTTCATGCCTTGATGCCTGATATGGAAACACTGTATTTGAACATGGTAACTAATCAGGAAACACAGCAGCAGATAGGTAAAGCATTGAACGCAGTCATTGACAGTGTATTAGCCAATGAGGCTGTGCTATTCCATTGTACAGAAGGTAAAGACCGTACTGGGATTTTGGCTGCCATTATCTTAAATATATTAGGTGTAAGTAGAAATTTGGTGCTGAAGGATTACATTAAGACGAATCAATCAGTTTATCCTAAGGCAGTAAAAAAAGGCTGCATGGTAGGAGCTCTTACCCATAGTTTCTCTATAGGTTTGGCTACTTATCAGTTGTATATGGCTCAACAGAGGCACCTAATTAAAACAATGAGCACTATACGCAAAAGGTACGATAATATAGATAATTATGCTATCCTTGCTTTAGGAGCTGACCCAGAAAAACTTAAATTGTTCAAGCAGAAGATGTGCATGCCTGACAAGAACTTATAAATCATTATTAACATAAAATCACAAACTATGGCTTACAAAATTGAGCAAATTGAAGGAATCGGTGAAGTTTACGCAGCTAAGCTTGCCGAAGTAGGAATCAAGACTACTGAAAATCTATTGGAGCAGTGTGCAAAACCTGCAGGAAGAAAAAAGGTTGAAGAGGCTACTGGTATCAGCCACAAGTTGATCTTGAAGTGGACAAACCATGCAGACTTGTTCCGTATTAATGGTATTGCTGGTCAGTTTGCAGAATTGTTGGAAGCAGCTGGTGTTGATACTGTAAAAGAATTCCGTCACAGAGTACCTGCTAATTTGCAGCCTAAGTTGGTAGAGGTAAACGAGGCAAAGAACCTTTGCAACCGTGTACCTGCAGTTTCTGAGTTGGAGAAGATGATTGCTCAGGCTAAGGAGTTGGAGCCACTGATTGAATACTAATTATTATTATTAAATAAAAGAGATGGTGGAGTCTTTAAACGATTTCACCATCTTTTTTATGGGATATATTTCATCAGTACCTGATCAATGGCTTCAATAGTAATTTCTCGTTCCCAATCTGGGCGATTTGCAAATACTAGATAGAAAATATCCTTCTCTGGAATACGTCCTTCAAAAATCAAGAAACCGCCATTATCTCCTGTATGATAAATTTTATTTGACCGATTTGGATTATGTTCTAGAAAAAAACCATAGCCATAATCGGTATAATCTATATCTGTCAGTATATAAGCTGTATGAGCCTTTTCTCTTGAAGTCTTACTTACAATCTTATCGTGATAGAGTGCCTCGTCATATTTCAAGAATTCCATAGGTGAGGTATAGATACCACCATCGGCTTTCGTTCCATAGAATGAAGCTTCTCCATAATCATTTTCCTCCCATTTTTGTTTTTTGTCTCTCCAATAGTCAAATGGGTTTTCCGCAGGGACATTGTCACCATTCAGAGTGGTGAACCCGACTGGTTGATAGCCATGCGCCATATTTTTTATTTCACGTTCTGGTTCAAAATATACAGTTTCGGTCATACCAGCAGGGATAAAGATATTTTCTTTCATCCAAGTATCAAAATCAGTTCCAGTTACTTGTTCTATGATTAATTCCGCCAACTGGAAGGTAGGATTCTGATATTCATATTGAGAGCCAGGTTCGAAAGCCAAAGAATCCAATGTCTCCATGTATCGCACACTTTCTTCTACTTCACAGAAACGCTTGAAATCCTCAACGGTCTTGAACTGAGTATCGTGCAATGCCGTATAGCGTTTCCATTCCGCTTGGGTACGAGGTCTTGAATCAGGCAGACCACTAGTATGTGAAAGCAAATTAGCCAGCGTAATATGATCAAAAAATGGTGCCTGAAACTTTGGGAAATACTTTTTTACTGGGTCTTGGAGAGAAATTAAGCCCATTTCCTCTAATTTTAATAAAGCTAATGCAGAAAACTGTTTAGAAACGGAACAGATATTAAACTTTGTATCAGGCGTAATGCGTACACCTTCTTCATTTTCATGTCCCGGAAGAATAGCATACCCAAAACAACGGTTATAAATTAAGCTATCTCCCTGCTTAACAATTACGCATGCTCCTGGTTCATCATCAGGAAAACGCTGTTGGAGTATTGAATCTAAATCATGCGTTAAAGATGTAAGATTTTGCATGGTTTCTGTTTTTGTCTGACAAGCTGCAAAAATTAGGCTTACAATATAAATAAGATATGAATGTTTCATTTTGCTTTATTTAATTTATCTACTAACACGGCTGCCACTACATTTTCACCAGAATTCAATAGGGTTGCTGGAATATCTACAATAGTTGCAATAACAAGAAGACTACCTGCCAATTCTGGAGAAAAACCTAAGATAGAGCAGATAAGCAATTCTCCAGTCATTCCTCCACTAGGTATGGCTCCAACTACAATACTGGAAACCACAGAGACCCAAAGAATTGTAAATGCCGAAATCTCCATAGGCGATGTGGCAGAAACGATGACCATTAAGAACACAATCTTGACCACAGCACTCACTACAGAGCCATCTTTATGCATGTTGGTACCAAATGGTA
>JAUNHZ010000205.1 GCA_030523705.1 Bacteroidales bacterium
CCATACTGCTGAATGGTCCACATAGCCCACAACAGAACATCAGGATGCTCCATCTCAGTCAGCTTCACGCTGATAGGATTTCCATCTATAAAGTCATTGATAGCCTTGATGGCTGTATTCATGATAGTATGATACTCATCAATCTCGCCAATAGCCAATGTCAAACCTGGAAGTGCGATAAATGTATCACGGGCACGACTCTTGAACCATGGATAACCTGCCAGGATATACTCCTCGCCATTCTGGAAATTATAGAACTGATGAGCGGCGTTAACCAGACAGTGCTTGATGGAATTACGTGGAGTACGAGACTCAATAGCCGACTCACACATTGACTTCAGTTTCTTAGATGCAATCTCAGAGATACCTGCAGAGAATACAATGCTCTCACCCTTCTTGATTGGCACTTCGAAATAGCCAGGTACATACAAGTCCTCCAATGTATCATAACCACGCTCCTGCTCTTTTGGATACTCAATGTTCTTATACCAGTCTGGCTCAAAGATAAACTCATTCTTCTTGCTCAGCTGCATGAACAACTCTGGGTAACCCTCGTACATGCGGGTCTTGATACCATTATCTACATTGTGATACTCACGGCTTGCGACACCGTTCTCATGAGTAAACTGACGAACACTGCGGAAAGCCAGGAATGGGCGGAAACGAAGAGTGGTAGCAGAGTGTGCTTCAACCAACGTATAGCGAAGCAACAAACGGCTCTCATGGTGTACAAAAAGTACTTCTTTCTTCAGTACCACTCCACCCACACGATAAGTAGTGGTAGGCACTTTCTCACAATCGAACTCACGGATGTACTTGTGTCCATTAGGGCTATAGTTATTGCCCTGATACTTGTGTAGACCCAAATTGAAAGGAACACCATGCTGAATGACTGTCACGTCAAGTGAGGACAGCAGCACATGATTTTCATCGTCCAATTCAGGAATCGGAACAACGAGCAATCCATGATACTTTCTAGTATTACAATCAGTGATTGTAGAACTAGAATAAGCACCGGAGCGATTGGTACGAAGCACCTCGCGTGGAAGCGATTCCTCCAAGTTCGTCATCACGGTTTTGTCAAATCGTAAATAGCTCATAGCGTTTATTTAATAGGTTTATAGATTTTCAATTAACAAGTAAATACTTTACTAGTTTTCAAAATTACTCAAAATTCGCTAAATAGGAAAATTAAAGGCCATAAAATTTCCATTTTCGACTATTTTTTCGTAGCATTGCAGAGAAATTAAAAGAGAACCGTGGAAAATAAAACCGTAAACCGTTTGTACCTAGCATTATTTTTCCCTTTCTTTTTCCTCTTCGTACTGTATTGCATACATTCGTTAAAATGGGGAATGGGATGGGATTTCACGCACTTGGGCATCCATCCGTTGCACAAGGACGGCTTGTTTGGCATCTTTGCTCATCCGCTCATCCATGCCGACTGGCAGCACCTCTTTTACAATTCCATCCCCCTGTTCATCCTCCTCTGGTGCCTGTACTATTTCTATAAGGATTTTGCCTCCACCGTATTCCTTCTGGCATGGCTCATCGGGGGCTTGCTCACCTGGATCATTGGTAAGCCGGGATGGCATGTAGGCGCAAGCGGACTCATCTACTCTCTGGCCTTTTTCTTGTTCTTCAGCGGCATCCTGAGAAAGCACATTCCACTCATCGCTGTATCCATGCTGGTTGTCTTCCTCTATGGCAGCATGTTGTGGAACATGTTCCCTTGGTTTGCCAGCCCCACCACTTCATGGGAAGGCCATTTAGATGGTGCCATATCCGGCACTTTCCTGGCATGGATATTCCGGAAAGAAGGGCCCCAGAAGCCCGTATTGGCCGAAGATGAAACGCCTGACGACTTCGACGAGGAAGGCATTATCTATCATATGGATGATACACCTCCCGAAAACCAAGAGTAACATTCATTTTTTTGTCCCTAAATTTTCTGTTTTAAGTTTTTACCCGTATCTTTGCACGGATTTTCGACAAGGTAAGACATAAAAGACATATGGCAAAGAAAGAGCACAGTCCGGAGCAGATTATTAGTTCCATAAAAGATCTCTGGCTGCCGCTAAACGAGGAACAGCGCAAGCTACTTGCATCGAATTTGACACTCAGGAAATACAAGAAGAATGAGTTCATCTATAAGGAGGGAGACACCCCTTCCCATCTCATGTGTTTGCTTAGTGGAAAAGTAAAAATATGCAAGGAAGGCTTTGGTGGACGAAGCCAGATTATCCGTGTCATGAAACAAGGTGATTACTTTGGATACAGAGCACATTTCTCTGGGACAAACCGCATTACGAGTGCTGCCGCTTTTGAGCCATCCGTCATCTGCCACGTACCTCTTTCCATACTCAGCAAGTTCATTCGGGAGAACTCTGAGATTGCCGTGTTCTTCCTTCGCCAGCTAGCTCACGGCCTAAGCATTGCCGATGCTCGTGCCGTTAACATGACCCAAAAACACATCCGCGGCCGTCTGGCCGAGGCCATTTTGAAGCTCAAGACACGCTATGGTTTCGAAGAGGATGGTACTACCCTGAATATCAATGTATCTAGAGAGGATTTGGCCAACATGTCAAACATGACAACCTCTAACGCCATTCGCACACTCTCCGCTTTTGCCACAGAGGGAATCATAGGAATTGAAGGTAAGAAAATCAAGTTACTTGATGAGGATGAAATCCTTCGCATTTGTCACGGAGGATAAAAAGCTAGCATTCTTTATTCCAGCAATTTGCGTATGGCATTCACTTTGTCTTCCATGGATTGAGTGGCATCTATCCAGTGGATTTCAAACCCTCTGCGCTCCATGCCCCTGAACCATGTCATCTGTCTTTTCGCAAACTGGTGAATGGCAATTTCCAATTGAGAGAACATCTCATCATAGCTGAGCTCCCCTATCACATGTTGGGTCAGGAACTTATACTCTAACCCATAATAAATAAGGTCTTCCGCAGGGATACCCATATCCAGCAATCTACGAATCTCATCCAGCATGCCATTGTCCAGACGCTGCTTCAACCTTCGGGTGATCTTTTCACGACGGAGTTCGCGGTCTATGTCCACTCCCACAATCAAGGAATGAATCTCCGGGAACTCTCTCTCTTGCACCGGATGCTGACGGTAGTACTCCCCTATCTCTATCGCACGTATAGCCCGCTTAGGTGTATCCACATCGGTAGAGTTGTGCAGGGTCTTATAAGTAGAAAGAATGGCAGTCAGCTCATCAAGCGATTTTCCCTCAAGGCTTGCTCTCAATGCTTGATTCTCAGGCACCGGAATCATACGGTATCCT
>JAUNHZ010000206.1 GCA_030523705.1 Bacteroidales bacterium
GCACATCTCTAAAACGAACAAAATCTGTGGCAAGCTTAACCTTCAACTGGAACGAAACACCATCGGCAGAATTATAGATGTTCTCTATTACCCCCACGAAGATTCCCTCTGGGAACATTTCAGAGAAGCCACTGGTCTCCACCAAATCACCCTTCTTGAAGAAAGCATGTCTTGGCACATCCTCTAACATGGCATAATGGCTATCTACTCCATCCCAGCGCAAGTAGCCAAAATAATCACGACCACGGATACGGCAGCTGATGTTAGAGCGAGTATTCACCACAGGCATGATAAGCGAATAGTGCTGAGTTGACTGATAAACCACACCCACCAAACCTTTTCCGCCTATTACACCCATCTCTGGTTCAATGCCATCGGCCGTACCTTTATTGATTGTCAAGAAATTAGTGGTACGATTCAACGTAGAGCTAATCACATCGGCCGAGATGGTAGAGAAAGAAGAAAACACCTTCTTCACGCTAGGCGACAAGGCGGCAGAATCCACAGGGACAGCAGCATTCAACTGCTGACGAAGCTGGGCCACTTCAGCAGACAAACGCACATTCTGGTCTGTAAGTTCCTGATTAATCTGTCTCAAAGAAAAATACGATGTGATGCGCGACTGCACTTCATACACGTAGCCGCTCACCACATTGGCCGAGGTGAAATACACACTACCCTGATAATTATTAAACTGGAAAAGTAAGACAAAGCTTACTATTTCCAGTATCAGGAATACAAACCAATAATAATACTTCTGTAGAAAAAGAAGTAAATTCTTCATTTATCGCATCAAGAACGAGAACTTATCTACATTCTTCAGAGCAACACCTGTACCCCTACCAACGCTCAACAATGGATCCTCTGCTACATGGAAAGGAATGTTGATCTTTGCAGTGAGACGCTTATCCAAGCCACGCAGCAAAGCACCACCACCAGTCAGATAGATACCATTCTTCACGATATCAGCATACAACTCTGGTGGAGTCTCCTCCAATGCGCTCAGTACTGCAGTCTCAATACGAGAGATAGACTTATCCAAGCAGTGAGCAATTTCCTGATAACATACAGGAATCTCCATTGGCAATGCAGTAATACAGTTTGGTCCGTGAACTACATAGTCCTCTGGCGCATTTTCTTCCAGGTCAGTCAAAGCAGAGCCTACATGAATTTTGATTCGTTCAGCCATACGCTCGCTGACTTTCACATTATGCTGACGACGCATATACTCCTGGATATCCAGTGTCAAATCATCACCTGCAACCTTGATGGAGTTATTAGAAACGATGCCACCCAAAGAGATCACTGCGATTTCAGTGGTACCACCACCTATATCAACAACCATGTTACCCTCTGGAGCCTCAACATCCAGGCCTACACCCAATGCAGCTGCCATTGGCTCAAAAATCAGATATACATCACGTCCACCAGCATGTTCTGCAGAGTCACGTACAGCACGCAACTCCACTTCAGTACTTCCCGATGGCACACCAATCACCATGCGGAGTGAAGGTGAGAAAAGATGAGTACCTGTATGTACTTTCTTAATCAAACCACGCATCATCTGCTCACAAGCGTTAAAGTCGGCAATCACGCCGTCACGCAATGGGCGAATGGTACGGATGTTCTTATTTGTTTTCTCGTACATCAGCTTTGCCTGGTCTCCCACAGCAATCATCTTCTCTGTACGATTGTCAAGTGCTACAACAGAAGGCTCATTTACCACAATCTTGCCATCACTGATGATGATGGTATTTGCGGTACCCAAGTCCATTGCAATTTCTTGCGTAAAAGAAAAGAATCCCATGAATCTTTAAAATCTTAACGGTTAATCTTATTTCTCAAAATAAGCGTGAATAGCTGTATCATAGTGGCTAGAGACACCGAATGCCTGAGTTGCAAACCAACGACGCTGCTCCAATGTAGTTGCAGCACCCTGCTGGTTTACAATATCCAGCAATGGCTTGTACTCAGCCTTACTTGGTACGATGACAACGTCATTAAAGTTCTTAGCAGCTGCACGAATCAAAGAGATACCACCTATGTCAATCTTCTCAATGATAGCAGGTTCATCTGCACCAGAAGCTACAGTTGCCTCGAAAGGATACAGATCCACAATGACCAAGTCAATCTCAGGAATCTCGAACTTTGCCATTTCTGCCTGGTCTTCAGCCAAAGCACGACGACCAAGGATACCACCGAATACTTTTGGGTGCAAAGTCTTGACACGACCACCCAAGATTGAAGGATAAGTAGTCAGTTCCTCAACTGCTGCGCAAGGGAAGCCCAGAGACTCAATGAAAGCACGAGTACCACCAGTTGACAAGAACTGTACACCATCATTATGCAGCTTAGTCAGCAACTCATCTAAGCCATCTTTATGAAAAACAGAGACCAAAGCGGTCTTAATCTTCTTAGTTTCAGTCATTTTCGTAAATTTAATAGATTTTGGGTGCAAAGGTATGAAAATTACTTGATTAAAAGAAGGAAAACCACCGAAAATCAGTTCATTTTCGCTAAGAATTTTTCAATATCGCGTTTCAAACGTTCGAATGGTTCACAATCCTTGATGGTACGATTCTTTTTCAGCATCAATTCCACGGAACAAAGGCTGTGCCCGTAGCTGGTCAATTCATTCTGGAATTGCATCTCATGGGCAGCCAATTCCCTGATTTCATTCTCTCGCTCACTACGCAAATACTGACATACCGGGCCTACCACTTTCATGGTCACATTCTCAAAAATATGATGCCCCTGCATGAAATAATACGTATTCTCCGGGCGAACGCCAAGATCCCTGAGCACGCCTTTAAGATCTTCAACTTCAGCCACATAATCTGGATAATTGGTTTCAAAGTATTCCAGTTTCCTATCCACCTTTGCCTTCAGCCGGTCCAGTGATCTCTGCGGGTTCCTTATCTGGATATTGTCCAAGCGAGTTACATTTCCAAGCATCAAGATAGGAAACGTATTTAAATCTCTCTTGCGGTTAAAATAAATACTCCAGACAAACAGTGGATAGGTTATCTTAGAATAAAGCTCAAAGAAAACTTCAAAATCAATAATCTTATGGTCATTCAGGGTAGCCATTACACAGACATCGTGCAAGTCCTTAGCATTACACTGGTAATTCTCTATGGCGTAGGCATAAGTATGGAAGATATACGGATTCTCGCAAACCTCTCTGGAAGTCTCTGTAGCTCCTTGCGCCAGATAGTCATAATCTGCATCCACACAAGCTATCACGCACTCTCCCAGGGCATTATTCAGCACATTCATCATGGC
>JAUNHZ010000027.1 GCA_030523705.1 Bacteroidales bacterium
CGGCTAAAGCTAAGAGATGAAAATCGGATTTCTCGTATATCTTATTGATTTTCTGCATAAAGTTATGGTTGTCCAATACGGTATGCAGATCTTCTATATTTGCAAATGCACAAGGCAGGTCAAACAGACAGAGCTCTGGCATATAGCTTACCTCGGGTGCGGTATTCTGCACCACAAATGGAATGTCGCCGCACTGCACGGACTCCAGCAGTTCAGTGTCACCGCCTAATACGGAGTTGTGATAGACTTGCATGCGTAGTTCCCCATGTGAGAGCTCCTCTACTTTCTGCGCAAAGGTATTGGCAAAAATGCCCGTCACGGTATTCTCCGGACTTGCTGTAGCAATGACCCACGCAAAGGTCTGCTTTCCCTTGGGTTCCATACAACCCCAGAGCATCAGCAAGCTCATAGCCATCATCAGTATCTTTGAAATCCTTTTCATTTTCAATCTATTAAGGCTAGGCTAATACTTGGGATAAAGGTAATCAGCAATAAGGCTACCAGGAATAGTACAATCATAGGTGCTGCTTTTCGGGCTAGTTCCATGACTGGGACATTGGACAGCGATGAAGCCACAAATAGGTTCACGCCGATAGGTGGGGTGACAAATCCTACTGCCAGGTTCACTACCATGATGATGCCAAAATGTATGGGATCCACTCCAAACAACTGTGCTGCTGGCAGCAAGATAGGGGTTAGGATCATAATGGCAGGTGTGGTATCCATAATCATACCTACAAACAGCAGAATGATATTGATAACCAACAGTATAATACCCATATTGGAGAAATCGTTCGTAATCCATGTGGACAGTCCTTGTGGAATCTGCATCAAGGTTAGGATTCTGCTGAATGCCACCGATGCCGCCAGGATAAACAGCACAGGACCGTAGGTTCTCACTGCCTCAATGAAGATGCCCCATAAATCCTGGAACCTCAGGGTGCGATACACAAACAGGGAGATGACAAGAGAGTAGAACACCGCAATGGCAGCTGCTTCAGTAGGCGATGTAATGCCGCTGTAAATGCAGCCTAATATAATAATAGGTGTGATCAGCGCCCAGATAGATGAACTTAACACCTTGATAAACTTCTCTTTATGCAGTTCGTTCACCACACGGTTTATGGCTTTCTTGTCCTCTCCGTTCACTTTGCAGTACACCCAGGAGTAGCCCATCAGGATAAAGGCTATCAGGAATCCAGGGATAATACCCGCCATGAATAGGTCGGATACAGACACACCCGCTGCCTGCGCATAGAGAATGAAAGGTATGGAAGGTGGGATAATGACGCCCAGTCCACCGGAGACAGCCACCAGGGCCACGGTGAACTTCTTGTTGTATCCCATTTCCAGCATGATAGGAATGGTCATGGAACCCACTGCCGCTACTGTGGCAGGTGCGGAACCGGAAATGGCACCAAAGAATAGACAGGTAATCACCACTGCGCATGGAATACCTGCTGTGCGTTTACCGATGAAATAGGCAAATACATCGAACAGTTTCTTGGAAACGCTGCCTCGTGCCATAATGATACCGGAAAGCACGAAGAGTGGAATAGCCAGCAGGGTAGTCTGGTTTACGCCACCCAGCATGGAGCGCAAGATGAAAGGACCACTTACGGTAAAGCTGTCCGACATGAGCGATGGTAGGATAGAGGTTCCTGCTACGGCTAGTCCGATAGGCACTGCCAGACACAGCATGATGATGAAAAGGATGATAATCAGAAATGTCATACGGCTTCCTCCTTTTCTTTAATCTGGTTCTTCATGAACTGCTTGAAGCTGATGAGCAGGTACTTCCAGGAGCGACGGAACTCGCGTAACCACGCCTGGGCCACACGAATCATCAGTAAGATGAAACCCACTAACGGCGCACTCTGAATATACACCATGGGCAGCTGAAGTGCAGAACTGGTAGCTCCACTCTGTATGGATTGCTGCACATAGGTCCAGGCGTATGGCACCATAATGGCGCAGAACGCAAACACTATGGTGTGCCTGATCATCTTAATCCATGGAATGATAGGTTTCGACATGGAATTCTGGAACTGGTCTATCTTGATGGAGATGCGTTTCTTTACGCAATAGCTCACGCTCAAGAAAGCCGACCATACCAAAAAGTAACGGGCCAACTCATCACTCCAGCTCAAGGAATGGTTGAACAGATAACGCGCAAATACCTGACCCACAACTAATACTGAAATGCCTATCAGTAAAAGTGTAAGTAGCACTTCCTCTAAATGCTCGTCTAGCCAATGTATGATTTTAACCATATAATTCTTTAAAAACCTTTCGTACGATATCCAGTGGCATCTCTTTTCCCATCCACCATTTAAAGGCAGCGGCACCCTGGTGGAACATCATTTCCAAGCCGTTGGAACACGTGCAACCTACCTCTTTTGCCCATGCCAGCAACTGGGTTTCTGCAGGGGAGTAGATCACATCGAATACCATCAGATCCGGACGCAGATAGGATTTGTCGGGAATCAGACAAGGACCTATAGGCTGACAGAACCCGCATCCAGTGGCATTCACCAGCATCACGGAATCATTTATTTCACGGCGCAATGCCTCTGTGTCCTCCAAGTGGAAAACCTTCGCCTTGCACGATGTCTGTGTATTCAGTTTCTCCGCATTCTGCAGTGCCTTGTCCCAGAACGCATCAGCACCCTGGAAGATGGAAATCTCAGAGACACCATCTAATCCTGCCTGCATGCATACAGCTGTAGCAGCACCGCCTGCACCTAATACGGTGATTTTCTTACCCTTGATGTGCATGCCCTGCGCCTCACACGCAAGCATGAAGCCCAGACCATCGGTATTGGTGCCTATTAATCGTCCATCTTGATTCAGAACCGTATTCACAGCACCGCAAAGCTGACCTGCCGGAAGGATTTCATCCAAGTACTGCATCACCGCCGTTTTATTCGGCATAGAAACATTGAACCCCTTCACTTTCAGTGCTTTCATGCCCTGAATTGCATCCTTGAGTGTAGTCTGATCCACCTCAAAAACCAAGTATGCAAAGTCCAGTCCTAAAGCCTCGAATGCCGTATTGTGCATCATGGGCGATTTGCTGTTTCGGATAGGGTTTGCCAGTAATCCTATCAGCTCTGTATGCCCTGTAATTCGTTGTGCCATCTTTATATATATAAATTGGCTTCAAAATTACTCAAATCCCATAAGGTGACCAAGAAAAAGTGAAAGTGATTTATTTTTTTGTCATTTTACCATACATATAGTGATTTTTTTATTATATTTGCCAATGAATAGCCACCCTAACTAAGGTGTTTGGCTCCTAAATTTAGAACAAGTAAATTTAAAAAATTGAATATTATGGAATTAACAAAAGAAATCCTGTTGAACAATGGTTTCAAGACAAACCATGAGGAGCGCGTTCTCCCAACTTTCTATTGCTATTCAGATAAGGCAGCAGCTTCTGCTTGGAGAATTCAAGCTACTTCCGACTATCTTCCAATGAATAACGTTTTCACTTTCAACTTGGAAATCACTCGCAGTAACGAGAAGGGTTCTATCGTTAAGCGTGCAACACTGACCGACGTAAGAACTGTAGAGGACCTGAACGCTATCATGGCACTCTGTGGTATCAACAAGGAAGTAAAGTAATCTACACAAGGGGACATTGTGTAAATTCATCCTCACTTTCCACCTGTCATCCTGAATGGAGTAAAACGAAATGAAGGATCTCGTCCAATATTCCTTAACTGGATTGGACGAGATCCTTCACTTTGTTCAGGAAGACAATTCCCAGCTGGGGGTAAACCTGGGGGGAGAAAAAATATACGCAATCTATTGGAGATTAAAAATATTATTGTAACTTTGCAATGTTTTCGAGAGCATAATTAGTATAGACAGTGGTCTATATTTCTCGTAAGCAATTAAGTTTTTATAAGCATCGAAAAACCACCACTGTGAAGTGGTGGTTTTTTTCGTTTATTACAACTGATGCTCGGAAATTAACTGACTCAGTGCCGTGCCTCCATCCAGCGATGGACTGAACTCCGGAAGCACATGCAGCTTGCTGCCAAACGGCGTTTCCAGCATATCCTTCAGCGTATTCAGCACGCAGATATCACCACAGATGCCACAGACATCAATCTGCTCGGAATCCCACGCCTCCAGCATGTCTAATAGCTTAGGTCCATTCTCCTGACTCTGAAAGATGGAATATTCATCACGGTCCTTCAAGGTTCCCTTGGTAAGTACCACACATTCAGGGTCATGTGCCACAGCTGCCTGGAAAACGGCATCGTAGATGGCAGCTCCATGCGTGTGCGCTACACAGTGCATAGGCCATTCCCCAAACGAACAGTGCCCCCATGGATGGAAATCTGCAGTCATTACGATGTGTTCGTAATAACCCGCAGGAAGCCCAGAAATATAATCCGCAAGTGCGTCCATCATGACCTGAGAACCCGCTACGGCTAAATTACCACCATCTATGAAATCATACTGACAGTCAACAAGTAATAATGTTTTTCTCATATCTTATTATAGTTATTCTGATTTTGCTAATGCGGCACCTATAGCCGTTCCAAAAGATGCTAATTCAGGGAAGATGAAGTTGCAGTGGAACAACGTAGATACCTGCTCCATCAACTGCGTACACTGTGGAATCTGTGTCACTCTTCCGATGAATACAAAATCCCGTATTCCGAATCCCAAACCCGCGAAATGTGCCATCACACCAATGTTCTGCACCACCAGGTTCAGCAGTCCTAGCGCTGCATCTTCGGTCTGGGTGTTATGGTCTCCCTTCCTCAGGTTCGATGCCGTAATGCGCAGTGGAAAGGCAGGGTCCACTGGTGCCACTTCATCCAGATGCAGGTCAATGTTCCCCAAGTCGCCCTTTTCCGCCAGACTACAGATATACGTTGGGTCCTCGCCATGGAAAATCATGCGTGAAAGTCCCGCAAGCGTACCGCCACCCATTGCACTACCGCCCAGATGCTGGTATTCGTTGCCCTCCACCTTTACAAAAGATGTACCCGTACCCATACTAACTATAATAAAGCGTTCTAGGTTACAGAAAAACTTGGCGCCACACATGTTAGCCTTGAATTCATGTACGCACACCGGTTTGCAGCCACAGATGGTAAAGTTCATTTGGTCTTGCCCCACACCCGTGATTTGCACCTGCTCCACATCAGAGGCCGAGAAGCCGTGATTTCTCACCAGTTCCTCTACCATTCCCGGCGTGATTTCCCCCTGAAGAATCTCCGTAAATGCTACCTCCGTGCCTTCTATAGCAGCAATTTTTGTGGCTGTTATGCCTAAGTCGATGCCTAATTTTATCATATTCTATTGCAAAGTTAAATTTTTTATCTTTTCTTAAGAAAAAGACTATTCGTAAATTTAACTTTTTGTATTCTTTTAGCTAAATTTGCAAGATAATTTGAAATTAAAAACATTATATATCTAATCAATTATGAGTAAACAAACAGAAAAGCTGCAAGAGCTCATTGAGCTCCGTAAGCAAGCTCGTATTGGCGGTGGTGAGAAAGCCATCGACAAGCAGCATGCGAAAGGTAAATATACCGCTCGCGAACGTATAGCAATGCTCCTCGATGAAGGAAGCTTTGAAGAGTATGATATGTTTAAGAAGCACCGTTGCCACAACTTCGGTATGGACAAGAAGCACTACCTGGGCGATGGTGTTGTAACCGGTTCCGGTACTATCGACGGTCGTTTGGTATATGTATTCGCACAGGATTTCACTGTAAATGCAGGTTCTCTTTCAGAGGCATTGGCAGAGAAAATCTGCAAGATCATGGATATGGCCATGAAGGTAGGTGCTCCAGTTATCGGTTTGAATGATTCAGGTGGTGCACGTATTCAGGAGGGTATCAACGCATTGGCAGGTTATGCTGAGATTTTCCAGCGTAACATCAACTGCTCTGGTGTCATCCCTCAGATTTCTGGTATCTTTGGTCCTTGTGCTGGTGGTGCTGTTTATTCTCCAGCTTTGACCGACTTTACCCTCATGATGGAAAAGACCTCATACATGTTCCTTACCGGTCCTGCCGTTGTAAAGACTGTAACTGGTGAAGATGTAGATCAGGAGAGCCTGGGTGGTGCATCTGTACACTCTACCAAGAGTGGTGTTACCCACTTCACTGCTTCTACCGAGGAAGAGGCTATCGCATTGATCAAGAAGTTGGTAAGCTATATCCCACAGAACTGCTTGGAGAAGACTCCACGTCAGATTTGTACCGATCCTATCGACCGTATGGAGGATTACCTGAATGAAATCATCCCAGAGAATCCAAACATGCCTTACGATATGTATCAGGTCATTGCTGGTCTGGTAGATAATGGTGAGTTCCTTGAGGTACAGCCAGGTTTTGCTAAGAACCTGATTGTAGGTTTCGCTCGTTTTAATGGTATGGCAGTAGGTGTAGTAGCAAACCAGCCTAAGCAGATGGCCGGTGTATTGGACTGCAACGCTTCTCGTAAGGGTGCACGTTTCGTACGTTTCTGCGATGCCTTCAATATTCCATTGGTAACATTGGTTGACGTACCTGGATTCTTGCCTGGTACAGGTCAGGAGTACAATGCAGTCATCCTGCACGGTGCTAAGTTGCTGTATGCTTACGGTGAGGCTACTGTGCCTAAGGTAACTATCACATTGCGTAAGTCTTACGGTGGTTCACACGTGGTAATGAGCTGTAAGCAGTTGCGTGGCGACTTGAACTACGCATGGCCATCAGCAGAGATCGCTGTAATGGGTGCAAGTGGTGCAGCTGCCGTTCTGTATGCTAAGGAAGCTAAGGCTAAGAAGGAGGCAGGTGAAGATGCTAAGGCATTCATCAAGGAGAAGGAAGAAGAGTACACTAAGCTGTTTGCTAATCCATATAATGCAGCAAGCCTGGGTTACATTGACGATGTCATCGAGCCTCGCAATACCCGTTTCCGCATTGTACGCGCATTGGAAGAGCTGGCAACTAAGCGCCTGACTAATGCTCCACGTAAGCATGGTAATATTCCACTGTAATCTAAATTAGAATCTTATGGTTTTATTATCAATCACTTCAGATACATGGCTCATGACTGGCATGGGAATTGGTGTAGTATTCATCATTCTCTGTCTGCTGGTTCTTGTGCTTCAGGTGTTCAGCCTGGTAGCCAAGAGCGCAGCTCCAAAGCCAGCCGCAGCACCGGAAACTCCTGCTGCTCAGCCTGTTGAGAATGCATCGGAGGACGAGAAAGCCGCCGTTGCAGTTGCTGTTTATTTGTATTTGAACGATGCACACGATAAGGAGAGTGGAATCCTCACTATCCGTCAGAATGAGAATGCTCATTGGGGTGCTGTCCTGAATACAAGACTTTAAATTAATGCTAAAAGAAGAAAAAATGAAAGATTTCAAATTTAAGATAGGTGGAGTAGATTATTCTGCCACTGTAGCAGAGCAGGACAACGGTGTTCTTGAGGTTACAGTAAATGGAAAGGCATATACCGTAGAAGTTCCTGTATTGAAAGCTGCTGCTCCTGTAGTAGTTCGTCCTGCTGCTGGTGGCGCTGCTCCAGTAGCTGCACGCGCTGCAGCTCCTGCTGCTGGTCCTTCACAGGTTAGCTCACCACTGCCAGGTACCATCACTAACATTCTGGTTACCGATGGTCAGAAGGTAAAGAAGGGTGATGTCATGATTGTCATGGAAGCTATGAAGATGGCTAACGATATCGTAGCCGAGGCTGATGGTACAGTTAATAAGGTATTAGTAGCTAAGGGCCAGAGTGTAAACCAGGGCGATGCATTGGTTGACTTCCAGGCTGCCGCTGCTCCTGCACCAGTTGCCGCTGCTCCAGTAGCTGCTCCTGCAGCTGCTCCAGCTGCTGCACCTAAGGCTGCTCCTGCACCAGCAGGCGCAAAGTCAGTCACTGCACCACTGCCAGGTACCGTAACTAAGGTATTGGTTGCTGCTGGTCAGCAGGTAAATGCTGGTGACACCGTAGTAGTCATGGAGGCTATGAAGATGGAGAACAACATCACTGCTGAGTTTGGTGGTACCGTAAAGAACGTATTGGTAGCTGCAGGTGCTCAGGTTCAGAGTGGACAGGCATTAGTAGAATTGGCTTGATATTCTTGTTAATATGAAAAATTTCAATCGCATATTTACCATTTTGGTGTTACTCTTGTTGGTAGCTACCCCTGTCCTTGCGCAGGATTTCAGCCTGGCTGAGAGCTTAGACAAGTTTACATCAGAAATGGGATTCACCTCGTTCTTCGTCGGCGAAGGCTGGAAGAACTTTGTGATGCTTGGCATTGGCTGCTTCTTACTGTATCTGGCTATCCAGAAGCAGTATGAGCCTCTGTTGCTGTTGCCAATTGCATTCGGTATGATTCTGACTAACCTTCCGGGTGCGGGTCTGTTCGACTCACACATGTGGAACGATGAGTTCCTTCGCGAGGGTGGTGAGCACTATCACGACTATGGTTACATCATGGCTCATGGTGGTTTGCTGGATATTCTGTACATTGGTGTAAAGGCCGGTGTATATCCTTGTTTGATCTTCCTGGGTGTAGGTGCCATGACCGATTTCGGTCCGCTGATTGCAAACCCTAAGAGCTTGCTTTTAGGTGCTGCTGCTCAGATTGGTATTTTCGCTACCTTCATCGTTACCCAGTTGGATCTCCCTATCTTCGGTTTCTCTCCAGCACAGGCTGCGTCTATTGGTATCATCGGTGGTGCCGATGGTCCTACCGCAATCTTCCTGACCAGTAAGCTGGCTCCTGAACTGTTAGGCCCTATCGCCGTAGCTGCTTATAGCTACATGGCCTTGGTTCCAGTGATTCAGCCACCTATCATGAAGTTCCTGACTACTGAGAACGAGCGTAAGATCCGCATGAAGCAGCTCCGCACCGTAAGCAAGAAGGAGAAGATCATTTTCCCTATTGTAGTGGCTATCATCGTTTCCCTGATTGTTCCATCTGCAGGTACCCTGATTGGATGCTTGATGTTAGGTAACCTAATGAAGGAGAGTGGTGTAGTAGAGCGTTTGAGCAAGGCTGCTCAGAATGAGTTGAATAACATCGTGGTAATCTGCCTGGGTCTGACCGTAGGTGCTACCGCCACTGCAAGCTCATTCATGAACTTCCAGACCTTGGGTATCCTCTGCGTAGGTATCGTAGCATTCGGTATTGGTTCTGCATCAGGTGTTATCATGGCTAAGGTCATGAACTTGTTCCTGAAGGAGAAGATCAACCCACTGATTGGTTCTGCAGGTGTAAGTGCCGTTCCTATGGCTGCACGTGTATCTCAGACCGAGGGTGCTAAGGCTGATCCTCGTAACTTCTTGCTCATGCATGCTATGGGTCCTAACGTAGCAGGTGTGATTGGTTCTGCTGTTGCTGCAGGTATCTTGCTGAGTTTCTTAGGTTAAATTCACACACGCACATAATTTGTATTAAAAGGGGCTCTCGGAATTCGTTCCGGAGCCCCTTTTGTTTTCAACGTATCTTGGTTTATAATTTTACTTTCACACCACCCATGAACCAGAAACCAGGCTGTGCTACATTACCTAAATCATAGTAGCTGTGGTCTGTCAGGTTGTTTCCTTGCAGGAACAGGGTGTATTTTGGTTCTACCCACTGGAGTTTCAAATCCAGGATACCATAGGTTCCGTAAGGGGTCTGCACACCGGTGTTTTTTCCATCCTCGTACAGGGTGAACTGACCGTTTCTGTGCTGTAGGCGGAATGCCCATTCGGCCTCTAACTTACTGAACAGTCTGTGGTTTACGCTAACCACCAACTTATTCTTCAGGTAGTCAAACGCATAGTTGGAATCGTAGATTACCTTATCGTCCTTACGGTTTTGGTTAATGTACGCATAGCTCAGGTTGGCACGCTTCAGGATCGACTCTGCTCCCCAGATTTCCGTAAAGTTCACCTGGGTAGTCAGCTCCACACCCTGGTAGTCCATCTTGAAGTTGGCAGAGTGGAATGTATCCTGCGCATCATATTTCACCCAGTCTATCATGTCCGTACCCTTGCGGTAGAACGCCTTCAGCTTGCCCTGGAACACCGGAGAGCTGTACTGCAGTCCCACGGTGTAGTCCGTACTCTTCTCTGGTTTCAAGCCAATGTTACCGTTAATGGTAGGGCTCTTATAATATAAATCGGTAAAGGTAGGCATGCGCAGCGCCTGGTTAAAGCTGGCATACACCTTCCAGCCATTCACTGGTCTCCAGCTGATGTCCACACCCGGATACAGACGGTATCTGTAATCCAGTGCCGTGTTCATGTTGGCCAGCAGACCCAGACTGATGGTCACGCGGTCCAGCAGCACGTCATGTTCCAGGTAGTAGGAGATGTTCGTACGATTGTCCTGATGCGTATAGTTGGCATCGTGGCCAGGCACCTTCACGTATTCCTTCTTCTCCAATGGCTTACCTAAGCTGCTGCTGATGATACCCTCATTGCGCACCTCGGCACCCACAGCCGTCTTTCCTAACGCCCACTCTGTGTAGGCATTCAGGTTCACGCCATACACGTTAGACTGATGGAAATTCTCGTAAGCTGCAGGATTAGCGCGGTTTAGCAGATAGTGGTCCAAGCTGCGTGTCCAGTAGATAGAAGGCATGACATGCCATTTACCCTTGGTCTCAGCAGAAACCGAAGCCATGTAGCGGCGGTTGTCCTCGTACTGATTGTTGTACGCTGCACTGTAGAACGTGTTGGCACCATAGTTCATGGTACTGAAACCCGCCTGCCAGCGCACATCCACGTCGGCACCGGCATAGGCACCGCTCACAAACGCATTACCTTTATTAAAATCACTGTTGATTGAACCGCCATCGCTACGAGAGTAGCCACCAGAAACGCGGTTCTGCACCTGGGCACCGTTCAGATTCAGGCTGGCATCAGCAGCTACCGTACCAAAGGAACCACCCGCCAGGTTCACGGAACCCTTACGGTCTAACTCCCTCTTAGTCACAATGTTGATAGCGCCACTGAAAGCCGATGAGCCATACACTCTGCTGGCTCCACCCTCCAGGACCTCAATACGCTCAATATCATTCACAGATACAGGCAGGTCCACAGTAAGATGTCCGGTGTGGGGATTACTGATATTGATACCGTTCAGTAACACGGTAAGCTGGTCGCTTGTGCCTCCATTCACGCCTATATCCGTCTGGATACCGTAGGCACCACGCTGTCTGACGTCCACGCCAGCTACCAGCTTCAACAAATCATTTACACTCTGGGCCGACGACCCCTCAATCTCTTGTCGTGTCAGCACCTGGACGATGCGCACGGAATGTTCGGGAGAGAGTGGTACACGTGTACCTAAAACCTCAAGCTCATCCAAGTCGTATGCCTCCTCCGTGGTTACGCTCTGCTTCTGGTCCTTCTGCTTGGAAAGCACCGTCTGCGCCGTAGCGGAATCCGGCATCGCAAAAGTCAGTGTAGCCACACTCAGCGTACAGATGTTGATCTCCCTGCCAATGCTCTGGAAGACCGCATACGCCTTGTGACTGAACTGGCTCCAACGGATGGTCTTGTTCCTCCCTAAAAACGCTTTTTTTTGCATGTTTAACTTCTTTGTTCGTTGAAAACAGCTGCGAAGGTACATCAAATCCTCCCAACTTGCAAGGTTTATGCCCCACAAATTTGGTGCTTTTCTCCGTTTCCACTAATTTTGCACACAGAAAAGGAAAGTAGATGGTAGAAAGTTTCAAGTTATGGTGTGAACCTGCAGGAGAAAACCGCATTGTGAACGTGTATCTCCCTAATGATTATTATGAGTCTGACGAGCGTTATCCAGTGGTCTATATGTTCGATGGCCACAACCTGTTCTATGACCATGAGGCAGCCTATGGCAAGAGCTGGGGAATCCGTGAGTTCCTGGATCAGTGGGATAAGAAGGTCATTGTGGTAGGCGTTTATTGCTCCATGCATGGGAACGACCGTCTGGTAGAGTATTCACCTTATAATTATTATACCAAGTTCACCGGCTCCGTAAAGGGTACCGGTAAAGCTACCATGGACTGGTACACCGGTTTCCTGAAACAGTACATCGACGAGAACTACCGCACCTGGTGGCACCGTGAGGCTACAGCCATAGCCGGTTCCAGCATGGGAGGTATCATGGCATACTATGCCGTATTGAAATACAATCACATCTACTCCAAGGCAGCCGTCATCTCCCCAGCCTTCCGCATGGTGAGCCGTTCGGCTAAGGCAGAGCCTAAGCGCTGCATGCCATTACTCCCAGACACCCGTATCTTCTATAGCTGGGGCGAGTTAGAGGATAAGCAGGGCAAGCTGGAGCGCATTATTTGTAACATCCAGGAACGCCTCGAAGGCCCTGAGGTTCAGCAGTATCTCTACAAGCACATGGGAGGCACCCACAGCGAAGGCTCCTGGGAAGAGGAGGTCCCTATGTGGATGGACTATCTCTGGAAAGACTGATTTTTTAACTTTTTATATTTTTTATTTTTTATGGCTTTTTACGTACGTTTTTTCAACTCGGAGATTTTGCTCCAGAAAGAACAGGAAATTTTACCTTATGTCACCAGTTTGAACATGCTTTCTCCAAGAGAGCTGGATATCGTGGCATCTTATATTGGAAAACTCAAGAGTGGTACCAACCGTATTTATCTGGACAAGAACAAGAAGAAATACCTCTTGGCTATTGGCACAGATAAGACCGACATTCGTGAATTTCAGAAAAACACTAAGAAGGAGGCTAAACCTGCAGTAAATGCAGTAAAACCTAAGGTTACTTACAGCATCAAGTCTGTTCCTGTGCCTGTAGATGTGAATAAGATTTACGAGGGCTGGAAGGTCTATGCTATAGATTATCAGCGTATTGAGGAGTCTGGAACCCTTTCTCCATATACTTTCCGCGCTAAGATTAAGGACGTGAACCTGCTCCAGGCTTATGAGAAGCTCACCATGTTCCTCAAGGATAAGCATGGCGACAAGTGCAACTTACCTGAATTCTATCCAGAACTAATTCGAGTAACCGCAGCAGAATGAGACATTTAGCTCTTGCCTTGATGCTGCTCTTTACCTTGCACATGCAGGCAGGGGAGTGGATCAGGGTGAATTTGATGGGCTATCTTCCACAGTCGCTCAAGTGCGCTGTGTTCATGAGCCAGGAAGATGCGTCCGTGGATCATTTCTCCATCATCGATGCCTTTACGGGACAGACGGTGCAGACGTTTACGGCTGCACAGGTTCGTACTGTGCCTACGTTTGGGGGCATGCAGCGATGCTACCGACTGGACTTCTCTGCGTTCACCACCCCTGGTGTCTATCAGCTGAAAGCCGGCGATGCGCTGTCTCCACGCATCCGTATTGATGCCCATGCCTACGATGGCTCTGCCGATTTCCTGCTGAACTACATGCGCCAGCAGCGTTGCGGGTATAATCCACACTTGAACGACTCCTGTCACGTGCACGATGGCTACATTCAGTACCATCCCACCAAGACCGGACAGCATATCGATGTACGAGGTGGCTGGCACGATGCCGCTGATTATCTGCAATATACCACCACATCGGCCAATGCCATCTACCAGATGATGTTTGCCTATGAGCAGCATCCACAGGCATTTGGCGATGCCTACGATGCCAATGGTAGACCCGGAAATAACGGCATTCCTGACATTATTGATGAGATCAAGTGGGGTATGGACTGGCTTTGTCGCATGAACCCAGCCCCAGGGGAATACTATAACCAGATAGCCGACGACCGTGATCATTCCGGCATGCGCCTGCCTAATAAGGACCAGGTGGATTATGGATACGGCCCCGGGAACGGTCGCCCCGTCTATTTCTGCAGCGGTGAACCACAGGTCCGTGGCAAGTTCATGAACGCCACCACCGGAGTAGCCAGCACCACCGGCAAGTTTGCCTCCTGCTTCTCCTTAGGCTCCAAAATCCTGAAACCTTTCTTCCCAGCCTATGCCGACAGCCTGCTCTATCGTGCGCAAGATGCCTATCAGCTGGGCGTGCAGAAACCAGGCGTCTGTCAGACCGCATCGGTAAAGTCGCCTTATATCTACGAAGAGGACAACTGGACCGACGATATGGAATTAGCGGCCTTGGAGCTCTACCGCAGAATGGGGAAAGAAGAATTCCTGGCACAAGGCCTGGAGTACGGACGACGCGAGCCCGTGACCCCGTGGATGGGAGCCGACAGTGCCCGCCATTACCAGTGGTACCCTTTCATGAATATGGGACACTACCGTCTGGCACAGCAGAAAGGTACTCAGAAAGAGTTCCTGCGCAACCTGCGTACCGGCATTTCACGCACCTTTGAGAAAGCTCAGGAATCCCCATTCCTTTACGGTATCCCTACCATCTGGTGCTCCAACAACCTCTGTGTAGCCATGCTCACTCAGTGCCGCTTGTACCGTGAGCTCTCTGGAGACACCACCTATCAGGAAATGGAAACAGCCCTGCTGGACTGGCTCTTCGGGTGTAACCCTTGGGGCAGCAGCATGATTGTGGATCTTCCTAAATGGGCCGATTCCCCAGCGCAACCGCATTCATCCTATACCATGCTCGGTGCCGGAAACGCCGTCGGAGGCCTGGTTGATGGACCGGTCTATAGCAGCATCTTCAACGGACTCATCGGCATCAGTCTCCAGGGACTTCCAAATCTCCCAGCGCAGACTTACGATGCGTTCCAACCTCATAACATGGTCTATCACGATGCCATTGGCGATTATTCCACCAATGAGCCTACCATGGACGGCACGGCATCTTTGACCTATTACCTGGCATCCCTGCAGCACGAGGCTATGGCACAGCACGTCTATGTGAACGGCGGCATTATCCAGACGAATCCTGCCAAGAAGCAGATTACGCTGGTCTTCACGGCAGCCGATAAGCGCGATGGCGAGGAGACCATTCTCTCCACACTGGATCGCCACCACATCAAGGGAGCGTTCTTCTTTACCGGCGAGTTCTTTGAGAAATTCCCTGATACCGTGCAGCGTCTGCTGGAGAAAGGCCACTATGTAGGCAGCCACAGCTATGGCCACTTGCTCTATATGCCTTGGGAAAACCCTGACACACTGCTCGTTACCCAGGAACAGTTTGAACAGGACATGCTGCATAGCTATCAGCTGTTGGCAAAAGCCGGTGTGAAAGCCACCGATGCCCCTTACTTCATCCCACCTTATGAATATTATAACAGCACCATCAGCGCATGGGCAAAAGGCTTGGGACTGCAGGTCATCAATTTCACCCCAGGTACGCTGAGCAATGCCGATTATACCGTTCCACAAGAAGGAAACTACCGCAGCTCGAAGGTCATCTACGACCGCATCATGCAGGTGGAGAAGGAGAAAGGACTGAACGGACACCTCATGCTCTTCCATTTTGGAACCGATGCACGGCGCACGGACAAGTTCTACACCGGATACCTGGATAAGCTCATCAAGACCCTGAAGGAGAAAGGCTATTCCTTTGTGTCGCTGGAAGAAAGTTTACGAAACGACTAATAACTAACCCCAATGAATAACAAATACGTACAAGTAGTCAAGCAGAGCCTCAAGACCCTGAACTGGTTTGAGACCGCCCTGTTAGTGGCTATCTTAGCCCTCTCCGTGATATCCTTTATCATCAAGGGCGAGTTCTCTGTAAACAACTGTATTGCTGCACTTTCTGCCATCTTAGGCGTGTTCTGTGTGGTGTTAGGAGCCAAAGGTTCCATAGCCAACTGGATTTTCGGTATTGTAGAGGCATGCTTGCACATCTACATCTGCTTTGTCACCCATATCTACGGCGATTTCCTGCAGCGCTTGTTCTGGAACCTTCCTATGCAGGTGTTTGGCTGGAAGCAGTGGCGCAAGCGTGAGCGCAAGGATGAGTCCACCACCATCCACACCCGCTACATGACCTGGGCTCAGCGCGGTTACACCTTCGCATCCATCTTGATAGGCACCCTGCTCTTAGGCTGGTTCCTGCAGCAGTTTGGCCCTTGGATGATAGGCGTGCTCCAGGGCATCTTGCCAGATATGGAGTTCAAGACCCTGAAGATGGATTACGACCAGCCAGCACAGCTCTGGCTCGATGCGTTCACCACCGTCATCTCCATCATCACCGTGTACATCTCCGTGAAAGCCTTTGTGGAGCAGTGGTATCTGTGGCTCATTATCAACATTACCTACATTGCCATGTGGCTCATGAGCGACTCCGATTTCTCGTTCATGACCGTAGCCAAGTACAGTGTTTACCTGGTGAACAGCTTCTACGGCATCTGGATGTGGCATAAACTAAGCAAGAACTGATGAGAAAGATTACCCTTCTATTCATGTGTCTGTGCGCCGTGCTTCCACTGTGTGCACAGAATTCCTGGGAGATTAAGGACAAGAAACCCAATAGCCTGCAGGTAGGAGCCGTGCTCATGTCCATCCCAGCAGAGCAGATGCACATTAACCCCGTTGGTATTCAGGCAGGGTATATGCGAGAGCTGGAACTAGGCAGTAAAGGTTGGTTTGTGCAGGGTGGAGTAGCCCTGCAGTACCTCAGAGCCCGTGCCGATTTCGACAAGAAAGAAAGCCCAAAGCGCCTGGACTCAAACCGGGTCATCGGAAAGGTTCCCGTGCAGTTAGGCTATAAATGGGACCTGGAGCATGACACCGCCTTCCGTCTCTATGCCGGAGGTTACGCCCAGTACCTTCTGTTACAAGATGCCGGTGTCCGTTTCTACGAGCTGAACGATGTCCTGGATTTCGACACCTTTTGGAACAAGAAATTAGGATACGGTCTCACCATAGGCGCCCAGTACAACTTTGATACCCAATGGTTTGGAGGCGTGAACTTCAACTATAGCTTGAGCCCTGTTTCCGACGATGAGCAGCGTAACATCCCCCTAAGCACCCTAGATGCCCGCCCCTTCGCCTTTGAGCTCCACATCGGCTATCGGTTCTAATTTTTCTTTCCCAGGGGGAGAAACCCCCGCTGTCCTTCTACCCAGCATTGTCATCCTACCCACCCACATTGTCATCCTGAGTGAAACGAAGGATCTCGTCCAATCCAGCTTAGTAATATTGGACGAGATCCTTCACTCCGTTCAGGATGACAAAGAGTGGGGGATGACAAACGTGTTCCGTTCAGAATGACAATGGGGGATAGACAGAACATTTTATCCTTATTATTATATAAATTCACACAAAATCATTACATTTGCAGCGCAAAATGTAACAAATTTAAAATATAACATGAAATTTTTAAAGAAAGTATTACCTGCAGCGCTGGCTATGACCGCTTTGCAGGTTTCTGCACAGAACTACACCACGCCATTCATGCACTCACTGCTTGATGAGCGTACGTATGACCTGATAGTAGGAGAGTCTTCAGGCGACAGAGCGTATAACTACATTGTGGACATCGCTCCTTATGAGCGCGACCGCTCTCACGCTGAGTATGCTAACCATTTCTTTGAGTCTGAGTATGTTATCAATAAGCTCAAGTCTTTTGGCATTGATGGCAAGTTAGAGATTTTTGGTAAGACACAGGCTTGGGATGGCATCAGCGCATCGCTCTGGGAGGTTTCACCTGGTCTGAAGAAGTTGGCTGATTATGGCGACCTGGCTGCACAGTTGGCTTCGGGAAGTGCTAATGCCGATGTTACTGCTGAGCTGGTTTGGATTGGCGCTGGTACCGATGCAGAGATTGCAAACCTGGACCTCAAGGGCAAGATTGTAGTCACCGAGGCTGGTGCGGGCTCCGTTCAGGCACGCGTGACTAAAGCCGGTGCAGTAGGCATTGTGAGCTTCAATTCCCCTCGTCCACTCCGTGACCCTCTGCAGATTCCTAACAGTGGTCTGCGTGGTGGTGGCGACTGCTTTGGCTTCTATCTTACTCCAAGAGATGGCCACGTGCTTCGCGACCGCTTGAAGAGAGGTGAGAAGATTACCGTGAAAGCTAAGGTGCAGACCACTACAGAACAGACTGATAATGAAGTGCCTACATGTGTCATCAAGGGTTCAGACCCTAACGCAGAGGAGATGCTCTTTGTGGCACATCTTTTTGAAGGCTATGTAAAATTAGGTGCAAACGACAATATCTCCGGAGCAGCCGTGCTCATGGAAGTAGCACGCACCCTGCAGACCCTGATAGACCGTGGCGAGATTGCACAGCCAAAGCGCAGCATCCGCTTCATCTGGGTCAATGAGTTCTCTGGCACCACCCCTTGGGCACAGGCTCACAAGGACATCTTGGACAAGACCCTCTGCGGTGTGAACCTGGATATGGTAGGCCTCTGGCTCACTAAGGACGGCTCTATGTACTGCGGCCACCGTACCCTGATGGGTAACCCACACTTTGTGAACGACGTGCAGGAATCCTTCTTCCACTATATGGGCCACACCAATAAAGGCTTTGTAGCCACCGGTTTAGGTCGCCCAGACGCCCTGAAGCCAGTCTACAGTGCTACCGGTTCCCGTGATCCATTCTACTATTCCATCAGCGCACACTACGGTTCATCAGACCACGAAGTATTCAATGACTGGGGTGTACAGGTGCCATGTACCATTCAGAACACCTGGCCAGACAGCTACTACCACACCTCTATGGACCGTCCAAGCGTATGTGACCCAACCCAGCTTCATCGTTCAGCAGTCATCTGCGCAGCTATGGCCTATACCATTGCCAATGCCGATGAGAAAGGCGCTATAGCCATTGCATCCGAGGTAGCTTCAAATGCCAGCAAGCGCATGTCTGTTCGTTTAGCTGATGACCTGAGCGCCCTGCATAAGGCTGATGCACAGACCTTTGCATCTCTTTACAAGCGCGCCCATTTTGATCAGGATGCCGTATTGAGCAATGAGAAGGCCACCCTTCAGACCGTGCTCCGTCTGGCTCCAGCCAGTGCAAACCTGCAGACCTATGTGAACAGCCTGACCGCATCACTGGCAGAGAAATCAGCAGCCTTCCACAAGGAAGTAGATGCAGCAGCCAAGGCAGTTGCCCCAGCATTAGGCCTGACCGCACCAAAGGCAGTAGTCCTGACCGATGCCGAGAAGAAAGCCGCTAAGATCTACCCACGCACCACTGCTAAGGTAAAGGAAACTGGTTACGGTGTGACCCGCACCATTTCCCGCGAGCTGCAGCAGAAATACGGTCTCACCACCCCTCAGGGCCGTGTATCACATGGCGATGACATTGCCAAGCTGACCGTAGGCGGCGTGAACAGTATCCTGGATATCAAGAAGATGCAAGATGCCCAGTTCCCAGATGCTGACAGCCTGGAGAAAATCCAGAACTACCTGAACATGCTGAAAGAAGCTGGTTTGGTAGCGTTCTAAACAAGTATTAGATTACGATAAAAAATGCCAGTCACTGTTTTGTGGCTGGCATTTTGTTTTATTCAGGTCTATTGCTGAAACATCAGTTTTCTAAGTCGCGCCTGCTCTTTCGTAGGCTTCTCCATGAATGAAAGGTGCAGCTTATCGTCCAGGGAAAGTCCCACAGGATTCAGCAGCTGGTTGTAGTCTATCTCATCGGTAGTGTCCACATAGCGGCGGAGCAGAGACAAAGGCTCACCAGCCACCTCGGCAGCAGCAGCCCAGAATTCCTCCTCGGTAAAACCACGGTTCAACTGCTTGTAGTAGCGGTTGTAGAGCAGTCGCATCAAGTCATCCAGCGATTTTTCCCCCTTTGTGAGCGTGCGGATCTGCGCATCGAAGAGCAAGCCCAGGACCGGACCCTTAATATAGTAGGAAATACGCACATCATCATTATTCGCCGTCCGGTTGAAGAACTGCAGCCAGATGTCGTAGCTGCTCTCCCTCAGACTCATGTGTCTGTGCCCCTCGTGCTTCTCCGTGTCCTGAATGAAACCCTCCATCTCCTTCAGCACATAATCAGCATCTATCAAGCCCGCACTCATCAAGTTGCGCGTCTCGTAGTACACCGTAAACCCCTCGCTCACCCAAAGCAGCGGCGTGAACACCTCCTTATCATAATCAAAAGGCCCCAGCTCTATAGGGCGAATGCTCTTTACATTATACAGATGAAAGTATTCATGCGTAATGAAACTCAGGAAGTTAAGGTAGGCCGCTTGGTTACGGAAGCGAAAAGAACCGCCGGTGTAACTGGCCTGAGAGTTGAGATGCTCCAGACCGCCGCCACCTGCACGAAGCAGCAAGAAGCAGTAGTTGTCGTATGGCACATCACCCATCAGCCGCGAGGTAGCCTGAATCATAGCCTTGATGTCCTGCTCAAACGAAGTCTCCTCAAAGCCATCGGGCGTTTCCATGGCCAGCTCATAGCCATGCCCATCCAGTTGAAATTTCCTCACCAGCTGGTTGCCCATCAGCACAGGAGAGTCGTATAGCACATCAAAATCCTTAGCCAGATACGTATCGGGCCCAATCTCCTTCAGTCCCGTGGAGGTATGCGCCCAGTTCCCAGGCCGCTCAAAGGTAACCTTAACCGGCTGATCCTTAGCCTGATCCCGGTAAAGGAACACGCCATTTGGAGCGATGAAAGCCGTCTGCGCATTCACCCGACTGTCCGCCACCGACTGCATGTTAGCAAAGATGCGGTAGCTGATGTGCAGGGTAGCGTTCCCCTGCGGCTTGATGTACCAGCTGCTCTTCCCCTCTTTTCGCCAGGGCAAAGGCTGTCCATCAGCATCTTTCACCTGAAAATCAGTCAGATGC
>JAUNHZ010000207.1 GCA_030523705.1 Bacteroidales bacterium
TGATACGTGCAATGGTTCCGGAAAGGCTGCGTGCCTGGAATCTAAATACTTGGTGCTAAAATTTGCCGCAGGTAATTTGTTCACTGGTACTTATGTGCGTACCGATGGCACAAATGGCGTGCTGGATTTCGGTCGCCCATTCACGGCTTTCCCTACCAAGCTGCGTTTCAGTTATAAGTATCACAGTGAGACCATCAACCGTGTAGGCGATGATGACTTGAAGGACTGGAAAGGTAAGCCCGATTCTTGCAGCATATACATCATCCTGGCCGATTGGGATAAACCGTTCCAGATAAAGACCCGTAAATCGGAGCGCTCGCTGCTGGACCCAGCGCACGATGAGCACATCTTGGCTTATTCAGAGCTCTCTACCTCTGAAAGTTCATCTACTTATCAGACCTATACGCTGCCTATTCACTATAAGGTAACGGATCGCCGTCCAAAATACATTGTAGTAGTAGCCAGTGCCTCTAAATATGGAGATTATTTCACCGGCGGAGAGGGCAGTTGCCTGTGGGTAGATAATTTTGAACTGCTATACGAGTAAAATTCCAACCTTAAAAACTATGAATATGAAGTGTTATTTCCTGTTGTTGAGTCTGCTTTTCTCCTTAGGAGTAAACGCGCAGAAAGTGTCTGTCCTGGGTGATTCCTATTCCACTTTCAAGGATCAGGTGAACCCATCGTGGAATGCCATTTGGTATGGCACAGAATATCAATTATCCGAAGGGGTGAACGATGTACGTACGGTGGAGCAGACCTGGTGGCATCAGGTAATCAAGGGTATGAACTACACGCTGGAGCAGAACAACTCATGGTCAGGCTCTACTGTTTGCTATACCGGTTATAATGGGGAGTGGCAGACCAACCGCGCATTCATTACTCGTGTACAGGACTTGGGAAATCCCGATATCATTCTCATTTGTGGAGGTACAAACGACAGCTGGGCTGGTGCTCCTATAGGTAATTACGTCTATTCCAACTGGACTCGCGAGCAGCTTTTTGCATTCCGCCCTGCCTTTGCCTACATGCTGGATTATTTGGTTCGCAACTATCCTAAAGCTCGTATCGTGAACATCTGCAACTCCGAGCTTTCAGAGGCCATCACACAGTCGCAGGCAGAAATCTGTGCACATTATCACATTGAGAATGTGCAGCTGCAAAATGTGGACAAGCAGAACGGCCACCCTTCCATTGCGGGCATGAAAGCCATGGCAGAGCAAGTCATGGCTGTCCTGAAAAAGTAAACCTATTCCACTCTCCCTGTAAAGAAGGTAGAGGCAGGAAGGCTCTCTCCATTCACCAGGTTGGCGCGGGTGTAAGGCTCAAAGGCGTAGCGTACATAGTGTGGGTCTTTGATCTCTGGATTGCTTACCTGGATGGTGTTTCCCATAACCACGGCAGTAGCAGGTTTATATAACCCATCGAAGGTGGCAATCTCAAAGCCTTGGATAGGGGTGCCATTGGCTGTATGCAAACCTTCACCGTACAGGAAAGTTACCTCTATCTTACTGCCTACACGCTTGGCGCTCTGGAACAGTGGCCCGCTTGGAATCAGGTTCTTGTGACCGTAATCCTGTGATAAGGCCCAGCGTACCAAACGCTCACCCAGTGGCTTCTTTTCTTTGTAATGTACATCAGAGGGGTCTCCTAAATCTGAACTGACAGCCATGCCTAAATGGGGCTGACAGGTCAGGAGCCTGCGCTGGGAATCACGGAACCAAGGCCATGATGGTCGCTCTATACTGCTAAGCTGTACATAATAGAAAGGAAGGTCTGGATTCTTCCACGTATTCCTCCATGAGCGTACCAGCATGTCGAACATCTGCTCATGGCTTTCCACACAGTGAGCATTGGACTCTCCCTGATACCAGAGTACGCCACAGATAGGCACTTTCGACAGGTTGGTCTCTATGTTCTCCTCGTACATGTAGCAAGGCTCAAATGGATGGCGCTGGAACTGTGTACGGTTCTCACCCATATTCTTCTTGGCACGGCCGCGAGCCCAATCCTGAATGAAATCATTGTTCACCCAGTCTGTCAGGATATTGGGTAATTCATTCTCCATGGTGGTGCGGTCTATCCAGGCCTCAATGCCAGAACCTCCCACGGCATTCTGAATGATGCCTACTGGTACTTGCAGTGAGTCTTGTAACGCTTGTGCAAAATAATAGCCTACAGCACTGAAGGCTGCTGCGGTCTCTGGGGTACAGGTGGTCCAGCTAGGACGGTCCATGTATTTCAAGTGATTGATGTTCTCCAGTTGCTCCGGAGAAAAGACCAAATCATAGGTAGGAACGGTCCACTGATAGTTCAGCAGTCGGATTTGCGAGTTGGTTGACACAGGGATATCAGCAGCACCGGTAGCACACTCCTTGAGAGAGAAGGCCATATTCGACTGTCCGGAGCAGAGCCATACCTCGCCAGCTAAGATGTCTGTCAGCTCTATCTTCTGCTTCTTGGTGCTCACGGTCAGCTTATAGGGACCACCGGTCTTCAGCGGGTTCAGCGTCACCTTCCATTCGCCGTCCAGTCCGGTGGTAGCCGTGTGTTTCTGTCCGGCAATGGTCACCGTTACTACATCGCCTACATTGGCTATACCACAGAGAGGCAGCTGTCGGTTTCTTGGGAGTACCATCCCCGATGAGAACCCCGATGCCAGTTGCAAGCCACCATAGTTGCCCGTAATGGCACTATAGGCCGTCTGCGCCAGTATCAGGCACCCCTCTGTATTCGGATGCACGGTATCATGCAACAGTTCCGGATGGCGATGGAGTGGGGTGTAGAAGTCTATAAGGTCGCAGTTTGCGGCAGCAGCCACCGTCTCTATAGCTTCCCGAATCTGCAGGTTCCAGTCCCTTGTACCACTCTGGAACCGATGATGCGTATTCCGCTGAGGTGCAATCTTGGCTATGATGATGCGGCATTTAGGATTTCTGCTGCGGACAGAATCTATCAGACTCAGGTAATCCTTCACGAAATCCTGGCGGTAGTTAGGCCAGGAACGAGGATCCGTATCATTCACACCCAGATGGATGACCGCAATGTCACAAGGCCATGCCATGGCCTGCTGGAATTCTTTTCCTGCCATATAGGGGCGGAACGCACGGTTAATCAAGGTAGCCCCCGGAAGACCAAAGCGAGCCACCTCATACTGATCCCCCAGCAGTTGCTGTAACTGTGCAGGATAAGAATCCGTGTCTGGGTTAGGCACACCCGTTCCAAAGGTAATACTGTTTCCAATACAGCTCAC
>JAUNHZ010000028.1 GCA_030523705.1 Bacteroidales bacterium
AGGACTCTTCGGCTTCAAAGAGTCCTTTTGAAGTTTACTTGCGGATTTGAGGTTGTTTAATTTTTTGTATTAGACAAATTAAAACGGGAATGGTTTAATCTCTTTTAGCCAAATATTCCTCTAATTCATTCACGTGATATGGAATTACCTTATTTCCACAGAACCGTGAGCCTGTTTTGGTGATGATTACATCGTCTTCAATACGTATGCCGCCAAAATCTTTATATTTCTCAATGGCCTCATAGTTCAAGAAATCTGTATGCAATCCTTGACTCTTCCATAAGTCAATCAGGTCAGGAATGAAATAGATACCAGGCTCATCTGTGATGACGAATCCTTCTTCCAATCGTCTTCCCATTCGGAGACTGGCCAATCCAAACTGATCGGAAGGGCGGACTTCATCGTCGTAACCCACATATTGCTGTCCCAGATTCTCCATGTCATGAACATCCATACCCATCATATGGCCTAAGCCATGAGGCATAAATAATGCATGTGCACCAGCTGCTACAGCTGCGTCAGTATCACCTTTGGTCAATCCCAAAGCCTTCAAACCATTGAACATAACCTTGCAAGTATCCAGATGTACCTGCTTCCAAGTGTTCCCAGGTTTTGCCACGGTTAATGCATAGTCATGACAATCAACGACAATCTGGTAGACCTCCTTCTGGCGTTGTGTGAATTTGCCACTGACAGGGCTGGTTCTTGTGTGGTCGCTGCAATATCCTTCATTGTTTTCGGCACCTGCATCTACCAGCATTAGCTTACCCTCTTCTAATGTATGACAAGGCTTATGGTTGTGCAATACCTCGCCATGCTGAGTTAAAATTGTTGGGAAGCTCAAGCCTTGACCGTAGCTTTGGGCAATACCTTCCATTACTCCGGCTATGTGTTGTTCTTTCTGGCCAGGCTTGCAAAGCTGCTGGGCAGCAGTATGCATCTTATATCCAATCTCAAAGGCATTGTCCAATTGCTCTATCTCTTCTGCACTCTTCTTGTTTCTCTGCTTGATAATGGCTAGTACAAGCTTCAAGGATGATTTGTCCGCAATCTCTGCAGGAGCAAGACCGAGCATGTCGTTCAACTGTAAGACCGTGAAGGAGCGATATGGCTTGATGTAATGGATCTGGCGATTGGAAGAAACCGCGTTCTTCAGCCATTTTGCTGCATCAGCATAGCTGCCTGTATTTGATACGCCAACCTCTTTAGCCATATCACAGACCAATGGCATAGGACCTGTCCAGATGATATCATCGATATCAACATCGTTTGCGAACAGGTACTCCTTCTGGTTGTCGATATCCAATACACCTACCATCATTGGCTCGTTCAGGCCAAAATAATAGCGGAATGTACTATCTTGGCGGAAATGATAGGTATTTGCTGGGTAATTATAAGGAACGTCAGCATTACCAAACAGTAGAATGACTCCGCTGCCAACTTCTTGCATCAGCTTTTGTCTGCGCTGAATATAGATTTCTTTACTGAACATAACTTGTATGTTTGATAATTTTAAAATTCAAGGTGCAAAAATAATAAAAATTATTTATAAAAGTGCACCTTGAGTTGTGATTTGTTATTCCCAACAGTCCAAATCCTTTACAATCTCTGGTAATTGATTTCTGTGGAACACAGGATCCTTACCTTCTTTCTTCTGTTTCTGGTAATCTTTCAGCAGACGGATAGGGTATTTGGCCAAAAGAATCACCGCAGTCAGGTTGCAAGCAGTAAGCAATGCCATGAACAAGTCTCCAAAGCTCCACACGAGCTGTAAGCTTGCTGCTGCACCGAACATCACAACCACACCTCCAGAACATAGTCTGTATAGGGTGAGCACGGTTTTGCTCTTCGTCAGATATCGTACATTTGTCTCACCATAGAAATAATTGCCAATGATGCTACTGAATGCAAATGAAAGGATAGCCAAGGCGATGAAAATGGAGCCAATGCTACCAACTTCATGCTCTAAGGCACTCTGTGTCAATACAATTCCGTCGCTTGTGCCATCTTGATACATTCCGCTGATGAGGATGATAAATGCCGTACAGCTACAAATCACGATTGTATCTGTAAAGACTGCCAATGACTGGATTAATCCCTGCTTTACAGGATGGCTGACATCGGATGTAGCTGCAGCATTAGGTGCAGAACCTTCGCCGGCTTCGTTGCTGAATAAGCCTCGCTTGATACCTGTCATTAACACTGCTCCTAATGTTCCACCAGCAAATGGCTCAAATCCAAAGGCTTGAGCAAAGATGTGTTTAACAATTCCAGGAATAAGAGTTATGTTCATGCCAATGATAACTATGGCCAGAATCAGGTAGCCTACTGCCATGATAGGAACAATGACGCTGGAAACCTTGGAAATGCGTTGGATGCCTCCAAATACAACGCTCAATGAAACGATTGTCAATACGATACCTACAATGATTGGGTCAAATCCAAAAGCTTTCTCCATGGCACTGCAGATGGTGTTGCTCTGGATAGAATTGTAGCTGAAGCCAAATGTCAGTGTCAGCAGTACGGCAAAGATGCTTCCCATCCATGGCTTGTGGAGACCTTTCTTCATGTAATAGGCAGGGCCTCCGATGAATGAGTTCTCTCCTCTGGTCTTAAACAACTGGGCAAGAGTACTTTCTATAAACGCTGTGGCAGATCCCAGGAGAGCGATGAGCCACATCCAGAATACGGCACCCGGTCCACCCATTGTTATGGCAAGTGCCACACCTGCAAGGTTACCTGTTCCCACACTTGAAGCCACACTTACAGCGAATGCCTGGAAAGATGAAATATGCTTTCCATTTGAATCAGGTTTCTTGGAAGAACTACCTAGCAGCCTGATCATTTCGCCTAGCATGCGAAACTGAACAAACTTTGTACGGATTGTAAACCATGCAGCACAACCTAATAATACTGCGATTAATAAATAAGTCCAGATGTAATCTTGAATGGTAGTAATTGTCATGTTTAACCATCCATCAGAAGCAAAAATCTCTCCCATTCTTTCTTTTTGTTTGCAATTTGATGCAAAGATACAATTTATGGTAAGAAGAACCAAACCTTTCCTTGAAAAACCTTACCTTATTATATATTAAAAGAAAAGAGGCACCCTTTTGGATGCCTCTTTCATATCATTTAGCTTTGGATTATAAAGCCTGATCTGGATCAGTGTAATCCATCTTGCTCATACGGATGTATGAGTTGTAACGGCGCTTAGCAGCTGCCTTACATGCATCGTACAACTCCTGAGCCTCGGTTGGAGCAGCCTTCTTCAATGACAAGAAGCGAACCTCACCTTCCAAGAATGCCTGGAAGTTATCCCAGTTAGGAACCTTGCTATCCAACTGGAATGGGTTCTTACCCTCTTCTACCAATGCTGGGTTGTTACGCCACAAGTGCCAGTAACCGCATTCTACAGCCTTAGCCTCTTCTGCCTGGCTCTTACCCATGCCGCCCTTAGCCTTCAGACCGTGGTTGATACATGGAGCATAACCGATGATCAAAGAAGGACCATGCCATGCCTCAGCTTCCTTGAATGCCTTCAAGCACTGTGCCTGATCTGCACCCATTGCAACCTGAGCAACATAAACGTTACCATAAGTAGCCTGCATCAAGCCCAGATCCTTCTTGCCTGCACGCTTACCGTTAGCAGCAAACTGTGCGATAGCACCGATAGGAGTAGCCTTAGAAGCCTGACCACCAGTGTTAGAGTAAACCTCTGTATCGATAACGAAGATGTTTACATCCTCACCAGAACCGATAACGTGATCCAAACCACCGTAACCGATATCGTAAGAAGCACCGTCACCACCGATGATCCACTGTGAACGCTTAACCAAGTAGTGATCCAGCTCTGCCAATGCAGCGCACTTAGGACAACCAGCAGCCTTGCCAGCAGCAATCAGTGGCTTCAACTCTGCAGCAGCAGCCTTAGAGGCAGCAGCATCGTTCTGACCTGCAATCCACTTCTCAGCAGCAGCCTTGAATTCAGCAGGAGTCTGCTCGTCAGCAATCATCTCGGTCAAAGTGTCAGTGATACGCTTCTTCATCTTCTTGGTAGCCAGTACCATACCTAAACCATACTCACAGAAGTCCTCGAACAAAGAGTTTGACCATGCAGGACCCTGACCCTTAGCATTCTTGGTATAAGGAGTTGATGGGATAGAACCAGAGTAGATTGAAGAACAACCTGTTGCATTAGCAACGATCTCACGGTCACCGAACAACTGAGAAATCAACTTAACATATGGAGTTTCACCACAACCAGCACAAGCGCCTGAGAACTCGAACAATGGAGTAGCGAACTGAGAGTTCTTTGGATTCAAAGTGATGTCAATCAAATCCTGCTTAGAAGCAACGTTCTTAACGCAGTATTCCCAGTTAGCAGCCTCAGCAGCAGCCTTAGCAGAAGAGTCATCGTAAGGAACCATCTTCAATGCAGGACCACCAGCCTTAGGATTGCCTGGACATACATCAGCACAGTTACCGCAAGCCAGACAGTCCTTAACGCCAACCTGCATAGTGAAATGCATACCCTTGAATGCAGCAGGAGCCTTCATCTCGATAGTCTGACCCTGGAAGCCTGCCTTCTCCTCGTCTGTCATGACGAATGGACGGATACAAGCGTGAGGACAAACAAATGCACACTTGTTACACTGGATACACTTAGCAGGATCCCATTCTGGAACGAATGCACCTACACCGCGCTTCTCATATGCAGCAGTACCCTGCTCCCAAGTACCATCCTCGATACCCTTGTATGCAGAAACTGGCAGGTCAGCACCATTCTGAGCGTTGATAACGCGAACCAGGTTGTTGATGTATGCAGGATCATCGTTCTCTACTGTTGGATCTGCAGGCAGGTTAGCCCATGCTGGATCTACAGCCAGAGTCTTGTACTCACCACCACGATCAACAGCAGCGAAGTTCATGTTAACAACATCCTCACCCTTCTTGCCATAAGACTTAACGATAGCCTTCTTCATCTGCTCTACTGCCAACTCTACTGGGATAACCTCAGTGATGCGGAAGAATGCAGACTGGAGGATAGTGTTGGTACGGTTACCCAGACCAATCTCCTGAGCAATCTTGGTTGCATTAATATAATAAACGGTAATGTTCTTCTCTGCGAAGTACTTCTTAATCTTGTTAGGGATGAAGTTAACCAATTCCTCACCTTCAAAGATGGTGTTCAGCAAGAACTGACCATTCTGCTGCAAACCACGGATAACATCGTACATGTGCAGGTAAGCCTGAACGTGACATGCTACGAAGTTAGGAGTCTTGATCTGGTAAGTAGAACGGATTGGGGTATCACCGAAACGCAAGTGAGAGCAAGTGAAACCACCAGACTTCTTAGAGTCGTAAGAGAAATATGCCTGGCAATACTTGTTGGTATTGTCACCGATAATCTTGACAGAGTTCTTGTTAGCACCTACGGTACCATCAGCACCCAAACCGAAGAACTTAGCCTCGAAGATGCCAGCACCACCCAATGCCATCTCTTCCTTAGCTGGCAGAGAAGTCATGGTCAGGTCATCAACGATACCTACAGTGAAATGATCCTTTGGACAATTCAACTCCAGATTCTCGTAAACACCAAGAATCATAGAAGGAGTAGTGTCTGCAGAACCCAAACCATAGCGACCGCCAACGATAATTGGGTTACGGCCACTTCCATAGAATGCATCCTTGACATCCAGCAACAGAGGCTCGCCGTTAGAACCTGGTTCCTTGGTGCGGTCCAGGACAGCAATCTTGGTAGCTGTAGTAGGGATAGCCTCCAACAAGTGCTTAACAGAGAATGGACGATACAAGTGTACAGATACCATACCATACTTCTTGCCATTAGCGTTAGCATAGTCGATAGCCTCACGAGCTGCCTCAGAAGCAGAACCCATAACTACGATAACCTGCTCAGCATCTTCTGCACCATAGTAAGAGAACAACTTGTACTCACGGCCAGTGCGCTCAGAGATAGCAGCCATGTACTTCTCAACGATAGCAGGAACTGCATCGTAGTAGCGGTTTGCAGACTCACGGTGTGCGAAGAATGTCTCTGGGTTCTCAGCCATACCCTTAGCCTGAGGACGCTCTGGAGTCAGGGCGCGAGAACGGAATTCTGCAACAGCATCCATGTCTACCAAGTCGCGAACATCGTCATCTTCAATCAACTCGACCTTCTGGTACTCGTGAGAAGTACGGAAACCGTCGAAGAAGTTGATAAATGGAACGCGAGCCTCGATAGCTGCCAAGTGAGCAACTGCAGACAAGTCCATAACTTCCTGTACAGAACCCTCAGCCAACATAGCGAAACCAGTCTGGCGGCAAGCCATAACGTCGCTGTGGTCACCAAAGATACACAGAGAGTGAGTAGCCAAAGTACGAGCAGAAACATGGAATACAGATGGTAAAAGCTCACCTGCAATCTTATACATGTTAGGAATCATCAACAACAGACCCTGAGAAGCAGTGAAAGTTGTAGTCAAGGCACCTGCCTGGAGAGAACCGTGAACGGCACCAGCAGCACCACCTTCTGATTGCATTTCCTGAACCAGTACGGTGTCACCGAACAGGTTCTTACGGCCTTGAGCGGCCCACTCATCAACATGCTCCGCCATTGGAGATGATGGAGTGATAGGGTAGATAGCAGCAACCTCTGAGAACATGTAAGCTACATGACCTGCACAGGTGTTACCATCCCAAGTAACGAATTTTTTTTCTTTTGCCATAATACGATAGATATTATTAGTTATGTTAATTCAAACAATTCAATTTAATAAAGGAATCCAAATAGCCAGAGCGGAATTTGATTATTCTGTCCCAGTTCTATATGGTGCTGGGCATAATAGATATTTGGATTTATTTTTCCTTTTAAATGTGCCTCTGAGCAAATCCGGAAAGGAAGATTCCCATTTACCAGGAATGAATAGCCCTTGCCTCCCTTGCTCATTTTGTGGTCTTTCCACATGGTGTTCAGGAAAAAGGTTTCCAGAACGCTTTGCTCTTCTACCTTGATAGGGTAGATGGCGTACATCTGGTTTGTGTTATGCATGAGTATCTTGGCTGGTTTCTTTGGGAAATCTTCTCCGTCCTCATAGATCATGTTTATGAGACGTGCATCTGCCAGATACTTGATGTAGTTCATGATGGTGGCACGACTGGTCTGGATTTCGTTGGCTAACTGACTGATATTTGGCGCAACAGGACCATCTACCGCCAGCAAGTACAACAATTTTTTGATCTTGGTCAGGTATTTCAGCTCAATCTGCTTGATGAGCAGAATGTCAACCTCTACCATCATTGACATGGTTTTCAACAGATTCTCTGAGAAATTACGTTTCTCAAGGAAAAATGGATAGAAACCATGGTGCATATAATCTTGGAAGAAATCCAAAGGTCTTACTTTCGACAAAATTTGTCGGCAGATAGCCTCATGGTTCTCAAGGATTTGCTCTAAAGAATATGGTTGGAAATCGTTTCCTGTAGTCAGATTCAGGTATTCTCTGAATGAGAAGCCTCTTAGGTTGTAACTCTTTACAATGCCATTCAACTCAGGATTTTCCTCTTTCAATCGCATGACAGAAGAACCTGTGAATACAATACGGAGCTTAGGGTAACGGTCATAGCAAGTTCTCAGTTCATGACTCCAGTCGGGATATTTGAAAACTTGGTCAATGAGCAAGACTTTTCCTCCTCTTTTCTGAAATTCCCCGGCAAAATCAACAAAGCCTCTTTGCTGGAAATAGAAATTGTTCAGGTTGATGTAAAGGCAAGAACGGTCGGTACCAAAAAACTCTTTAGCATATTGCAACAGGAACGTAGTCTTACCAACTCCACGTGTTCCCTTGATGCCGATGAGCCTGTCATTCCAGTTAATCTCGTCCATCAAGGCGCGTCGAACAGGAGCATTGGTGTGCTCTACAAGGTATGCGTGTGTCCGATAGAATACTTCCATGTCTCTGCCAAATAGATAAAAATCTTTGCAAAGATAGGATTTTCTATTGAAAATGCAAAGTAGAGTTATCAAAAAAATAGTGGGATTTGTTGGTTTATAATAATTTTGATAACTTTGTGCTGTTTATGGAACAACATTTACTTCATATTTTCAACCCTTGGCATGATTTGGCTTTAGCCAATAACCGTTCCAATTATCTGCCCCCAGCCTCTGCGTTGAAGATGGCGGATGACTTGTCCTTGCTTCCGGCGTGGATAGCAGGACCTGGTGATTTTGTCTTGACGGAAAATGCACTTTGTCGTGTAGGGAAAGCTGATGAGGCTGCTCTCATCCTGGAAAATTGCACGTTTGTAGAACCTTCAGCATTGGATTCCTTTCTGGTTGAACCTAAACCATGGGGATGGGATTTGCCATTGCATCGTATTCTTCGGAAACTGAGTCCTGAATTGAATCTGCCTAGTTTGGAAGAACTGGAGGCCATTCGTTCTCTCTCGTCTCGCTCCTTAGCAGTCCAAGTGCTTTCTGTGTTGAATCTCATGGAGTTACCATATGTTACGGGAGAATCTTTCTTGTGCTCCCAGGTGGAGCAGATAGAGCCACTTATAGAAAAATATCATGATGTTTTCATGAAGCAACTGTGGAGTAGTAGTGGAAAGGGATTGAGGCCAATTGCTTGTGGGGAGTTTTCTGAACATTTGCAGAATTGGTGCTCTCGCTCTATTCAACAGCATGGTGGTGTTGTACTAGAGCCTCGTTATCGTCGTGTCCTGGATTTTGCCATGGAGTTTCAGTTTGCTGGTGGCGAAATTGAGTTCTGCGGATATTCCGTTTTCTTTACAGATAGAAACGGACACTATGCTGGGAATATGTTGGCTTCGGAGGAACTTCTCGAAGGTGAAATCCTTAGGAATTTGGGCATCACTGATGACCGAGTCTTGTCATCTATTAAGCTTGCTTTGATGCATCTATTAACACCGAAGTTGGTCTCCATATACGACGGACCTTTCGGGGTAGATATGATGATTGTGGAATTAGAGAATGGGGAGAGAAGAATACATCCTTGCGTTGAAATTAATTTACGTTTTAACATGGGGCAGTTGGCTACAAAACTCTATGAAAAGCATGTACTCCATGGGCGGAAAGGTGTCTTCAATATCGATTTCTCTCCTAAAGATGGACAGATGCTTGTGGCTCATAAACAGATGCTGGAGCAGTATCCTTTGCAATGTGTAGACGGGCGTGTGGAAAAGGGCTACCTTGCCCTAAATCCTATCCATGAAAAGACAGCATACAGGGCATACGTCTTGCTTGAATAGGATTTATTTCAAGAAAACGCCAAGTACCTTTTTGTGGCCATCTTTTTTGATAAGGGTAACAGAATAGCTGCCAGGCTTGAGCTCAGAAACATTGATTTCCTGACTGTATGGGAGCTCCTTGATGGACCTGCCGTAAATGTCGGAAATAAGTATGGATTTTGCTTGGAACTGTTCTGTGAATCTCAATTTTCCGGCATTGTATTTCATTGAGTCAGAGGTGGTTTGTACAGGTGAACCTATTTGCTGAATCTGACTCTCAATTCCGTAGCGGTTTACAGCAGTTATCACATAATTATATGCTTTCCCCTCGGCTGTTTCATCCGTAAAGGTTGTTCCCATCAAGCGAGCGGCAATTAGGTTCTTTGGCTGGTTGATATCCACTTTTGATGCCAAGGAACGATACACGTTATAGGTCACATAGGTATGCGTCTGTTCGTCCGGAAGGGCATTCCATGAGAGAACGTTGGTGCTACCATTTTTTGTGATTTTCAGTCCTGTAGGCAATTTTGGACTTTCAGTGTATATCCAAGAGAGGGGTGGTGTTAATGCTGGATATGGATAGAACATTTTCTTGCACCAGTCAAACAACCCTTTTGTGTTGTCCGTCAAGAATTTAGAACGATAGTGAGCCACTCCAAGTCCCAGACTTCTTGAATAGTTCATCTGGCGCTGGACATCGCTCAATACCCAGTTTCCTTCACTTGGATGCAAGAAATAGATACCCAGGCCTGGAATGACAGGTCTTCCGTTGTTGTTCTCAATCCAATCGTGCACAAAAGGATAGAAATGGTTTCCTCTATAATACAGCATTGGGTACAAGCCATCCATATAGCCTTCCTTCACCCATTTCTGTGATTCTTGGAAGACTTTGTTGTATCCATTCCATCCGGTGGAAGAAAAGCGGTCGGTGTCACGGTATTTGCCTAAAGGAGCGCAAGTTACCTTTACCCAAGGTTTGATGGACTTAATGGTTTTGTACATGGCCTTCACGCATTCCGTGATATTATTTCTTCGCCATGAAGCCTTATCCTGACCTTTTCCAAATTTGCGGAAACTCTCTCTGTCTACTGCATCGGCACTATTCTCAGGGTATCGGATGAAATCGAAATGGATGCCATCAATATCATATTTCCGTGTGATTTCCTCACATAAACTTGCCAGATAGTCTTTTGTTGCAGGATTTCCTGGGTCAAGATACCAGTAATCCTTTATTCTTTTTGCAATCTGAGGGTGGGACTTTGTGACGGTTTTGCTGCCAAGCTGCTTGTGGACTTTTGCGTTTCCAGAAGGGATGGTAACCATCCAGCAATGCAACTCCATGCCTCTTTTGTGACATTCTTCAATTGCAAACTGAAGAGGGTCATATCCAGGGTCTTTTCCTGCTTGTCCCGTAAGACTTGGATCCCATCCTTCTAATGCCGACGGGTAGATCATGGTGCCTCTGACACGTGTTTGCAAAAGGACTGTATTCAGATGCAGCTGCTGGTATTTGTCTAAAATATCTCGTAGTTCCTGTTTCTGTCTTTCCCTGCCTTGAGCAGACACTGCTTTTGCTTTAGGCCAATCCATTCCACTGAGTGTGGTTAGCCATACTGCTCTAGTCTCATATTTTAGCTGTGGTATCTGAGCTTTTGCTACTAGTAGCAAGAAAAAGGACATAAAGAGGGGCAAAAAGCCGTATTTTAACTTATTCATTGGTTTTTTCATTATTATGAGCGCGCAAAGTTAAGAAAAAAATATTAAATTTGCGCCTAAATATGATATAAGAAAAGAAATGATAACATTCACAATTGCAGTGTTGGCCCTTGTAGCGGGGTATTTCATTTATGGCAAATATGTTGAGAGTGTATTTGCTCCTAACGCTAAACATGTAACTCCAGCCATAACAAAAGCAGATGGTGTGGATTACATGGTACTTCCTTCATGGAAGATTTTCATGATTCAATTCCTGAATATCGCAGGTACAGGACCTATTTTTGGTGCCATCATGGGTATGTGGTTTGGTACAAGCGCTTATCTTTGGATAGTTTTTGGCTGTATTTTCGCAGGTGCTACGCATGATTACCTGAGTGGTATGCTTTCGTTGCATCATAATGGCGCGGGATTGCCAAGTCTGGTGGGTTTTTACCTTGGTCGCAGAATTAAGAACGTAATGCTTGTATTCTCCGTTTTGCTGCTCATCCTGGTAGGTGCAGTGTTTGTATATAGTCCTGCTATCATCTTGCAGGGAATCTGGGGGTCACAGCTGCTCTGGATTTCACTCATTTTCATCTATTACATCATTGCCACCATGTTGCCAGTTGACAAGATCATTGGCAAGATTTATCCAGTTTTTGCATTCTCACTCATCTTTATGGCCGTAGCCTTAATGATAGGTCTGTATGTGAAAATGCCTCAGTTGCCTGAGATTTGGCAAGGTATGGATAACTTAGGAGCAGAGAAGTTTGGCAGAACAGATAAGATATTCCCAGCATTGTTCATTACCATAGCTTGTGGTGCTATCAGTGGATTCCATGCAACTCAAAGTCCTTTAATGGCTCGATGCATGAAGAATGAAACCATGGGTAGACCAATCTTCTATGGCTCTATGATTACCGAGGGTATTGTAGCACTTATCTGGGCTACTGTATCTTCATATTTCTTCTATGCCGATGGCTGGAAAGAAGTATGCACCCCTGAGGTGATTCAGAGTGTAGAGGATGCTTTAGCACAGGGCAGTACTCTGGATAAGCTGTTTGCTGCACCAAAAGTAGTAATGAGCGTATGCAATGGATGGCTTGGCGTATTTGGTGGCGTCTTGGCCCTCCTGGGAGTAGTTGCTGCTCCTATTACCAGTGGTGATACTGCACTTAGAAGTGCCCGATTGATTATTGGTGAGTATCTGAAACTAGACCAGCGTCCTATCCGAAACCGTCTGATGGTGTGCGTGCCTCTGTTCGCTGTTGCCATGGGTATGTTGGTTTGGCAGATTTCAGACCCTAACGGATTCAATACCATCTGGAACTATTTTGGTTGGGCAAATCAGTCATTGTCAGTCTTTACCTTATGGACATTGGCAGCATACTTGGTTCGTCAGCGTCGTAATTACTGGGTAGCGGTGATACCTGCTTTGTTCATGGTTGCTGTCTGCACCACTTTCATCTTGATGTCTAAGCAAGGATTTGGCATAGAAGGACCATTCCCTTATATCATGGGCATCGGTTTGTCAGTGGGCTGCCTTCTGGTTTTCTTGAACTGGAAACGTACCCGTGCTCAGAAGTTTATGGTTAAAAAGAATTAGGCATGTTAAGAACTAGGAAACCATGGATTATTCCAGCTTGTCTGTTTGTCTATACTACAGCCATGTTCATTTGGTTGCTCCCAAATAATCATGAGGCAAGCACATTGGAGAAAATTATAACAGTGATTGTGGCTTATGTCATCATAGCCGTTCTTTATTTCTTGCTGAAGAAAAAGGCGGAGATGGCTAAAGCCAGAGAAGAAGATATTACTAATACAAAAAAGTCATAAGCATGAAAAAACTTATCTTTACCTTATTCGCATTGCTGATTTCAGCTAGTTCATTTGCTCAGTTTGAGCGCGACAAAATCTACGTTAACGCTTCATTGACTGGAGCAGGTCTGTCATATTCAACCGCTTCAGAATTGAACATGGGGCTAAATGCAACAGCAGGTCTTTTCTTTGAGGATTGCTGGGCTGCAGTTGCTGAAGCAGATTTGAACTATGCAGGGAAGAAGTTGCAAGAGTTTGGTGCTGGTGCTAGCTTGCGTTATTACATCATTCAGAATGGTTTGTACTTAGGTCTGGGTGGACGTTATCAACATGGAAACTTGGTACAGGAGGAGCGTACAAGCTTCAATGATTTCCAGATCAAGGCCGAGGTGGGTTATGCATTTTTCCTGAGCAGAACTGTAACAGTAGAACCTGCTGTATATTACAGACACAGCTTTAAGGATAATGACCTGAGCACATTCGGCTTGAAGGTCGGTTTCGGTTTGTACTTTTAAAGAATGATATCAGTAGAAAATCTAGAGGTCGAGTTTGCTGCTCGGCCTCTTTTTCAGCATGTTTCATTTGTTATCAACAATAAGGACCGTATAGCTTTAGTTGGTAAGAATGGAGCTGGCAAATCTACCATGCTTAAGATTTTGGCAGGATTGCAGGCTCCTACAGGGGGCAATGTAACTATTCCAAAGGAGACAACCATTGGCTATTTGCCTCAGGTTATGATTCTTAGTGATTCCAAAACTGTACGTGAAGAGGCTGAGACGGCATTTGAGCACATCAGCAGTTTACGCGATGAGTTGGAACGAATGAATCAAGAATTGGCTGATAGAACGGACTATGATTCTGAATCCTATCTGCAGCTGGTGGAACGTTTCACTCATGAGAATGAGCGCTTTACCATGATGGGTGGAATGAACTATCAGGCAGAGCTGGAACGAACTCTTCAAGGTCTTGGTTTCTTGAGGACGGATTTTGACCGCCCTACAAGTGAGTTCAGTGGAGGCTGGCGTATGCGAATAGAATTGGCTAAGATTCTGCTTCAGCGCCCAGATGTCCTTCTCTTGGATGAGCCTACCAATCATTTGGATATTGAAAGTATCCAGTGGCTAGAGAATTTCCTGGCTACCCGATGCAATGCCGTAGTCTTGGTTAGTCACGACCGTGCATTCATTAACAATGTCACAACACGTACTATGGAGATTTCTTGTGGACGTATCTACGACTATAAGGTGAAGTACGATGAGTTTGTGAACTTGATGGTGGAGCGTAGGGAACAGCAGCTTAGGGCTTATGAGAACCAACAGAAAGAAATTGCAGACATCAAGGATTTTATTGAGCGATTTCGCTATAAGCCAACAAAAGCTGTTCAGGTGCAGAGCCGAATAAAACAGTTGGAAAAGATTATCCCTATAGAGGTTGATGAGGTTGATAACTCTTCCCTTCACTTGAAATTTCCGCCATCTATGCGAAGTGGAGATTATCCAGTGATATGCGAGGATACCCAAAAAGCCTATGGACCACACATGGTGTTCCATCATGTAAACCTTACCATTAAGCGTGGGGAGAAAGTTGCATTTGTAGGTAAGAACGGAGAAGGAAAATCTACCTTGGTGAAATGCATCATGAATGAAATTCCTTTTGAAGGAAAACTACAGATAGGACATAATGTGCAGATAGGTTATTTTGCTCAGAACCAGGCCCAGTTATTGGATGGGGAAATCACGGTGTTTGATACTATAGACCGTGTGGCAAAAGGCGATATCCGATTGAAAATAAGGGATATCTTAGGAGCATTTATGTTCGGAGGTGAGGCATCGGATAAGAAAGTCAAGGTTTTAAGTGGTGGTGAACGTAGCCGATTAGCTATGATAAAACTTCTGCTTGAGCCTGTTAATTTCTTGATTCTTGATGAGCCTACCAATCATTTGGACATGCGTTCAAAGGATGTCTTGAAAGAAGCAATTCGCGAATTTGATGGTACAGTCATAGTGGTTAGTCACGATAGAGAGTTCTTAGATGGTCTTGTGACCAAGGTCTATGAATTTGGAGGAGGTCTGGTACGTGAACATTTGGGAGGTATCTATGATTTCCTGCAGAAGAAACAGATGGAATCTCTAGATCAACTTTCAGTGAATAAGCTGTCTAGCGGAACTTCTGCTTCAGGAAGAGTGGAGAAAGTAGTGGATACTGCACCAAGTGAAGGTAAACTCTCTTACGAACAGCAGAAAGAGTTGCAACGAAAGATCAAGAAAGCCGAGAAGGCAGTCTCCGATTGTGAAGCAGAAATCTCCAGATTGGAGAATGAGATAGCTAAGCTTGAGGAACAGATGGCAACAGTTGATGGCGCATCCGACTTGAATTTGTACACTCGCCACGGAGAGCTGAAAAAACTATTGGATGAGGCAGTTGAAGAATGGGAGCTTCGCTCTATAGAATTAGATGAAATTAAATCTTAATTACATAAAAATGAAATCAACAAAAATTGTTATGGCTATGCTTGTAGGTGCGTTATGCTACAGCTGTGCCCCTGGTGAGACTTCACTGGGCATTGGTATTAAGAAAGAGAACCGTAATGAGTCTATCCGTCCTGGAGACGATTTTTACGAGTATGCAAATGGCCAGTGGATGGCTAATAATCCCTTGACAGACGAATACTCTCGCTATGGTGCTTTTGAACAGTTGGCAGAGTTGAATAATAAACAGCTCCGCGGCTTGGTTGAGGAACTCTCCGGAAAAGAACAAGTGAAAGGCTCTGTAGCTCAGAAAGTTGCAGATATGTACCTGATGGTAACCGATAGTGTCCGCTTGAATAAGGAAGGTGCAACCCCAATTAAGGCCGATTTAGATTTGGTAGATGGTATTGCAGATAAGGCCCAACTGTTTGCTACTATGGCTCAAATGAGCATTACAGGAGATGACACATTCTTCGGCTATGGAATTGATGCTGATATGAAATCCAGCAAAGAGAACCTGTTTGATATTTCTCAGGGTGGCCTTTCATTAGGCCAGAAGGACTATTATGTTGAAAATGATGAGGCTACAGTTGAGGTCCGTAACAAGTTCCAGGAGCATATTGTAAAGATGTTCCAGCTTTTGGGTGATTCCCAGGAGCAGGCAACTGTTCGCATGCAGGATATCATGCGTATTGAGACTGCTTTGGCAAAAGCATCTCTGGGTAGTGTGGAAATGCGTAATCCAGAGGCTCTCTATCACAAGATGTCTGTAGAAGACCTGAAGAAAGAGTATGCAAAATTGGATTGGGATACCTATTTCAATACCATTGGAGCAGATGTTAAGCAACTGAATGTCAGTGTTCCTACTCACTTGAAAGAAGTTGAGACTTTGATTAATACAGAGAGTCTTGATGCACTGAAGAACTATTTGAAATGGAATGTTTTGAGTGGTGCAGCAAGTGTGTTGAGCGATGATTTCCAGACTTGTAACTTTGATTTCTTCAGCAAGGTGCTCACTGGAACTCAGCAGCAGCAGCCTCGTTGGAAACGTGGTATCAGCATGGTAAACAGAACCTTAGGTATGGCTCTTGGTCAGATGTATGTAGAGAAGTATTTCCCTGCAGAGGCTAAGGAGCGCATGGTACAGTTGGTAAAGAATTTGCAGGTTGCTCTTGGTGAGCGCATTGATGCTCAGGAGTGGATGAGCGAAGAGACAAAGGCAAAGGCACATGAAAAGCTGAATACATTCTATGTAAAGGTTGGCTATCCAGATGAGTGGAAAGACTATTCTTCACTAGATATTGACCCTTCAAAGTCTCTTTACGAGAATCTGAAAGTGGTTAGAGCATGGAATTGGAAGGATGAGGTTGAGAAAAAAATGAACAAACCTGTAGATCCAACAGAATGGGGAATGACTCCTCAGACTGTAAATGCTTATTATAACCCAACCACAAATGAGATTTGTTTCCCTGCTGGAATTCTTCAATATCCATTCTTTGACATGACAGCAGACGATGCTTTCAATTATGGTGCAATAGGTGTTGTCATTGGCCACGAGATGACTCATGGATTTGATGATGAGGGCTCTCAGTTCGATAAGGATGGTAATTTAAAGAGCTGGTGGACTCCTGAGGACAGAACCAAGTTTGAGGAGAAGACCAAGAAACTGTCTGCATTCTTTAGCAAGATTGAGGTTCTTCCTGGCTTGAATGCAAATGGCGACTTGACCAATGGTGAAAACTTGGCAGACCACGGAGGTCTTGAGGTTGCTTTTCAGGCATTCAAGAATGCAACCAAAGATAACCCACTCCAGGTTGTAGAAGATTTGACTCCAGAGCAGCGTTTCTTCATTGCTTATGCTAGCGTTTGGGGACAGAATATCCGTGAGGCAGAGATTCGTCGCCGTACCAAGAGTGACCCTCATTCTTTGGGACGCTGGCGTGTAAACGGAACATTGCCACATATTAATGCCTGGTATGAGGCATTTGGCGTGAAAGAAGGCGATGCTATGTATTTGCCAGAGGAACAGCGCGCATCTGTTTGGTAAAACTAAAGATTAAACAAAAGAAACTATGCCATTAACATTACCTGATAAACTACCTGCTATTGAACTGCTCAAGAATGAAAACATCTTCGTGATGGATAATTCTCGTGCTACTGGACAGGATATCCGTCCTTTGAAGATTGTTATCCTGAACTTGATGCCCATAAAGATTACCACAGAGACAGATTTGATTAGAATCCTCTCTAACACTCCGCTACAAGTGGAGATTACCTTCATGAAGCTCAAGAGCCATACGCCGAAGAATACGCCTATTGAGCATATGATGGCATTCTATAGGGATTTTGAATTGCTTCGCTCTCAACATTTCGATGGTTTGATTATTACTGGAGCACCTGTAGAGCAGTTCAACTTTGAAGATGTGAACTATTGGCCTGAGATGACAGAGATATTTGATTGGGCTAAGACACACGTGACTTCTACCTTATATATATGTTGGGCAGCTTTTGCAGGAATGTATTATCATCATGGCATACCAAAATTTGATACGGATAAAAAGGTGTTCGGTATCTTCAAACAGAAGATACTGAAACCTTCATATCCAATTTTCCGTGGCTTCGATGATGAGTTCTATATGCCTCATTCTCGCCATACGGAATGCAGAAAAGCAGACATAGAGCAGAATCCTGATTTGGAAATTTTAGCAGAATCTGCCGAAAGTGGTGTTTGCATTGCCATGGCACGTGAAGGTAGAGAGATCTATATTACGGGACATGGTGAATATGCTCCAAATACTTTGGATAATGAGTACAAGCGTGATTTAGGAAAAGGTCTTCCAATTGACAAACCAAAGAATTACTATAAGGATGATGATCCTGCCAATGAACCAATTGTGCGCTGGCGTGCTCATGCTACCTTGTTGTATACCAATTGGATAAATTATTACGTTTATCAGCAGACTCCATACGATATTGAACAAATCCGATGATTAACTCCCGTAAGATAGAACTTCTTTCACCAGCCAAGAATGTGGAATGTGGCATAGAAGCCATAAACCATGGAGCCGACGCCGTGTACATCGGCGCCAGTAGGTTTGGCGCTCGTGCTGCTGCCGGAAACTCTCTTGAGGATTTGGAGCGATTGGTCAATTATGCGCATCTTTATCATGCCAGAGTCTATGTGACCTTGAACACTATTTTGAAGGATGGTGAATTGAGTGATGCTGAAAAGCTTATCTGGCAACTCTATCGGGTAGGTGTGGATGCTTTGATTGTGCAAGATTTTGCCTTATTGTCTCTTCATCTGCCACCAATACCTTTGCATGCTAGTACCCAAATGGATAATCGCACAGCAGAGAAAGTCCGCTTCTTGAAAGAATTGGGATATAAGCAGGCTGTTTTAGCACGTGAATTATCTTTGGCTCAGATTAGGACTATCCATCAAGAGGTCCCAGACATGCCACTTGAAGTTTTTGTTCATGGCGCTTTGTGTGTGAGTTATAGCGGACAGTGCTATGCATCGCAGTATTGTTTTAACCGTAGTGCGAATAGGGGAGAGTGTGCACAGTTCTGTCGTTTGCCTTTTGACTTGCTTGACGCTTCGGGTCGTGTCATGCAGCATGAGAAGCACCTTTTGTCGCTAAAGGATATGAATCGCAGTGACTATCTGGAACAGATGCTTGATGCAGGTGTTTCTTCTTTCAAGATAGAAGGCCGTTTGAAGGATCAAGGCTATGTCAAGAATGTCACGGCATATTATCGAAAACGTTTGGATGCAATTTTTAAGCGTAGACCAGAATTTATACGTTCATCTTCTGGAACGGAGATGCTTACTTTCCAGCCCAAGTTAGAAAAGAGTTTCAATCGTGGGTTTACAGACTACTTCCTAGAAGAACGGAAGCAAGATATCTGTTCAATGCATACTCCAAAGGCAATGGGTGAGGAAATGGGGTACGTAAAGGAGATCCGTGGAAATTGTCTGATTGTTTCTGGCACTCATCATTTTAATAATGGAGATGGCGTTTGCTACGTAGATGAGACAGGACGTTTGCAAGGCTTTCGTGTGAACCGTGTGGATCAAAATAAGATATATCCGTTGGAAAGGCTTCAAATTAGGCCAAAGACCATACTCTATCGTAATTTTGATCAGGAGTTTGAACGCTTACTTACTAAGCCTTCATCTACACGAAAGATTCATGTAGAGATGTCTCTAACGGAGATTCCTGACGGCTTCTTGCTTACAATGAGCGATGAAGATAGCAGAAGGGTTGCTCTACCATTACGTAGAGAGAAAGAATTGGCGCGTTCTCCTCAGACAGAAAACTTGAAAACTCAGCTCTCTAAGCTGGGGAACACACCATTTGTAGCTGATACAGTGGAGGTGCAATTATCTCAGAATTATTTTATTCCGTCGTCAGAGCTAGCAGAGGCCCGAAGGGCCTTGGTGGATAAAATGCTTCAGGCCCGTAAGATTTGCTATGCCCAAGAATTGGGTGGTAATATTTCTTCTAAAACGAGCCCTTATTATGGCGGCATGCATTTGTCTTATTTGGCTAATGCCATGAATGAACGCTCGGTATCTTTCTATCTTCAGCATGGTGCAAGTGCAGTGGAGCCGGCTTTTGAAAAGCAACCGGTTAAAAATGCTCCTGTTATGTTCTGCAAGCATTGTATCCGATATATGATGGGATGGTGCCCGTCTAAACAGAAAGGTAAATCACCATGGAAGGAACCCTATTTCCTTCGCTCAAAAGATGGAAAAGTGTTCCGTTTGGAGTTTGATTGTAAATATTGTCAGATGAAAGTTTATGCAGCAGAATAGTGTGTTGGTTTGGCTGTGTTTCTGCCTCTCTTTGGTAGCTTGCACTTATCCGTCTCATCCGATTGATTCCGAGAATCTTCCAGTAGAGCCGGCAGATTCTTTGTCGTTTGTCAATCAGCACCATTATGCTGTAAATTATAATTTTTCCGTATTGGCCGATTCTATGCTTTTGGCTGTTGCTCCTATGGATTCTGACTCTGTGGTAGTCTATAAGAACGACTTGATTGTAGTTGCAGATATGCAGATTGTGCCATCGGATAGCTTGGATTCCGTATATATAAAGGTTGCCCGTGATCAAGAGACTATTGGTTGGATTCAT
>JAUNHZ010000208.1 GCA_030523705.1 Bacteroidales bacterium
TATACTAACAGCTACTATTTTGCTCCAGAGATTACCGACGGATATTCTGACAATGTGGTGGATTATGCTAGTCAGAATCAACATAAGCAGTTGATTCAAGGCATATTGACCGAGGACATTGCTGCAGGCTGGTCAGGCTGGAATGCATTGAGACGTTACAATCTGCTGCTCAAGAATGCTACAGATGTAAAGGGTGATCAGGCAGAAGTAAAACACTATATAGGTCTGACTCGTCTGATGCGTGCTCAGTGGTACTACAATATGGTAATGCTTTACAATGAAGTACCATGGTATGACGAACCATTAACCGACGATGATGAAGCAGCGTTGACTAAGGGTCGCGATTCAAGAGAGACCGTTGTGGCTCACGTCATGGAAGACCTGAACTATGCAACAGAGAACATGATGACAGATTATGCAAACCGTACTAAAATGAGCAAATGGTATGCTCTCTATCTGAAAGCACATATCTGTCTTACAGAAGGTTCTTGGCGCAAGTATCACGATGAGCTTGGTTTACAGAGCTCTGCCAACAAGTTCTTTGAAGAGGCTGCAAATGCCGCTAATCAGATTATTCAGTCTGGCAAGTTCTCCATCGATAAGACTGGAGGTGCTGCTAAGGCTTACCAGAGACTCTTTACCTCTTACAACAATGAATTGGAGAAATCTCCAGAGATCATCCTTTTCAAGGATTATAGCAAGGACCTTGGCATCTTGCATGGAGCTCCTAAGGGTTGCTTTGACAACAACCGTGCTTTCTCAAGATCTCTGATGGAGTCTTATGACTATATCGAGAACGGTGAGGCTAAGCCATTCACTTCTGTTGAAGGTTATGACAAGATGGGCTTCGTAGAGGTATTCCAGAACCGTGACCCTAGAATGAGCCAGACAATCATGCCTCCTGGTTACATGCAGGCTGGTTATTCTAAGCCTAATGTAGCTAACATGGAATTGGGCGGTTATGCAAACATTAAGTACATGACTGATGACAATTCACAGAACAGTGGATGGAGCTCTGCTTACAATGATATTCCTATCTGCCGCTATGCAGAGGTATTGTTGATCTACGCAGAGGCACAGGCTGAACTTGGTTCATTTACTCAGAAAGACATGGATATCACACTAAACGCTATCAGAGCACGTGTAGATATGCCAGGTCTGAAAGTAGACAACCTTCCAACAGACAAGAATCTGGAAGCTCAGTATCCTACTATTGCCGACAATAAGCTCTTACAGCAGATTCGTAGAGAGCGCCGTATTGAGTTGGTTGACGAAGGTAAGCGTTGGGATGACATCATCCGCTGGAAAGAAGGTCATCTGTTAGCAGAGATCCAGGAAGGTATCTATGTCAGTGAACTGGGAGCTTTCGACGTAACAGGCGATGGTGTGGCAGATGTAGGTATTTACACAGACAAGAGCAGTGTACCAAGCGGCGCACCTTCTGTTAAGTACTATTTGTCTGGTGCTATTGGTCTCACAGGAACAGATAAGGGTTATATTGTTATCAAGAATGAAATTGGCCGTCGTTTCTTCAAGGAACCTCAGTATTACTACATGCCAATTCCAAAGCAGCAGTTGATCCTGAATCCTAACTTGGGACAGACTAAGTATTGGTAAAAGTTCAAATACATAACTGCATTAATTTTGGGGTTAATAAATGTATGGAGGGGGATGGTTTTACCCCCTCCATTTCATAAAAAACACCGTTATTATATTATGACTATCTATAGAGAATTCATTAAGCTATTTGGATTGTTGAGTATTTTTACTCTCATTACCTGTAGTTGCGACAAATCTGTAGCCGATGAAATCCTTCCAAAGGAAGAAGAGAAGGGAAAAGCCAATACAGATGGAGATATCATCACGCAGAATGGAGGTTATGCAGAACTTAGTCATATTCTGCAGAATCTGAAGAAGACAAAGTTGGGCTCCAACGGTCAGAGCGATAATTCTTATAGTCGCTTGCTGCTTCTTACTGCCAGTGATATTCATAATGATGTTGAGCGTCTGAAGCGAATGGTAAAGTTCCACAAGACTTTCCCTGAATACATAGACGATGCTTTTATCTGTGGGGATATCACAGGTAGCTCAATGGAAGAGTGGACCGGCGAATTAAATAATGTGGAAGGATTTGAGAACATCCTTCTCAGCGTGGGAAATCATGATACCTATAAAGTTTCAGGATATAACCAGGTATACTCTACCCTCTTCAAATCCAATGTGACTAATTGGCATGTAAACCAGCCGGAAAAAGCAGAAGAGCAATCTCTGTGTTATTACTACAAGGATTATAATTCTGCAAAGGTACGTTTTATTGTCTTGGATGGAGAACATTGGATTTCCGTAGATTCTGAGAATCAGAAGAACTGGTTCTGTTCCACACTGGAAGAGGCAAGGAAGAAGGGATATGCGGTTTTAGCTGCCGTACATCGTCCTGCCTTTACTTTGGGTAATGGATTCAACACATCCTTCAATTCCCTGGAAAACGAGTCTTTTGGTGGAGATAGCCATGCTCTTGACCACATGGCAGAATGTGTAGATGAATTCCAGGAGAAAGGCGGTGAGTTCATCTGCTGGCTGGGAGGTCATACACATACAGACTACTGTGGTGTGTTCGACTTGCCTTATCAGTCAAAAGATGGCAGCAAATACATAAAGCCATTCCCAAAACAGATTTATATAATCGAAGGTTCCTCAAAACAGGATGTGGTCTGGCAGGATTGTGTAAAAGTTCCAGAGTCAAGAAGTCAGGATTTACTCAACCTGCTTTCCATTGATGTGAAAAGTAAACTGCTGGTAGTTTATCGTATTGGAGCAGACTTTGACATGTTTGGAAGAAAGAAAGTATCCATGACTATAGACTACGCTAACCATTCTTTACTCTATTCTAACTAGAATTACCAAGGGAATGGCGCATTTTACTTATTTTTTTGTAATTTTGCGCATAACATCATTTAATCCAGTTTAATGAACAACAGCGAAGATCAGCTACTGTGGACACTCTTTATCAAAGGCAATATGGATGCCTTTGAAAAGATTTACCGTAATCATATCAGAGACCTGTATGATTTTGGTATGAGAATGGTAGCTGACAACGAAATAGTTCAGGATTCTATACAAGACTTGTTTTTGAATTTACACATCCACAGAGACAAACTTGGAGAAGTAACCAATGTGAAGAACTATCTGCTTGTAAGATTACGCAATCTCTT
>JAUNHZ010000209.1 GCA_030523705.1 Bacteroidales bacterium
TTTTCAGGACTAATTTGTGACTGAGGATATCTTTCCATGAAATCATCATTACAGCTGGTGAAAGCCAGTGCAAAAGCACAAATTCCTCCAATAATATATTTTGTCTTTTTCATTGTTCTTTTCTTTAATAAATGAATACTAAATAATTACAATGTGATATTCAAACCAAATGAATATGTTCTTTGCATTGGGTAATAAGTCTCATTAAGCTGTTCTGGATCATATGATTTAGAGAGATTGGTAATCTCAAAGAGATTCTCTGCAGAGAAGTACAGGTGTACATTCTGAAGCTTAATTTTGTTGATTACCTTCTTAGGAATACTATAACCCAATGTCAGATTCTTCAAACGGCAATAAGAAGCATCCTGCAAATAACGGGTTTGTGCAATTCGAAGATCCATTGCATGACCATCGTAGAAGTCCAAGTAAGATTTCAAACGAGGGAACAATGCATCCTCACCTTGCTCATTCCAGTTGTTCATTGTTTCTTTCATGACGTTTGCACCTGGTGTAGAATACATACCAAAATAACGATATACATTGTTGGAGTTTACAGAACTTGTTGGATACCAGTCACGCTTACCGATACCCTGGAAGAATACACGGAGGTCAAATCCGTTCCATTCTGCATTTAAGTCAAGACCATACTGATAACGAGGACGGTTATTACCAATGATGCTGAAATCACCGTGGTCATCTACAGTCCAATTACCCTTGTTGATCTTATTGTCGCCATTCAAGTCTGCATACTTCAAGTCACCTGCTTCGATAGGACGAGTACCAGGATAAGATGCTACTGCTGTCTGGTCTGCATGGTTCTTAACATCTTCCTCGCTTGTGAAGAAACCAAGAGTAGTCAAACCCCAGATAGAACCAACCTCAAATCCTTCATACCAGTCGTTCAGGTTTCCGGTAGGATTATCGTACTTGGTAATCCATGAACGGCTGTTAGACAAGATGAATCGTGCTCCATAGTTGAAAGGCTTATCTGCCAGGTTGAAATGGTCTCTCCATGCGATAGTCTGCTGCATTGATTTTCGGTGCTGAGGCACCTAAGACTGCAGGCTGTGTCTTACCAGGAGCAAGCATGTCTTTTGTGTCACGACGGTATCTGTCGTATGACATAGTCAGTCGATTGTTAAACATGGTAATGTCAATACCACCGTTAATGGTATAAACCTTCTCCCATGTCAATGAATTTGCAACAAGGCCAGGAGTGCTAATACCCAATACCTGTGAGCCATTGATGATGTTGCTTGTCAAGCTTGTGCTCATGGTTGCGATATATGGATAGTTTGAACTTACGTTCTGGTTACCCAATGAACCATAAGAACCTCTTAACTTCAGATGATCTACAACAGTCTTGACAGGTTCAAAGAATTTTTCCTGTGAAACAACCCATGCTGCAGAGAATGAAGGGAAGAAACCAAAGCGGTCTGCCTTAGGGAACTTAGAAGAACCGTCGTAGCGACCGTTAGTCTCCAAGATATACTTATCCTTATAAGTGTAGTTCAAACGATAGAATGCACTACGCAATGCATATTCATTGATAGACTCTGCAATGCTCATGTCACCTGTTGCTAACTGAATAGAGCTCAAAGTTGGAGAAATTAGATCGTAGCGATAGAAATCCTGGTAATTTGAAGACTGGAATTCCTGGTTGAAACCACCTACGAATGATACGGCATGACCACCGAACTTGTGATGGAAATCAAGGTAAGCATTAACGGTAGTCTGTACAGTCTTTCTGTTGGTACGCTCAGAATAGCTGTTACCTGTTACTGGAATAGGAGCAACGTCTGGTCCGTCCTTATAAGAAATATTTCTATAATCTCTGAACCAAGCAGCATTATTCATCTTAATGTTTGCAGAGAAATCTCCCTTCACAGAAAGCATGTTCTTAATCAGTGCAATGTCAATGTCGAACTGTGTAGAGATGTTTGAGTCTTTTGTGGTCTTATCACCACCTTCCAAAAGAAGACCAATTACTTTTGCACCATCCTCAGTATAGCTTCCATCTGGGTTGTAGGCAGGACTAAGTGTTCTTCTGGCTGTCAGATTTGAGAACATTGAGTCGTCCAGAGCAGTTGGAGCTTCATAGGTCTTGTAAGTCCAAGAGGTATTATTACCAACCTTCAACCAAGTTCTAGGCTTGAACTCAATTCGGCTACGCACGTTAAAACGCTTATAATCATCGTTGTTATAGTTAAACATACCAGTCTCTCCGTAGTATTCAGTACCTAAGTAATAGGTAGCCTTGTCATTACCACCGGAAAGGCTCAATGTATGCTCATGAGACTGACCTACCTTCTTAATGATGTCATCGTACCAGTTGTGACTAGCCAGATACTGGTATTTGCTAGGGTTCTTTGTACTAGGAATAGCATCAGGAAGTGATGGGTCTTCAGAACGCTTCTTTGCATATTCCAACTCATCGTCAGAATAGAAATGATACCAAGGTGCACCCAGAATGTTTCGATAGGAAGCTACAGTATAAGGATCCATCTCGAATTCAGGACGACGGGTAATGGTACGTAGGTTATATGAGTTGTTGAACTGTACCTTTACTGTACCCTCCTGACCTTTCTTGGTTGTTACCAAAATAACACCATAAGCAGCACGAGCTCCATAAATGGCTGCTGATGATGCATCTTTCAGGACAGATACACTTTCAATGTCAGATGCATTCAGGTTGGCAAAATCATCACCGGTGATAGCCACACCATCTACCAAGATAAGTGGAGAGCCTCCGTTGATGGAAGATTCACCTCGAATCTGGAAAGCAGGTGTACCATTGGCTGCACCACTACTCTGTGAAACCAAAAGGTTTGGAACCACACCCTGCAAAGCACGACCTAAGTTGTTTGCTGCACGGTTTTCCAGAGACTTACTGGTTACTGTTTCCACAGCACCACTAAGGTTCACTTTCTTCTGTGTACCATAACCTACGACTACCAATTCTTCGAGAGCATTGGCATCTTCGCTTAATACAATGCTAAGAGATTTTTTGTTACCTACGGTAATCTCTTGGTTTGCATAGCCTACATAGCTGACAACCAGAACTGATTTAGAGTTAGGAACATTGATCTGAAAGTTACCATTGAAATCGGCAGTAGTACCTTCTGTGGTGCCTTTAATCAAAACGGTTGCACCTACCAAAGGATCGCCATTAACATCTACGATTTTTCC
>JAUNHZ010000210.1 GCA_030523705.1 Bacteroidales bacterium
AGCAGGTAATCGCCCATCTCCAGTCCTATCTGGTTTTGAGTGGATGTCGCCATATTATAGTTGTGCACCACCTTCAGTTCTGTGAAATGATCGGTATTCACGCCTTCTATCATCTCCTTTTTACCAAATCCCGCGCCCACGGTGAAGTGGAAGCTGGAGCGCTTAGATGGATAAAAGTCGATGAGTGCAGACAGATTACGCATGGTCAGTTTACCCTCTACGCCAATCTTTTCTGGGAAATCGATGGTAGGATGACCCACCGCTGTCATTTCCATATCCGTATTATACTTGGCAGCTTCTGGGAAGAACTCCATGCCTGCACGGAACTGCAGGTGCTGGTTCAGCGTGGTGGCCAGGTCTACGGAGATACCGGTGGTTCCAACGCCCAGGCCGATGGCCCAGTTTTTACCTAAAGATGTTCCTTTCTCTTGCGCCACAGCAGGCAGACAGCTCAGAAGCGCCAATGATGCTGTCAATAATAAGTGTTTCATGTTTATATAATACTAAATTAGAATTTACAGGATTCCTGGGTACAGATGCTCAATGATATCATCCAGGAGATTCTGATTCTCCTTTACCTTAGCGGTGGTGATAATCAATGCATCCAGCTCTGGGAATATCATGATGAACTGGCCCTGATAACCATCGGCACGATAGGAGTTGTGACGGGTGCGCCACAGCTGATAGCCATAGCCCTGCACGTAATCATTGTTCTCCAGGGTGTAGCCGTTCTTCTCAATCTCATCTGGACGGGTATAGGCAGGGCAGCATGGTACGTGCATGGCCGAAGCCTCTTCTACCCAACCTTCTGGCAACAGCTGCTGGCCATTCCACTTGCCGTTCTGCAGGTACAGCTGGCCTAACTTAGCCATATCCTCGGTCTTGACATACAGGCCAATGGCACCTACGTTCACGCCGTTATGCTCATCCCAGTGTGGGGCATCGATATGAAGAGGCTCAAACAGACGGGGCTGCAGGTAATCTACTACCTTCTGGCCGGTTACCTTCTGGACGATAGCGGACAGCATGTAGCTGGCCAGATTGTTGTAGCAGTACCAGGTTCCTGGCTCATGCTGCACCTCCAGGCTCAGGAATGCCTTCTCCCAAGTCACGGTTGTATCTTTTGTGGCAGTGAAGAAAGGGTCAACCTCCACACCTACGTCCATGGTCAGCAAATCCTTCACGGTCACCTTCTGCATGTTAGAGTCTACCTGCTCTGGGCAGTCTTCTGGGAACAGATCCATTACCTTGTCATCCAGTTTGACCAGGCCCTCGCTGATAGCAAATCCCACTGCGGTGGCGTTAAAGGTCTTGCTCACGCTATACATGATGTGTGGCTTATCTGCAGCGCCCTCGCTGAGCCACTGCTCCTTGAGCACCTTACCGTGCTTGATGACCATGACGGAGTGCAAGTCCAGGCTGTCCTCCTGTACGGCTGTCAGGAAGTTCTGGAAAGCGCCATCCAACTTCTCATCAGATTCTCCACGAGGCAGTGCACCATTCTCATCCAGGTTCATCACCACCTCTTCTGCAGCCTGCTGGCCACCACAGCTCATCAATCCCAGCATCAGGGTGAATGCTGCCATTGTAAACAATTTCATTTTCATATGCCTAATATTATTTGTAGTTTGCAATATTCGGCATTTTTAACGACTTCTCCAAATAAAAGGCGGAAATTCTCAAAACCTATTCACCTAACCCCCTCAAGATTTCACTGATGGCCGATGGAGTGGTCTTCTCATTATAACCTGTGAACTCTGCGACCAGTTTCCCTTCTGCATCAATAATGAAAAAGGCGGGAACTGCTGCGTTATCCGTATAGAGCGGCTGCGTGTCTTTTCCATTCAACAAGTAAGGATGAGTGATTCCCTTGCGCTTTATCCAGTTCACACAAGCCGATGGTTTCATGTTCCAGGCTTCTATGCTGAGTATCTGAAGCTGTGGAAATTCCTGAGACAACTGATGTAGGAATACGGGAACAATCTGACATACGGAACAAGCCACGGAGGTGAACTCTACAAGTACCGCCTGGCCTCTGTATTGGCTCAACTTATGCAGCTTTCCTTCTGTATCCTGAAGTTCAAAATCCGGAGCCACATCTCCCTTATTCAGTTTGTTTTTTACCTTAGTCCTAGTTTCCTGCATTTTGAACAAATAATCCTTAGGCAGATAAGCGTAGATGTCAAAGTCCTCCAGATGCTGTGTATCATATTTTACTTGGGTTACCTGCTCCATACTGCTTTCATGTTCCAATATCCTATAGTATCTCACGGGCATATAGGTGCTTTTGTCAATATGCAGGATATAAATATGTGGCGGTGTAAAGAACACGCCAGATTCAGGAACTTCTGGTACATAAGGGCTTAGACGACCCATGGTGAACTCCACTTGTTCATCGGTGTAAATGGAAACTTTTATCTGGTATTCATTGGCCGTTTCTTGCATTTCCACTTGTACAGAGTCCTTGGTTGATAAGATATACTGCCCTATAGTTTTTGCTACCTGATAGAAAGGTCTTGGCACTACCCTATACTCCGTAATGCCCTTAAACACGGAATCCACCTCAAAAACCAGAGGTTCTTCGGTATTTCTCAACCGCTTCTTTCCATCGTATGCAAAAAAGCCACCATCATCTCCAGTCCGGACAAATCTTGCTCCCACGTATGGTTCATCAGCATCTACCACCTCAAGGGTATGCTTCTTACCCACTTTTCCATCGCGTTCATTCTCCCCGGGCAGCCACGAGGCAATTTCCTCATCATAGCTGAAACTGTGATGTTTACCCAGCTGCTCTAGCATCTGGCTAATCACCTTATGTGGTTCTTCTGCATATGGAAAGGCTTGTACGAGATTAAAGAACAGGCAAAAGAGTATGTAGGCTAAACGTTTCATGATAAATGAGTTTAACTATTGTTTTAAAAAAATCTGGTAAATTGCCATTTATTAAGATGTTTTCTTTAAATCGAAAGAAACTATCCATTTTCCATCATTATCCTTACCTTCACGTGCCAATATTTTCATTTGTTTTAGGAGAGAAATATCACGTTCAACGGTACGTCGACTCACCGACAAAGTCTCCGACATTTGTTTGGCGGTAATTGATGGTGATTTCTTGATAAGCTTGAGAATTACTTGCTGACGTTCAGTGAGTTTTATCTCCGACACGTCTCCGTCATCGTCTCC
>JAUNHZ010000211.1 GCA_030523705.1 Bacteroidales bacterium
TAATGCATCTTACTAATATACCAGCCAACTTGCTATCTCTTGGAGCTATTGACTTTGGTATTTTGGTAGATGGCGCTATCGTTATGATGGAGACCATCTTGAAGAAACGTGAGACTGATACTGAACGCCCATTAGTAGGTAAAGAAATTGTAGTTCGTGTAGCGCAGGTAGCTAAACCTATCTTCTTCTCTACCTTAATTATTATTGTGGCTTATATGCCATTGTTCTCTTTTGAACGCATTGAGAAGAAGCTGTTTACACCAATGGCATTTACTGTAGGTTATGCTTTGGCAGGTGCCTTATTGGTTGCATTGATTCTGATTCCAGGTATGGCTTATGCGGTCTATCGCAAGCCTCAAAAAGTATATCACAATAAATTTGTAGAGCGCCTGACTGAAAAATACCGGGAACAAACCGCTAAGATGATTAATCTGCCAAAACGTGTTTATACATTGATTGGTACTGTTTTAGTATTTGTAATCATGCTGGCCATCCTTGTTGGAAAAGACTTCCTTCCAACTCTGGATGAAGGTGGTATCTGGATTCAGGTGCAGACACCTCCGGGAATTTCATTGGAGCGTTCATCCATTATGGCTGATTCACTGCGAAAAGTAATAAAGGAATTCCCAGAAGTGACCTATGTCATGACGCAGGTGGGTCGTGATGATGAGGGTACGGAGGCTTTCTCTCCATCACATATTGAGTGTGGTGTGGGACTGAAACCATATTCAGAATGGCCAATGGGTAAAACAAAAGAGGATTTGGTTGCGGAGATGTCGGCCAGATTGGAGCAGATGCCTGGCTATAAGGTTGGTTTCTCACAGCCAATCATTGATATGGTTATGGACCAGATGGCAGGTTCTCACAGTGATTTGGCAGTAAAGGTTTATGGTGAAGACTTGACAGAAACCCGCCATTTAGCAGAAAAGGTGCTGAAAGTAGTAAGTGGTATTGAAGGTGCAGTAGATGTTGTAATTGACCAAGAACCACCACTGCCACAATTAAAGATTTCAGCAGATCGTGATAAGATTGCACAATACGGATTGAATGTAGCCGATGTGGCAGAACTGATAGAAGTAGCTATTGGTGGCAAGGCTATCTCACAAGTATTCATTGGAAGTAAGGTTTACGATGTGACATGCCGTTATGCCGAAACCTCAAGAGAAACTCCGGAACAGATTGGTTCTCTCTTGCTTACATCAGGCAGTGGCGCAATGATTCCATTGTCTTCTGTAGCCAAGATTGAGACATCATTGGGTGCAAGTTCTATTGCACGTGAAATGGGTAAGCGTTTCCTCACAGTACGTTTGAACCTCCGTGGTAAGGATTTGTCTTCATTCTTGAAAGAAGCGCAAGGGGAATTAGACAAGCAATTGGATTATGATCATGTAAAGAACCAGATTCGTTGGGACGGACAGTTTGAGAACCAGAACCGTGCCTATACACGCTTAGCTATCATCATTCCATTTGTGTTAGGCATTATGTTCCTTTTGCTTTTCGGAGCATTCGGACAGTTCAGGCAGGCAGGTTTACTTATCGCTATGTTGCCATTAGCACTGTTTGGTGGTTTGTTAGCTCTGGTAGTCAGAGACATGACCTTCAATGTGTCATCGGCGGTAGGTTTCATCGCCTTGTTTGGTCTGACTATTCAGAATGGAGTCATCATGATTTCACACATCAACGATTTGCGTAAGGCCGGTACACCACTGTCAAAAGCGGTTGTCAGTGGTGCTTCACACCGTTTACGCCCAGTACTCATGACAGCTACTGTGGCTATCTTAGGTTTGATGCCAGCATCATTAGCTTCTGGCGTAGGTTCTGATGTGCAACGTCCATTGGCTACTGTAATTGTGTATGGCTTATTATTCTCTACAATCATTACCCTGTATATTCTGCCTACCTTATATTATCGTATGGAGCAGCGTGCAGAGAAACTAAAAGAATTGGATAAAGATGAAGTATTCTAAATTATTTATAATTTCTGTGCTACTCGCTTGCATCTCGGCTGCGAGTTATGCACAGGAGCTTACATACAATCAGTTCATCAAGCTGGTAGCAGAGAAAAATGCTGCTTATCTGGCAGAGAAATACAATGTGGATATTGCAACTGCTAATGTTCAGGCTGCTAAGGTTTTCAATGATCCTGAATTATCTGTTGGATATGGGAACAATGAGGACTGGAGCTTGCAGATGGGTCAATCTGTAGAGGTAGAACTGAGTTATAACATTAATTTTGGTGGAGTAAGACGTGCCAGAATTAATGCAGCAAATAGTGAGAAAGAAGTAACAGAAGCTTCGGTAAACGCATATCTCTGCAATTTACGTTCCGAGGCTGGTCAGGCATGGGCAGAGGCTTGGAGATTGCGTGAGAGTTGTAAAGTGCTAGAGGCTAATGTAATAGACATGGAGAAGATTGCCCAAGGTGACAGTATTCGACTGTCTGTAGGCGATTTAGGTCGTACAGATGCCATGCAATCAAAACTTGAAGCACAGACACTTCGTCATGAATTAATCGCATTAGAGGCAGAATATATGAATGCCTTGCTAAATCTCTCCTACTTAATTGGTGGCGAAAAGGTAGAAGGAATAGCCAATCAAGGATTACCTACATCTTCAAACACTTATACAGAGCCAGGTATCTACCAAACAGCAGAGGCTAATCGCGCTGACTTGAGAGCGGCAGAACTTTCTCAAGTGCTATCAGAAAATAACATGAAACTGGTGAAAGCATCACGCGCCATGGAATTAGGCTTAAGTCTGGGTTATTCATGGAATAAGGAGGTACGTAATGAAATTGCTCCTGCTCCTAAATTCAATGGTTTCTCTATAGGTTTCTCCGTACCACTAAAATTCTCAAATTCCAATAAAGGAGAACTGAATGCTGCACGTCAAGCCATTATGCAGAGTCAGCAAGCCTTACTATCTGCACGTCAGCAGGTACACATGGAAGTTGCGCAGGCATTTAATAATTATAAGACCAGTAAGAAGGTGATGGAGCAATATAACGGCTCTATTCTCCAAGATGCAAAGGAAATTCTGGAAAGCAGAAAAATAGGCTATCAGAACGGAGAAAACAGTTTGATAGAGGTCATCACTGCACAACAAAGCTATCAAGAGGTTATGCAAGCCTATATTGATGCTGCATCACAGTGTTATGTCA
>JAUNHZ010000212.1 GCA_030523705.1 Bacteroidales bacterium
TGGTTTCTCATGGGATGTAACAGCCAATGTAACTACTGTTAGCAACAAGATCTTGAAGTTGCCTGCAAATGGTAACCCAAGAAACCGTGTTGGTGGTATCGAGGTTGCTGCAGGCCCTGCTACCAAGAATGCCGCTGGTGAATGGGAATACAAAACCAAGTGGGTAGGTGGAAACCAGGAAGGTGGCAAACTGGGTGAAGTTGTCGCTTATGTTCAGAACCACATTTACAGAGACTGGGATGATGTAAAGAAGAATTCTAACATGACTATCGACCAGGTCGGTAAGCTTTACGGTCCAGGCTTGGCAGATCAGATTAACCCTGCAACTAAGAAGACTTATAGAACATCTTCTGGTTGGAAGCCAATCGAGCCAGGTGATGTATGCTGGGAAGATATGGATGGTGATGGTCAGATTACTACTTATGACCAGAAGGTTATTGGTAACACACTGCCTAATATCACTGGTGGTTTCTCTTCTACAATGAGCTATAAGGGCTTGAGCCTGTATGCACGTTTTGACTATTCAATGGGTCACACTATCTATAACGGATATTTGGCACGTGTATTGGGTCAGTACCAGGGTACCTTCAACGTGGTAACAGAGGTTCGCAACATGTGGAATGAGGACAAGGGCGTTCTTGACACAGACCTTCCTAAGTTCTATTATGCAGACCAGTTGGCTAAGTATAACATTACCCGTGGTAACGGTGCAGGTTATAACATGAACAGCAACAACAGCCGTTTCTACAGCAAGGCTGACTATCTGGCTTGCCGCGAAATTACTTTGAGCTACAAGTTCGGTAAGAAGCTTCTGGGCCATACTCCACTGCAGGATGCATCTGTTTACGTAACAGGTCAGAACCTGTTCTACCTGACAGGCTACAAGGGTAACAGCCCTGAAGCTGTAGTTGCCGGTGGTGCTGGTGGTTATGTAGGTGTTGACGATGGTCGTTGGGCTACTCCACGTACCTTCCTGTTTGGTTTATCAGTTACTTTCTAACCTTAAAGAGCGTATAATAATATGAAAAAACTATATACTTTACTTTTGGCATCAGTTGCACTCACTACTTCGTGCAACTCTCTGGACTTGGAACCAGAAAGTACTATTACAGATGCCAACTATTGGAAGTCAGATGATCAGTTCACTGCGTTTGCTGCAGGTTGCAACACCTCCTTCCGTAATCATTCATGGAATTTCTACCTGTATGGTGAGGCGCGTGCAGACGTATTCGCCGGCACTCCTTTCGGTGGTGAGGCTCAGCAGGGCATGGAGAACCTGTACTATAACTCACTGACTACGACTTCTACTGTAATCGGAAACTATGGTGGTATGTATAATACCATCAATCAGTTGAACATGCTGATTGCAAAGTCAGAGGAAAACACTACACTCCCTGAAGCTACCAGAGCTTTTTATAAGGGAATGGGTTATGGTATGCGTGCATACTTGTATTTCCACCTGCTCCGTTCTTACGGTGATGCTATTGTAACCACAGATTATACCTCAGGTTCTTCACTTGATCTGAGTAATCTGAGCCGTCCTCAGGATTCTGCTGCAAACGTATTGTCACAGATCAAGTCTGACCTTGAGAATTCGGAGAAGGCTTTTAGCGGCAACTATGCATTTACCAAGGGCAAGTATTACTGGTCATTGGCTGCAACGGAAATGTTGAAGGGTGAGGTTTACTTGTGGAGCGCTAAGCAGGCTGGTGGCAGCTCTGCAGATTTGGCTACAGCAAAGACTGCTCTGGAGAATATTAAGGCTCTTGAGGGTAAGAGCTTGAATTTGCTTGATAAGTATACTGATGTATTTGCATTTGGCAAGAAGAACAATGATGAGATTATCTTCTCACTGTATAGTGGTGAGAATGAATACACCATGTGTGGTGGTTCTTTCTTCAGCAACTGTGTTCCACAGCAGACCTACTTGACCAATGGTTCTTACTTTGATGAGAATGGTGTTAGTTTCAAGGAGAATGAGGACAAGACCCTTTCAGGTTTGATTCGTCTGCCTAGCAACACTGCATTGTCAACTGAGCTGTACTTGCCTGGTGACTCTCGTAAGGCTGCAAACGTGAGAGATGTCTATACTAAGGATGCAAATGGTGACTTGCAGTATCTGGCTTGCTTCCCTTACAAGTGGCAGGGTACCATGATTTCTGGTGCATCTACCCGTTCTGCTTATAACGACTGGATTGTCTATCGTTATGCTGACGCAGTATTGCTGCTCGCAGAGGTTAAGGCTGCTTTAGGAGAGGATATCACAGATGAAATCAACAAGATTCGTAAACGTGCTTACGGCGCTAATTACGATGAGAGTACAATGGGTTATCCTAATGATACTCGAGTTACTTCTCTGACTGGCAGTGACGAAGATCCTGTTGAGGCTGTATTGAAGGAGCGTTTCCGTGAGCTGATTTGGGAAGGTCATCGTTGGTATGACATCCGCGTAGAGGGTAAGACCGGTAAGTACTCTTCTGCTATTGATAGCCGCTTGTTGTGGCCTATTGATCAGTCTACTCTGACTAACAACTCAGGTTTGGAGCAGACTGCAGGTTATTGATCATACTGAAATACAAAATGAGGGTGTGAGAGCACCCTCATTTTTTTACTCGGTTCACCAGATAAGCAGTTTGGCTCATAAATAATGGTAGCCCCCCCCTCTGCTTTGCGGGAAATTTAGTAACTTTGCCTGCAGTGAAATTGCAGAAAACCATTTGCAAATTCACCGAGTATTATTATTTTATCACACTTAAGTTTCATATTTATGAAAGACAAAAAGTTTTATCCTTGGGTAGTGGTAGGACTGCTGTGGGTAGTGGCTCTGCTGAACTACATGGACCGCCAGATGCTCTCTACCATGCAAGAGGCCATGAAGGCTGACATTGTGGAACTGAACAAAGCCGAGGCTTTTGGTGCCTTGATGGCGGTGTTCCTCTGGATCTACTGCTTCATGAGCCCGGTGGCCGGTATCATTACCGATAAGCTGAACCGTAAGTGGCTGGTGGTAGGTAGTCTTTTTGTATGGTCCACCGTGACCTTCCTGATGGGTTATGCAGAGACATTCAACCAGCTCTACTGGCTCCGTGCTCTCATGGGTATCAGCGAGGCACTCTATATCCCATCGGCCCTTTCCCTCATTGCCG
>JAUNHZ010000213.1 GCA_030523705.1 Bacteroidales bacterium
GTAGTACCATTTAAGAGGATAGCCATATTGTTGAATTTCTTTTGTTCGTAATACTCTTGAATTACTGGAAGCATATCACGTTCCAATACTTCCGCGCGAATCACGAATACTGTCATGTCTACCCACTTTTTAATAATAGAGGTATCTGCCACCAACTCTACAGGCGGAGTATCTATGAAAACATAGTCATACTGTTCACGCAACTTTTTGATTAAGGTTTCTAAGCGATTCGTCAGCAATAGTTCTGCAGGATTTGGCGGAACAGTACCAACAGGTATGAAGTACAGGTTTGATGTTCCTTCGACTGAATATACAGGACATTCATCTAGTTGTCCTGCCAAATACTGACTGATACCTTTTTCTGGCCTGCCAACCAGCAAACTTGAGGTGGCCATACGCAAGTCTAAGTCGACCACGCATACCTTCTTTCCACTCACAGCCAATGCAGCTGCTATGTTGATAGACAAGAAACTCTTGCCACTACCAGGATTGCAACTAGTAAGCAGTATAGTCTTACGAATATCTTCCTGGTCACTAGTCATGAACTCCAGGTTGGTACGAATCACGCGGAATGCCTCATTGATTACGTCTCGACGCTGTGGCTTCACCACAATCTTCATGCCCAGCTTCTTCTTGGACTTCTTATGATAGTAGAGAGGCACCTCGCCCAGATATGGGGCAGTCAGGCGCTCCAGGTCTTTCTTTCCGCGCACCTTGGTATTGATGCACTCCAGCAGGTAAATCAAGCCCAATGGCAAGCACAGACCTAACAACAACGCAATGGCGAAGATTTTCTTAGGCTGTGGGTTGGTAGGTCTTGGACTACCCATAGGTGCGTTCACCACGCGGGTGTTATAGGCCGTGAAGGCCTGAGACAGTTCGTTCTCCTCACGTTTCTGGAGCAGGAAGAGGTACAGGCTTTCCTTTACCTTCTGCTGGCGCTCCACGCTCAGCAGGTATTTCTGCTGATTTGGGTTACTTGCCAGCTTGCCGGTGTTCTGTGCCACCGCACCCTGCTGGCTGCGCACCTGTGCATTCAGCATGGTCTGTTCATTGTCCAGACCAGTCTGTATGGTACCCTTGATACTGTTCAATTTCTTATCCAGATCCTGTACCAATGGGTTCTTCTCGGAACTGTTGGCTACCAAGTTGTTACGCTGTAGCACCAAGCTGTTATACTCCTTGAACTGTTGCTCAATGTTTGGGTTAGCTAAACCAGAGTTCTCTGGCAGCAACTGAGAGCCACCGCCTTGCATGTGCTGCTTAAGGTAGCGTACCATGTACAGTTGGTTGTTTAGATCCATGATCTGGTTGCTGGCTTGTGCAGCTTGATTCATGTACATGCTGGTGGCCGCTGCGTTATCAGTAATCAGGTTGGCACTTTTGTAGGAACTGATGTTATCATCTACGTTACCTAACTCGCTCTCAATCACGTTCAGACGTTCGTTAATGAACTCGTTGGTGCTCACCGCTATCTTGTTCTGGTCCTTCACCCAGTTCTCGTTGCTTACAGCTATCACGGTGTTCAGGATTTCCTCGGCACGCTGGGTGTTCACGTCGGTATAGGTCAAGTCAATGATGGTGCTCTGTTTGCTGCTAAGGGCTACCTGCAGTTTTGCGCGTACGACGTCTTGCATATAGTACAATCCGGTGCGAGTGACGTAGATAGTCATCGGCTCTTCTACCTTGTAATAAGGAGACTTGCTGATAGTCAGCTTGCCGGCTGGTGTCTCTATGGCAGTGTCCACCTTGCCCTTGAACTCGGTGATAGAGCCTTCCAACTGGCCGGTATAGGTCAGCTTGCTCACGGTGAAGCTGCCGTCGGGATATAAATCCAACACAAAACTCAACTCATCATTATCAGCGATTCCATTCATCTCAGCCTGGATAGGCAGACTGCGACCATAGATAACATTCTTGTGCCATCTTCCATCTACGCAATAATCATAATCCAAATGTAAGCGTTTGATAACTTCTAGTACTACAGCAGGCATACGAAGAGTAAGTACTTCATTATCTGCATTTGTAGCTTCCTTGAACATACCCATTTCTGATGCACCAGCTACTTGGCTGATGAGTGAATTACGGCTGGTAGATTCTTCTTTCACCAAGAGCGACGCCTGTCGGGTATAAACCTTTGGCGTACGGAGAATATAGAATGTAGCAAATGCCAAACATACGCCTAATGAAAGTACATACCACCACCAGTGAGAGAGAGAAAGGAGGTACAAGTCGTGCACGGTCACTTCATTGTTCTGTACCGCACGTTGTGGAGTAGAATTCTGCTGGGCCATAGTTACTTGAAGATTAAAACTGCAACACTAGTCAGGAGCGATGCCAGAGAAATCCAGAAGCTGGTGCTCAGGACATTATTACCATTCACGGTAGTCTGCCGCTGGCGATAGTCATTTGGATCTACATATACCACATCACCCTGCTTTAAGTAGTAGGCTGGGCTCTTAACCATTTGTTCCAGAGAATTCAGATTCATAGAATAGGTGTGTGCCTCATTACCCTCATTACGAATTACTTTTACGTTATAGCGGCGGCCCTGAATATTCAAGTCACCAGCCATACCAATTGCATCAAGTACAGTAACCTTATCTTGAGTCAATTGAAAACGTCCTGGATGGGCCACTTCGCCCAACACATTAATATAAAGGTTCTCGAATTCCACGGTTACCACCGCATCATTGCACAAGTTCTCCATCACCAGACGGTTTTTGATGTAAGCGGCAATTTCCTGACGATTCATGCCTGCAATTTTGAGCTTGCCCAAAACAGGGAAGTCAATACTGCCGTCATTGTCCACCGTATAAAGGCTCAGCGACTGTTGTCCAGTAGCTGATGCCACGTTGGAACCCACGCGGCGGGAAATGATAGGTAGGTTGAACAAGTCCGCCAAGGCAGCTTCACGGCTGTTTACCACAATCGTCAGCTTATCCTGCGGTTGGATACGAAGGTCGCTAATCTGCGCAATCTGCATCGCTGCAGTCTCGCTTGCATCTTGGAAATAACTTACGTCCTTAGGGGCGCTACAACTTGCAAACAATACTATTGTCGCAAAAAATAAATGAACCTCAAATCCGCAAGTAAACTTCAAAAGGACTCTTTGAAGCCGAAGAGTC
>JAUNHZ010000029.1:0-7090 GCA_030523705.1 Bacteroidales bacterium
TGCAAAACAAAATAAATAATTAACTTTGCCAAAACAAAATAATACGACTATGGGAATCTCAGTCTATAAAAGGTATCAGATCAGTGACAAGAATGTCAAAATCATCGAAATCTCAATGCTGACAACAGTCATTGCACTGACGGTCTTAGCTATAGTAGTTGCACTTTATAACTACGCCAACTACGGAATCTTTATGCTCTTGGCCCAACTCTGTAACTGTGCCTATATCATGTTCAACTCTAATGGAGGGTTCCAAAAGGTAATCATAGATGAGGACAATGACACGCTATCCATGACCAACAAGGAAAAGTACCCTATCCGGATCTCCAACATTCGTGACATCAAGATCAGGAAGCGCTCTCTGTTCATCCATGACAACGGCACTTACTTTATGGATATCAGATTACCTAAGGCCATGAGATTGGAAATCGCAGAACATCTCAAACGGTTGAATCCGAACATAGAGATAAAAAATGAGTAATCATTCCAAATCCAGGAAATTCCATTCTATCCCCTTGTTCCGCTCTGCATAGTCTATTGGTGAGCTTTCTTTAATGCCATACAGGAGATGCACATAGGCATTAGGATCCTTACGGTTCAAGTCTCTGTACTCGCGGTACTGCTCTCTAGTACATGAAATAGCCTCATCCTCGGAAATAAGGTACATAGGCTCCGGTTTTTCCAAATCACCCATCTCCCTGGCTATAAAATGGAAATAGCGACCCGTATCTTCGGCCTCCAGTATCAGACCTGGCAAGCCCCTCAAAAGCCAGGGACCAGAAGAATGAGGGATATCAGCGGTAAACCACACCACCCATTCACGGCCAGCCACCCTACCCCTGGCCTGCTGGCATGTATAGCCACAAACCTGCCGGGTACTGTCCGCCAGCTGCCACTGTATATCGGGCAACGCATCTGTATAGATTAACGGCTTGAGGTATTCCGTCTCATAGGTGTACTGCCCCTTTTGAGGATAGTCACAGAAAACCTCCAGCGGATGACGGCTCTGGGCAGGATACTGATCTGCTATCGAGAACGCATCGAGAAGCGAAGCTTCGGCATACAGATTACGAATTTCCTGTAGCATGGCCCTGTTAGTGGCATTATAGAAATAGGTAGAATGCTCTCCAATATCCAGATTCCACGAAATCTTCTTCACCGTGAGACTCCTGTTGGAGACCACCCCCTCACCATCGTAGATGATTCGGAACTTAGCCATGTCCTGCGCCATGCCGTGAAGACCTGCCATAATGCAGATCATGATGCAAATGATTTTCTTCATATCTTTTTCTGTTTAAGTTTGACACTGCAAAATTAGACAGAAAAGAAAGAAAATGCAAAAAATGGACATGGACAAAGAAAATGAGCAAAAAAGCGCACACTGCACTCAGTATCAACACCTTAAAAGGTATTTCGAAAAAGGACAGAGATGGACAAATGCTTTTCAGAACTCTTTCAGCCAGCATTCCACATTCGGAATGTCCTGCGTAAATACCGAATCTTGTGCCATTTTGGCCTTCAGGCGCAACTTCTTCTTCGCCACGGAAGAAGGCGTGATATTCAGAACCGTTCCTATCTCAGCATAAGAAAGTCCAAGTTTCAGCAGACAGCAGAACTGAATGTCTGCATCAGTCAGGGAAGGAACCTGCTCTTTCAAGCGCGTCGTGACATGATCATACAACAAGTCCATCTCTTTCTCCAAGGTGGTCCATTCATCTTGGGAAAGATAACGCGCCCTTTCCTGCAATGCAGAGAGCAAAGGCGTATGATGATGCATCTGCTTTCGCAGCTCCACCACCTCCATCCGAAGAACGGCATTCTGATCTTGCAACTGAGAGGTGAGCTGCTGCAATTCTTCATGCTGCAGGTTATCCTGCTCCATCTGCCCACAGAGTTCCGTAATCAGCGCCTCATTCCGGGAAACGGCCATCTGATTTTCTGAGATATGGAGAAGAAGCGAGCGGATTTCAGCCTCCTGCCGTAAGGTTTTCTTTCTCTGCAAGTACAGTTTACGTTGATAGAACAGGACAACGGCAGCAAATGTGGCCAGGAGAAGGAATGCCAATGCCAGGGAACGCCACATCTGGCGCTCTTTTGCCAACGCCATCTCCCTGCGCTGGTTCTGCTCCTGCTGTTCCCTGTATCTCTGCTGCCACGACGCCAGAGAATGATTCTGGTCTATCTGATAGATGGAGTCATTCCTTTCCCACTGCATGCGCCGAAACCGCGAAGATTCCTTTCTGCCCGCCTGGGGCATAGATGCCAGTTCCTCCAACGCCTCATAGGAGATTCGGGAATCAATAGAAGACACGGCCTTTTCCAGGTACGCCAGAGCTGAATCTGCCACACCCATCAGCCTGTAGATTTTGCCCGTTTCCAGGATGTACTGGTCTGTCTGCAACTTGTCCTGATTCTCATTCAAGCAGGCCAAGGCTTCCTGGAGATGGCCTTTCTGCCTGTAAAAGGCTGCCAACTCCATGCATGCCATATCCAGGACATCGGGCCTATCCAGCTGTTTAGCCTGCTGGATGACACGCCGATACATTTCCTCGGCCTCCATGGACTCATCTACGGAGGTGTACAAGCGAGCGATCTGCAAGCGAGACTGCAGCTTATACTCCGGATTCTGGCATGCAGAAGCTGCCATATAGGCTTCCAGAGCATAACGGATGGAAGTCCTCAACTTGGACTGATAAGCATAGACCTGGGAAAGATGCATATTCAGGTGATATGCGATATGGGGATTAAGGCTAGCCCCTTTCAGCGAGTCAGCCCTTAGGTAGAATCTCAGTGCCTGGTCATAGAATCTCTGCTCCTGGAGCAGGGCGCCCTGGACATAAAGCAACTGTGCTACATGGTCTGAATCATTCTGATGGGCGAAATAATCCAAAGATTTCCTGCAAAGTGAATCTGTCTGGGAAACGTTGCACCGCAGCCTTGCATGCGAGAGCAGCATTCCCCAGGCAGCTTGGAGAGAGTCCTCCTGCCCCGGCATGCACTTCAAGCTCTCAAGCAGCTGAAGCGCACTATCCGGATAAGCATAGAGCATCTGCTCTGCCTGCTGCAGCTGAGCTATCAAACCGGAACGGGATTTGCTCCCGCTGCAGCTCATCAGCAGACAAAAGCTCAAAACCAATGGCAGGAGTCTCATGCACATGTCTATTCTGCAAAATAAGATGCGTACTCCTCAGGCATTGCCGTAATCTGCAGCATCTTGATATCTTTATAGAAGACCTCAGCGGCCTCGCACTGGATCTGGATTTTTCCCTGAGTCATTGGGACCTCAGTTTCACCTTCCTTATAGAAAGAGCGCTGGATAGCCAGCACCACCTCACCATTGACCAAGTGCAGGCTCTTGCCTTCAAAGCAGATGATTTCCAAATCGGTCCATTCTCCGTGTGGAGCACCCACAGGTTTGGTCAGGATACAGCTGCTAGTAGTACGCTGCTCGCCCTCTGGGTTAAAGCGCAGGTAATAGCTGCCCGGAACGGTATCCGTACAAGCCACTGAACCTGCTAAAAGTGCCACTACGGAGCACCAGCCTAAAATCCTTTTCATTTTCATGTTCACTTAATGTTTGTTTTTATATAAAGGGTTAAATTTCATTCTTTCCTCCATGTAAAGGAGTGACTTTTCCATTCCAGATGAAAGAGCCGGTTACACCCGCAGGGAGCTCAATGGTAGCTTTCAGTTTCTTTCCGCTGACCTTATAATCCACGGTAATCTGGCCTTGAGGATGTGGCATGGTTCCGCCAATCTGCCTGATGGTTCCCAGATGGGGCTCTATCCTGACAGTGGCAAATGCTGGGGATGCGGAATCTATACCTAACAAGGTGCGGAAGAACTCGATGTTTGGTGTGGCACCCCAGGCATGACAATCAGAGCGACTGGTTTCCGGATTCAGATCCTCGGCCCATGTGGTGAGGCCTAAAGCCATATCCTCTCTCCAAGGACCCAGCCAATCCAGCAGGTTGTCTCCATATCCAGCCTCAGTAAGCGCCTGCATGAGATAGAAGCTGTAATACAGCGAGCATGGAGCCAACGTCTTGTCCTCGGTTAATTTCCGTCCTATCTCCTTTCGCAAGGTCTCATCACCCATACCACAGAGAATAGCCCATGAGTTGGCATGCTGAGAGAAGTTATCTTTCTCACTGCGGTCGGCATAAAGTCCACGCTCTGCACTCCAATAGCTCTGCTGAATAGCCGTTTTCAACTGCTCCGCACGCTGGGCATACTTCTGGCTCATCTCCTCATGTCCGAACATGCTCTCCAGCTCACTCATCTTCTGGTATCCATAAAGCAACTGGAAATCCATGAGGCTAGAACTGCCATCGGCACCCCTGAGCGCCATGCCCTGCTGCCAGGTAGGACCACTTACCCAGTCACTGAAATTCCATCCCGGCAGATGTCTCAACCGGCCATCAGCCTGCTGATAGTGCTGGAAATAATGCAAAATCTGCTCGGCACCAGGAAGTAAGTCCTGCACCAGTTCCATGTCTGTTCCATACCGCATATAGTCATGAATGGCATAGATATAGCAGAGCGCATATGGTGTAATATACTGAGGCTCATCGGAAGGAGCACGCCCCATAGTGATGCCCTGGGAGTTACGGCTAAGATCCGACTGCCGCAAGTAATTCTTCACCAGACGGTCATCGCCACTGTCATACAGGGAGATGAGTGCCTGAATACGTGTATCACCCAGATACTGCAGCTGCTCATAATACGGACAATCCACATAAGTCTCTAATGCACAGAGGCGTGCAGTTCTCCAGCCGATTTCCAGGATATCCTTCAGTTCCTGGTTATCTGTAGCCAGCGATGCATTCATCTGGAAAGGATAGCCCACAAAAGTGCCACCCAGATCATGAATGACAAGCGGCTCATCCCCTGTCTCTATGTGCAGGTTCACATAGCGATAGGTCCTCCAATCCATAGACGTGAACTCTTGTTTATCAGCACCACTGGGAATCAGCTCATCGGTTTTGCCGCTCAAGAACTTTCCTTCCACTTCATCTCGGTTTCCCTTCTTGCTGAATTGTTCATCGCTAAACAGAGTCTCTGCATACGTAATGCCCACCTTAGCCGCCTGGCCTTTGCTGAAACTCATGTGAAAGAAGGCATTAGTAAGCACCTTGTTATCCAGCAGCAGATCTATGGACTGATGTGCTGGGACTGTCACATCGGTTGCGGTCTGAGGGAATCCGGTAGGCAGTTTCAATCCTCCGTTCTTTCTGACAGCCTGAAGGCGGGTTTCCTTTCTCTCCAACTGAGGCAGAGGGGATGGAGTCAGCAGATGTGTACTGCCATATCCTCCGTTCTGGGAATTGGTCTGTTCAGGCAGAGCCAGGCTGAAAGGCTGTGCATCTGCCCAGTTAGCATAATCCACATCGGGAGAGAGCCAGTCGGTTACGGCCAAAGCCATATCCACTTTCTCCGCAGGACCCAATGCATAGAAGCCCGTAACGGAAACCGGTAATGGTGCTACAGATTTCTCTTGGATACATTTCCAACTGCTATCCGTATCCAGCACTTGTGCATCACCCTCCCCCATGAGCAGGAAGCCGCTCCGGATGGTGGAATTTGCAATAGCCTTACCCTCACCTTCATTCCAGACCAATGCCGCTATAACATTCTTTCCCGTCTTGAGATAAGGAGCCAGATCTACGGTTTCGTACCGCCACAAGAACTTATAGCTACGCGAAGGACCCAGTGAGACCAAATTCCCGTTCACGAACAGCTTATAGCGAGTATCACCCGTGACATGCACTTTAAATTCCTTAGGGACGGACACCAGCTCCACATCTTTCCTGAACTTGTAGACACCATAGCCATGATCACTGGCACCCGGCACCTTAATCCAGAGTGCATTCCAGCAATCCACGTTTCTGTCATAACTGCCTCTGGCCTTCAGCTGTGCCGTAACAGCCGCGCCTTGCCCTGCCTGAAGCAGATAAGGCGCAATAAGCTCTAAGGGATACTCTGCGGGATTCCAATGCTGCGCAAATGCACTTTCCCCAGGAAATGCCATGAGAAATGCAGCTATCACTGCTGAAAATAGGTTCTTTTTCATGAAAATGCTATCAATTATCAACTTTCGTTGCAAATATAGCAAAAGCATTTCTATTAGAGAAAAAAGAACTGGAAAAAGGAGAAGGTGGACATAGTTTCTATCCCCAGCACACACATAGTCCTTCACTAAGTTCTGCCTGGGTTCCGAGTCCAATGAAGCTTCGTTCTAAGTCCATTACAATACTTTCATCAGACTAACGTCACCTTATCGTATGTCTTACGAAACGTAAGTGTCACGTAAGTATCACGTAAGACCCACGTAAGACCCAGAGCGAAGTTACAGCGAACCTTTTAGCGACTGAAAATGGTAATCTATACTAGTATTGGGAGAAAATCTCACTAACAATTATTCCGCAATAATGCCAAACTCTGCACCTGATGCATAATCCCTTCCATCTTGGGCATTCAAGGCCTGGAAACGGATGAAGCGAGCAGTGTGTGGTGCTTGGAAATTCACTTTCTGCTTTTTGCCTGAAGTATCAAAGGTTCCTTCATGGATCGGTGTACCCCATTCTTTTCCATCGTGGCTGACGAAAATCTGGTAGTCCTTGACATTACCAGTTCTGCTGCCATCCTGGCGTGGGGTATAATAGAAGCCTTGCAGTTTCTTTTCTGTCCCACAATCAAACTCCACCCAATGCGGAAATTTGGTCACGGTACGTGAATAGGCTGTATGCCAAATGGTTCCATTGTCGCCATCGGTAAGATTAGAGCCTGCGCATTCATCATCCACAATCTCCTCACTGCTGGTATAGATCACTTGCAGCTCATTCTTCTTTTTAGGAAGCTGCAGCTCTGCAGGTTTCACGCCAAAAGGCTGCATGCGATGAACCCTTACTCCCTGTGCCTGATTTGCCGGACGGAGAATAAAGCCGAAGTGATGGATGCCTGCCTTGACACGGTCTTCATTTAGAGGACCACCCTGCCCACAGCTATTTCCTCCCAAACCTGTAACCTTGGTATCCAGATGGACATAGATTCCATCAGGTTCTGGCAGTTCGTGTGGATGAGGGGCTAA
>JAUNHZ010000029.1:7190-19561 GCA_030523705.1 Bacteroidales bacterium
TCCTTCACCTTGTATCGGCCTGAACTGCCACCTTCAAGGGTTGCAGTGTGATTGCTCATGCTGGTTACCTGATAGCTTAAGACACAAGTCCCGTCGGATTTCTGCTCCACTCCTAAGAGTCTTGCCTCATGCTTCAAATCATAGATACCAGTGGAGAAGGTTCCCTGATACATCCAATTGTCATTGTCGGTTGGAGCACGGTAGGCATTCAGCACAGGTCCATTTCCATTTTCCAGAAGAGTCTTCCCTCCGTACTGGAGTTGGTCTATAGTACCCGTTCCATGATTGAATACTACCTTGAAGTCATCACCCATGACTGCACACGTCTCATCGTCTTGCTGCACGGTTAATCTTCCTTGGACAAACGTATTCCGTACAACCGCCTCTTTCAGCTTGAACTGTTCCTCCATCTGGATATAGCCAGCATCAGCCCAAGGTTGTGCCTGATTCCATTTTAAGCTCACATTCATGTAAGTTTCTGCATCACCCACTTTTTCCAAGAGGTTCTCTGGTAAGAAAAAGGAGCTTTCTGTACGAGGATTCACATTCTTCAAATCATCGCACAGTACACCCTCCTCCACGCAAATGCCATCGGCCATCACGCGATATTCCAGTCTCAGGCCAGCCAAGGAGGTAAAGTATTGTTTGTTGAAAAGGCGGAGTTCCTTCCCCTTCAGATTCATGCCAACATTCTGATACACCTTCTTCACCTCCCAATACTGAGGCTTAGGATTGAAGTCGGGTAGCATGATTCCGTTCATGCAGAACATACCGCTGTTCGGCTTGTCACCGAAATCTCCACCGTAGGCATAATAGCTTTTACCATCGGCCGTATAGTTCACCATGGCTTGATCTACCCAATCCCAAATGGCACCACCCATGAAGAAGTTTGTACTCTCCATGGCTTTCCAATAGTCAACAAGGTTACCCACTGCGTTTCCCATGGAGTGAGCATATTCAGAAATATGGAAAGGATATTTAATGGCATCCTTACCTAGTACAGCCTGATTTACCCAGGCTATGGAAGGATACTGGTTAGAACCCATATCCACAATGTCATTGTTACGCTCATACTGGATTGGACGACTGGTGTCAAAGGCCTTCACTGCACTATATGCCGTTTTAAAGTTGTCGCCAGGACCTGCTTCATTTCCTAGAGACCAGATGACAATACTAGGTGCATTCACAAACTGGTGTACCATTTCCATGTTACGTGCCACATGAGCTGCCTCCCATTCTTTAGGGTGAGAAAGTGATGCTTCACCATAGTAGTATTCATGACTCTCCACATTGGCCTCGCTCTCCACATAGATACCATACTTGTCACACAGGTAATAGAAATATGGATCATTGGAGTAATGCGACATACGTACATGGTTGATGTTTCCTTGTTTCATGAGCATAACCTCCTTCTCCATCTGCTCCCTGGAGATGACATGGCCCGTGAGTGGATTGGTCTCATGACGGTTCACACCTTTCATCTTGATAGGCTGATGATTCAGGTAATAGTATCGACCAGCCAGTCCAAACTCATCTTCACTGGCAGGGGTGTCTTTTATCTCTATGAGGCGTACGCCAAAGTACAGACTCTTGATATCTACAGTTTTACCCTTCTTATCTTTCAACGCAGCAATGAGCACATAACGGTTTGGCATTTCTGCGTTCCACGTCTTGACATCTTTCAGTTCCAGGTCAGAAGAGCAGCCTAAGGTAGAACTTGCAGGTAGTACACCCAACTGAGTTTGGGTTGCCAAAACACTACTCTTGACAGCATCGGTATACAATTCTACGGGTAATACCTTATAGCTGATGCTATAGTCTTTCATTACTTTAGCTCCACTATTCTGAACAGAAGCCCAGACATTTACAATTGCATGAGCTGTACTTCTGCCGTTGCCATCCAGCCGGGTTGTCCTAACTGCCAGATCCTGGATAGAGACCACAGGAGCAGAAGTCAGATACGTACTCCGGATAATACCCGGCAAGCGGAACATATCCTGTGCTTCAAGGAAAGAGCCATCGCTATTGCGGTATACCTCTACAGCCACCGTATTCTCTCCTTTCACCAAAAAGTCTGAGATGTTGAACTGGGCTGTATTTCTGCTGTTCTTGCTGAATCCCACATAGCGGCCGTTAACCCAAAGGTAGAAGAAAGAATCCACACCGTCAAAGTTCAGATAGATGTTTCGGCCTTTCCATTCATCGGGTACGGTAAACGTGCGCTTATAGCTACCCACCTCATTCCGATGCTTGTATGTGACCCAATCTGCAGCAGGTTCACGCATGACACCACCTCGCCAGTCGTCCTTCTGGACGGTATGCTTAAAGATAACCGGTTGGTTTGCGTAGATAGGAGTTCCGTATTTCTGTTCACCATTCTTCTGGAGGCCAACGATATTCCAGCAAGAAGGGACTGCTATATCTTCCCAGGAACGGGTATCAAAGTCGGATTTGTAAAAATCTGCAGGGCGTTCAGAAGGATTGGGAGCCCAATGAAACTTCCACACACCATCCAGGCTTTTCCAGTATGAACTGTTCTCCGGCAGTACGCGTGCAGCCTGTTCTTCGCTTTGAAAAGAGAACATATAAGCATGAGGCTGTTCCTTGTTCAATGCCAAGGCCTCCGGGTTTTCCCATTCTTTACCTGAAGGTGCAGGCAGAATCCCATAATTAAAGCCCGCCAAAGGTTTTTCTTGCGCTGATGCCGATAACGAAAAAGCTAACGTCAGAAGGATAAGGTGTGTTTTCATATCATCTAGGTTTTATTTGCAATATTAGCGAGTTTTTCCGAAATATACAAGTTTAGTCATCATAACATTTCTTTCATTCTGACAAAAAACAAAAAAGGAATTATTCTACTCCATCAAAATTTAATATCTTTGCATTAGAAGATATTCAGATATTGATTTATGAAGAATTATTGGTCTTTCTTTCTATTTTGTTCCATGCTTCTAGCTTGGAGTTGTAGTCCAAAAACGCAGAAGGCAGAACCCGTAAGGCTAACCTTAGAGCAAATGACTGACTACCAAACCTTCGACACCTGTTTCAACAAGGGTGTCTCTGCGGCTTATTGTGGCATTGTCAATGAACAGTTGTTGATTGCCGGTGGCTGCAACTTTCCTCACATACCTGCAGCCGAGGGTGGTGAGAAGGTGTACTACGACTATATCTGGACTGCTCCGCTCAACCAGGGCACGTCTCCTGAATGGACCTTAGCAGGCCGTTTGCCTCAGCCTGCAGCTTATGGCATCACCCTGCCTTACAACGGGGGACTAATCTGCATTGGCGGTATGACTTCTGGGGGACAGACCTTGCGCGATGTATTCTTCCTGAACTTGAAGGACGATGAAATTCAGGTGGATCCTCTGCCAGCCCTACCGGTAGCCATTGACAATGCATACGGCAGCATGGCAGATCAGAAAGTGTACGTGGTGGGTGGTAATGCCGACGGAAAGCCATCGAATACCGTGTACACGCTGGACTTGACCGATGAGCAGGCTTCATGGGTGGCAGAGACACAATGGCCAGGCGTACCACGCGTACAGCCTGTCTGTGCCATTGCAGGTGAGAACCTGTATGTCTATGGCGGTTATACCCCTAAGACAGAAGACACGCCAGCTTCTATGCCTGTGAACGGATTCAAGTACAACCTGAAGACTCAGGCTTGGAGTGAGTTGGAAGCACCAACGGCTCCAGATGGGAACGTCATAGCCTTGGCTGGTGGTGCTGCCGTCACTGCCCCAGACGGCAAGCAGATAAACTGCATAGGTGGTGTGAATCAGGACATCTTCCCAAGAGCATTGAATGGGGAATTGACAGGTCCAGCCTACATGAGCCATCCTGCCGAGTGGTACCGGTTCAACCGCTATATCTTAGCTTTCCAGGTAGAGACAGAGACCTGGAACATCCAGGATGAGCGTGAAGAGGGAGCCCGCGCCGGAGCTTGCCTGGTGAACGATGGGACATGGAACTACATCATCAACGGCGAGTTGAAACCAGGCATCCGTACCCCAATGATTTCGCGGTTCAAGTAAGCACATAAAAATGGGGCATCGGTTTCGATGCCCCATTCTCTATCTGAACTGTCACTATTTATTTCTTTTTCTTGGCAGCAGCTGCCTCTTCTTTAGCCCATTCCTTCGCACCACGCTCCTTGAGTTCCTTGGTGAAAGCCTCGGCCTTAGCCTGAGCCTCTGCCTCTGCAGCTGGGGCAGCCCATGCGTGCTTGTATCCATTCACCTTATCCCAGTTGCCACGGGTAAAGTCGGGTACAGCCACTGCCGCATAGTTGTTCTCCATAGAGATAGAACCCAACTCTGCCAAACAGCACCACTCTGCCATGTCATACACGTCCATATCCAGTGGGAGGCCGTTCTGCAGGCAGTACACCAGGCGTGCATCCATGGTAAAGTCCATACCGCCGTGACCGCCTACCTCATGAGCCTGCTCCACATATTTCTTCAGGATAGGGCTCATGAACTTCTCTTCCAGAGCCTTATGATCATCCTTTGGAAGGAAACTGTGACCGGTCAGGTTGTCTGATTTAGGCTGGACACCGGAACTCTTCATCTGCTCACCGCTCAAGCTGTAGCCAGGAGTAGGATACTTGTTGGCAAAGCCACGGGTACCCGTAAGCTGATACAGTCGGTTGTATGGCTGAGGGGTCATCACGTTATGCTGGATCTCAATCACCTTACCCAATTCTGTACGGATCAAGGTAGTGGTATGGTCGCCATTCTTGAACTCGGTGCAAGGCTCACCACTGTATTTCTCCACCAGTTCCTTACCCACGAACGAACGGGTGTCCATAGCTATCAAGGTCTTCATCTTGTCGCCACGGTGAATATTCAGCAGCTGTGCCACAGGACCCAAACCGTGAGTAGGATAGACATCGCCACGGTAGTTCTTGTTGTAACGCAAGCGCCAGCCCAACTTGTCACTTTCATTCTCCTTCCAATAAGCAGGCCAGAACTGATCCAAGGTATGGATATACGCACCCTGCACACGGATGACCTCGCCAAACACGCCCTGCTGTGCCATGTTCAGGGTATTGAGCTCGAACTCATCGTAGCAGCAGTTCTCCAGGATCATACAGTGCTTGCGGTACTTCTCACTCATGTTCACCAAGCTCCAGCACTCTGTCAGGGACATAGCCGACGGTACCTCGATAGCCACATGCTTGCCATTCTCCAAGGCTGCACGTGCCACCAGGAAATGATGATGCCAGTCGGTAGCGATATAGACTAAATCAATGTCATCGCGCTTGCACAGATCCATATAGCCATCTTCACCATAATAGACGGCAGCCTTAGGCATGCTAGCCTTCTTCAGGATCTGGTTGCAGGACTCCGCACGCTCCTTCTCGTAGTCACAGAGTGCCACCACCTGTGTTCCCGGAATATGTGTGAAACGCTCCACGGCATCGGGACCACGCATGCCCAGGCCCACAAAACCTACGCGCACCACGGGCAGTTTAGGTGCTGCAAAATTCAAAACGGGCTCCTGACCTGCAGGACGCTCAGGTGTATCCGTCACAATGGTACCCCCATTCCAGTGCCAAGGCCAGTTGAACTCTTGTGCCTGCGCTGCAAGAGACAGCGCCAGGCCGCATGCCATCAAGGCAATCTTACGAACAGTATTCTTCATATTTCCAGTTTTTTTTGTCATTTCACAATCCTATAAGTTCCGCTTGTTATCTCTTCCACTGACAGACGTTTGTACACAATGCAATAGGCTGCTCCGAATGTCAACTCCTCATACAAGAAAGCTATAGAGCCATCTTTCTGTTCTACCATGGTACTATATGCAGAATCCATGTCTGTAGCCAGGAAGGAGCCCTCCCAATTTGATGCAAACAGCTCTGGACTGAATCCGTCAGGCAAAGTGTCCAATGGTTTATAATAGATACCCACACGCTTTCTGCCTGGGCCAAAAGGAACCGACTGCAAAGCCAGCTTCACAGGTTTATGGTCTGAAACGCGAACAGCATTCACTATCAAAATTTCACCATCAGTAGCATTATCTACAGCTATGGTACCTTGATTCTTAGCCCCAGAAGTCACATCCTTACCCCATGAGCCTGTGGCAGACTCTATATCCGAATAAGTATAGATATTGAAGATACGTCCACCTTTCCAACGGCTGCTCAATAGCACACGTCCGTCAGGTAATTCCTCACACTTAGGTTCATCACCTTCTGGTGCGGGACTCGTGTTGATGTCACCCAATGCCAGCCAAGTGCGGCCAAAATCATCGGAATAGACCACACGATTACCACCAGGTCTGGCACAGAGTGCTGCATACAGGCGATAGTATTTCCCCTTCTTGATGAGCTTGCTTTGGCAGATGCGGCCAGAGCCGAAGAACATGGCCTTCACTGAGCCTAGCGAACTTTTGTCAAACAATCCATACAGTTCATCTGTCACTTCCTTATACTGCGTCCAACTCTCACCTCCGTCATAGCTGCGCAACATTGCGATTCGGAATGGATTATCACGAGTTGTGGTTTCCTTCCAGTACACATTATCACCACAACCGGTCATAAGGAGGACCTCTTCGGATTCTCTGTCTGCCACCAGTGCGGCATCTCCAAAGCCACAATCGGAAGTCTGAGGGACACCAGTTCCTTTCACTACTACTTGCTCTGGTCCCCAGGTCAATCCACAATCCCCTGAGACGCGGGCATGGATATCGACACGACCGAAACCAATGTCATTCTTACAATAGCGATAGTCCGACAAGGCCAGCAGTTTACCACTCTGAGTCTCAGCAATAGCTGGGATACGATAAGGAATGGTATCCGACTGGCGGGTTGTGAACAACACGCTGGTCTGCGCAAATCCCGCTCCTGGCACCATGGTCAGCAGCAGAAAATTCATAAAAACCAATTTACTTGTTATGCTCATTTTCCTTCTAATATTTCCTGAATTAATGTATAGCTTCGAATCATCATTCTTGGCACATGGAACGGACCTTTGAAGATGTTGCCCTTAGCAGGCTGTGCCACCGTGCCGTCTCTGTGCAGGTAGCCGTACCACTCCCCATACTCAGTATCTGGGAAATGTGCGTAAGTCCAGTCGCTGATCTGTTTGTGGCGCTCCAGCCACATCTCATCACCCGTAGCCTGGTAAGCATACAGCGTAGCGATGATAGCCTCGGTCTGTGGCCACCAGAACTTCATGTCCTGCGAATAATCCTGCTGAGGGAAGCCCTTGCAGTCGCGGAAGTTGATGATGCCTCCGTACTCCTTGTCCCAGCCCCATTCCCAGCTCCAGTCCAGGATAGTGAGGGCCATGTCCACCAGGTCTTTCTGCCAGCCGCGGTACTTAGCCTCCTCCAAGATGAACCAAGCGGTCTCAATGCAGTGGCCAGGGTTAATCAAACGGCCATTGATGTTGTCAATGAACTCTCCATTTGGACCTACCATTTCCAGCAGTGCCTTGAATTCTGGGTGCATGAAATAAGTACGGAGCGCATAGATGGACTTGTCTATCTTCTCCGTCAGCATAGGGTCATTGATAGCCGCACGGATGCGTGATGCCGTATTCACCAGAATCATGGTGATGGAATGGCCCTGCGACTGCTGCGTAGGCAGGTATTTGGCAGGCAGGAAGCCCGGCGTCTCCATCATGGTAATGATGCTGTTGAAAATCTTCAGGGCCTTTTCAGCATAGGTCTTGTCGCCGGTAGCTATGGAGTACTCACTCATGGCAATGGCAGCAAAGCCCTCGGAGAAGACATAACGGCGTTTGCGCAAAGGTGTGCCGTCAGCCATAACCTCGAAGAACATGTGTCCGTCAGTATCAAAGCAGTGCGCCTCGATAAAATCGATACAACTCTTGGAGGCGGCCAGCCAGGCTGGGTTCTGTTCAATGTTGTTGTACGCATAGCTCATGATAAAGCCACAGCGTCCCTGGAACCAGACCGACTTGGTGGTATCCATGAGCGTGCCGTCCCTGTCCACGCAAGTATATACACCGCCATGTACAGGATCCATACCATATTTCAGCCAAAAAGGCAAGATGTTCTCCGTCAGGTCCTTCTTGTAGCAGTCGGCCCAATCGGTGAGATAAGTCTTTACGTTTTCCATATATGATCTGATTATTATTTCTTCTTTGTATAATACGTGATGCCATCCAGTGCGGCTCTGCCGTCAGGAGTCACAAAAGTGCAGCAGAACATCCACTTTACCAGGCGCACCTTATCGGTGTTGAACTGGCCCACCGGCAGTTTCAGCAAGACCTTGTTCCATCCCTTTCTCAGGGTCACAGGCACTGGCTTCCGGGCCGATGCATTCTCATTGCCTAACAGCGTCTCATTGTCCACCCCATCCTGGATCTGAGTGGTCCATACCGGAGGTAAGATTTCTACATCATTCAACCAAATACGACTGCCTTTCGTATCCCAACATCCCTGTGGAGCCGGCCAATCCTTCTCGCTGCGGGAATAATTCTGGAATTCCACCATCAATCCAGCCTCCTGAGCCTTTGGCGAATATACCCAGGTGTAAGCATAAGCAGTATGATCTGGCAGAGGATCCGGATAGTAGCATGCAACCATATTGTTACCCCATACGTGGCGAAGATAGATTCCTGCACCAGTAGCCTGTCCCACCGTATAGGTCTTTCCTTCCCACTGATATTCCTGCTTCAATTCCTTTTCCGGAGGGAAAACAGCATTCAGATCCCCACCGTTAGGGAATGCCTGTGTGATATTCCAGTGCTGATGTGTTTGACGAACATACGGGAATGGTTCATGTGCAAAAGTCTTTTCCTTATGCCACAACATGCGGCTCTCAAAATTCACGAATGCGGTGTGCTCTTCCGTTCCTTCGGGAGGTAAGATGGTTCCATTCTTGTCAAAATACTGCCATCCTCCGCCTAACCAGGCACGTTCTGCGGCTGCCAGCATGCACGGATAAAGGCTGTTCTGAGCCACGATGTCCTTCTCTGAAGGAAGCTGGCGGTCGTTCCACACGCACAGCACCGTGCCCTTTACCTTGTCTTCTTCCTTCTCCCTGCCGATGGTACTGGTATAGAGCGCTATGATGTCGGCAAAATGGTCAAAATGGTTGATGTAGTGCAAGCGGCAGTCTATGGCAGGGACTCCCTCAGTTACCTTACCGCGATAGCCCCACATCTGCGTCATGTCTATCTCGCCGGCCTTATAGTCCGCTCCCGGGTTCCAGGACACGACCTTCAGGCCCTGCTCCCTCACATGCTTCACCATGGCTGGTATGAACTCCGGATTCTGGATACGGACCTCATCGGTGCCGATATGCAGGTAAGGAACCTCACGGAAGACCTCGCAAGCCTCCTCCAGCAGGTCTCTCAGGATGGCCATGCCCTCAGGGCTCTGCATGTCACAGCCGAAAGCACGCACGAACGCTGCGCTGTGCCCGGGCATATCCAGCTCCGGAATGAGCATGACATGACGTTCCTTACAGAACTGCACCAGTTCCCTGGCCTCTTCCTGGGTATAGAACCTGCCGGCATGGCGCGTCATGTTCCCTGCCGCCGTGAGCTGCGGGTAGCGCTTGCTCTCCAGGCGCCACGCCTGGTTCTCTGTCAGATGCCAGTGGAACACATTCACCTTAAACCGTGAAAGCAGGTCTATCTCCGTCTTGAGCTCCTCCAGGGAAATGTAGCTGCGCCCCACGTCCTGCATGAATCCACGGACTGAGAATGCGGCCCAGTCCGTAATCTCACAGCAAGGAATCTTCTTCAGCATCTGCAATTGAGCCAGTGTCTGTTCAGCACGGAACACACCCTCATCGGTCACGGCCTGAATCCTCACCCCTTTCTGCGTAACGCTCAGGGTGTAGGCCTCGTTCTGATGCGCTCCTGCCTCCGGGATCTCCTTCACGCTGCTGACCGTCAGTGGCGTAGAAGAATTCCATACCAGGACTCCTTTTGTCTCCTTGTATTTTTGAGGTCTGGGGAGCAGGCTCACCGGTTGTGCCGACATCCGGATGGCTGCAAGTATCAATATAAGACAGAATATCCGTTTCATTTCACAGTTTTTCCCCCAGCCATTCCGGGCCTTCGGGTCCGGAATGGCATGAGGTATGGTTTCAGAATTTGTTGCAACGCTCAAAGAAGTTGATTTCCTCCAACTCCCTCTTCATCTGTGCCTCTTCCTCGTCGGTCATGTTCTGGAATGGGGTGCGGTTCTTGCCCAGATCCAGGCCGATGAGCTTCATGATGCGCTTGCCTGCCACGATATTGCCACGGAAATGGCAGATGACGTTGATGACCTCCTGTGCAAAGTTCTGGCGTTCACGAGCCAGTTCCAAATCTCCTGCCTTCCAAGCATCGATAATGCCGACAAGCTCCTTGCCGTTATAGTTGGTAGTACCACCTATACCACCCTGTGCACCACCCATGGCCAGCTCAGGAAGAATGGTCTCATCCTGGCCGTGCAGCATGTCGAACTTGCCGTTCTTGTACAAGCGGCACTGGTTGTACTCGTAGATGCTCTCGAAGGTGTACTTGATGCCCGCGAAGTTAGGGATACGTCCATCTACAGCCTCCAGGAACTTCACCATAGGCAGGAAGGCGCCATTGAATGCTGGGATATGATAGAAGTAGAAAGGCAGCTCAGGAGCACCTGCGGCTATCTCCTCGCAGTATTTTACCAGCTCCTCTATACGACCAATCTTTGGGAAAGGAGGAGCCATGGCACCAATTCCCCATGCACCTATCTGCTGTGCATGCTCAGCCAGCTTCTTGCTGTCCTTCACGCAGCAGCTGCCCACGTGCACTATCACCTTGAAGCCCTCTGGCACGGCGGCAACCCAAGCCTCTGCCAGCTTCATGCGCTCCTCGGTGGTCAGCATATAGCCCTCGCCACTGGAACCGTTAATGAACACACCCACCAGGCCGTTCTTGGCCAGCATGGCTGCGTATGCAGGAATCACCTCGTAGTTCACTTCGCCATCCTCATAGAAAGGGGTAAATGGCGCATCAATCAATCCGATAATCTTTTCCATTTTATATTTATTTATAGTTTTACTTTACCAATCAGTTTGCGAATCTTCCCCTCGCCAATAACAGGTGCGTGTGGATCTTCTGGATAGACTATGCAGCACTGTCCTGGCGTAAGTGTTGCAAAAATGGTAGGTAGGTCATCGCTCAGTGCGCAGTCGCCTTCCTTCTGGTAAGGCTGGGTAATACTCCTCAAATCCTCAATAGCTTTCCATCCAATGGTTTCTGTACCTTCCAGCACAATGTGCACGTCTATATAGTCCTGATGCATCTCCAGCACCTGCTCCTCTGCCTTCTTGCAGATAGGGTTAATGTTGTTGATGAACAGGTCATCGCCCTGCACCTCTATGCGCCCCAATGGCGCATTCAACAGGTCATGGGTCTTCACATACTCAAAAAGTGTCTTAAACAACGGATGCAAGCACTCTATTCTTTCTGTATTTTTGAGATTCGTAATAATCATATTCTTCTGTATTAATCTACGTTACCTTTTGGCTTCAGGCAAGTGAGCTGGATAGCCAGTACAATCAGTACCACCACGCTCATCATGGCAAAGCCTGTACCCAGGCTGCCCTGATCCGTCCATGAACCCAGCACCTGTGTTACCAGTGCACCTGCGCACACGCCTACCATGTTCATGATGCCGTAAGCCGTTCCACGGTGCTTGGCAGAGATAAACTGACAAAGGATAGGCATATTGTTGGCATCGAACATGCCATAACCCACGCCGAAGAGCAGGCCGGCGCATACCAGACTCACTACATCGTGACCTAAGCCCAGGAGCAACAAGGACGGAATGGTCATACCCAGACCGATGGCACTGGTATAGATGCGTCCGCGTATGTTCTTGAGCACCCAGCGGTCTGACAGGATACCGCCAAAGATAACCCCCACAAATGAAGAGGCGGCAATAGTGATGGTAGAGAGTGGACCTGCCACACTCATGTCCATATTCAGATTGTCATGGAACAGGGTTGGGAGCCAGTTCTTGGTAGCCCATCCTGGCAAGCTTGGAACAGCGAAATACAACAGGATGATCCAGAAGGCCATGTTAGAAAGTACCACGGCCAGTCCGCTGAACAGGTTGGCCTTCTTCTCTCCCGGTGCTGATGCTGCCGGAGCCTTAGCTGTCTCATGAGCAGGATTCTCATGCAGGAAAAGCATGAGCACCACCGCATAGACTATACCCACCAGACCAAAGCCGTGGAAGGTCTGTTGCCAGGAAAAGGCTGCTGCCACGGTAGCACCAAAGCCACCAATAGCCTGTCCGGTATAGAGACCGGTCATGTGAATGCCAATGGCCAGGGAGCGGGTCTTATCAGTATGCCAGTCGGCAATGAGGGAAAGGGCCGATGGGATATAGAGTGCCTCGCTGATACCCATGAG
>JAUNHZ010000214.1 GCA_030523705.1 Bacteroidales bacterium
TCGAAGGCGAAACTTACCCCGTGGTAAAGATTGAAATTTCGAGCACTTCTCACCCGTTCTATACCGGTAAGAGCAAGCTCGTCGACACCGCTGGTCGCGTCGACAAGTTCATGAGCCGCTACGGTAAGGCTGCGAAGAAATAAGATATTTCAAGCTGAACAAGACATTAAAGGTGCGTACAGGGTAGTTGCATATGCCTTGGTCGCACCTTTACATTTTCTCTAAAGTAACCTGTTAATACTAAAACTCCAAGACTTATGAAGCACTTAATTCCCTTATTTATTGCATTAACTCTCATCTTTACAGCATGTGGAGATGACCAAACTGACTATAAGATTGGCGGAAAGGGCGAAGATACAGGAGTATCTACAGATCCTCGCCAACAAAATGGTCCAGAGATTGCCAAATACAGCCTTGAGTTCCCTGCATTAAAGGGCGGCAATAGCGTCGTAATCGTTCACAGTGGAAAGCTCAACGACAAATTCAATAAGAGTGGTGTCAATTACAGCGTAGAATGGGATACACAGAAACATGCCCAACGTTGGAGCTGCTATAAGTTGTACGCAGACAACTACAAGAATGGCAATCAAGTATCACGTTATACTGCAAACAACGATGGTTCATTGTCTGCCACCTGCCAATATCCTAACGATCCAGACTTGGCAACAACCTATCAGTTCACCAAAGACCCATACAAGGGCTCAGGTTATGACCACGGACACATCTGCCCTTCAGCAGATCGTCAGAGAGCTAATGAGGCAAACTATCAGACATTCTTCATCACCAATATGCAGCCACAGAACAACAAGTTCAATGCAGGCATTTGGGCTAATATGGAAAGTCAGGTACGCACTTGGGCAGGTAAATTTGACACACTCTTTGTCTGCAAAGGCGGAACTATTGATAAAAGCGAGTGGATTATCAAGTATCTAGGTAGCGGAGACAACAAGATTCCCGTACCCAAATATTTCTTTATGGCTGTACTGGGAAAGAAAGGTAGCAAATTCCAAGCTACAGGTTTATGGATAGCCCAGGACAACTATTCATCAACAGCCCTCAAGAGCTACGCCTGCAACATACAAACATTAGAGAAATACACGGGTTTAGACTTCTTCTGTAATCTGCCCGATGACATAGAAAACGAGGTTGAGACCATTCCATTCTCCAAAATGGAAACTGAATGGACATGGTTCAACTAAAAAAATGTAAATCGTTTGGTTAAACCAAGGAAAAGTCGTATCTTTGCTGAAAATGCTAGATACGACTTTTATATTTGAAAAATATTACAACAAACAAAAACAATGAGAACAGTTTATGAATTCTCTGTCAAGGACAGAAAAGGAAAAGATGTTTCACTTAAAGAGTATGCCAACGAGGTATTACTAATTGTCAACACAGCGACTAAATGTGGTTTTACACCGCAGTACGAGGAACTTGAGAAGCTTTATAGAGCACATCACAGTGAGGGTTTCGAGATTCTCGACTTCCCTTGCAACCAGTTTGGACAGCAGGCTCCCGGTACAGACGAGTCTATCCACGAATTCTGCAAGCTGAACTTCGGAACAGAATTCCCACGCTTTAAGAAAGTTAAGGTCAACGGAGAAGATGCAGACCCTCTGTTCAAATTCCTAAAAGAGCAGAAAGGTTTTGCTGGTTGGGACATGGAACACCCTATCGCACACATTCTTGACGACATGCTGACTAAGGCAGATCCTAAGTACAAGGAGAATGCCGATATCAAATGGAACTTCACCAAGTTCTTAATCAACAAGAAAGGACAGGTGGTTGCACGTTTCGAGCCAACAGAAAAGATAGAGAACATTGAAAAGCAAATCAAAGATTTGCTTAAATAGACAAATAATAATTAGATGGAACACGTTAAATGTTTAATAATCGGCAGTGGACCTGCAGGGTACACTGCTGCCATTTATGCAAGCCGAGCTAATCTGCACCCCGTAGAATATAGCGGCATGCAGCCAGGTGGTCAGTTGACACAGACCACCGAGGTAGAAAACTTCCCTGGCTATCCTCAGGGCGTTGACGGCAACCAGATGATGATGGACCTGCGCGAACAAGCAGAGCGCTTTGGTGCAGACATCCGCGATGGTAGCATTACACGCGTTGACTTCTCTATACGTCCTTACCACCTATGGGACGAAGAAGGCAACGAGATTGAAGCCGAGACCGTCATTATTGCTACAGGAGCCTCAGCGAAGTACCTCGGCTTAGACGATGAACGCAAATACAATGGTCAAGGTGTATCTGCATGTGCCACCTGCGACGGATTCTTCTATCGCAAGAAAACTGTTGCTGTAGTTGGCGGTGGTGATACTGCCTGTGAAGATGCGCTCTACTTGAGTGGCTTGGCCAAAAAGGTATACCTCATTGTTCGCAAGCCTTTCCTTCGTGCCTCACAGGTTATGCAAGATCGCGTAAAAGCCGCAGAGAACATTGAAATTCTCTTTGAGCATAACACTTTAGGACTCTTTGGAGAAAACGGCGTAGAAGGCGCTCATTTGGTTAAGCGCAAGGGTGAGCCTGATGAGCAGCTGGTAGATATCCAGATTGACGGTTTCTTCTTGGCTATCGGACATAAGCCCAATACAGACATCTTCAAAGAATGGCTCGATACTGACGAAGTTGGCTATCTGAAGAAGATTGACGGAACGCCACGAACCAAGTTACCTGGCGTCTTCGTTGCTGGCGACTGTGCCGACCCTGTATATCGCCAAGCTATCAGTGCAGCAGGAACAGGTTGTCAGGCAGCCATTGAAGCCGAGCGTTTCTTGCTAGAGCATTAAAAGGCTAGAATAGCTAGGAGCATCTAGAGATACTTAGGCTGTCCTAGGAAAACCTAGGAGAAAGAACTTAATAGAAAACAAAAAGAAAAACCTCGCTTCACAGCGAGGTTTTTCCGTAAAAACTAAATTAATCAACCATAAACCTTAACCATTAAAAATCTCTTTTTTAGACTAAGAGTAAAATTAACTCTTAAATGTCGAGAATTCGCTAATTCCTTTCGACATTGCAAAAGTAATACAATTATTTGAAATACAGGTTTAGATAACATTAAAAATAGTTTAATTATCGTTATTTTTATG
>JAUNHZ010000030.1:0-7313 GCA_030523705.1 Bacteroidales bacterium
GAGGTGTTGTGTGGGGTGTTTACCAAACACCCCACATGGGTATCTTGTTGATACACTGCCGGTTGAAGCCTGAATGTGGGGTGTGTGGGGTGTTTTATGACTAAAGTTCTATGTTTTGAACTAAAGTTGACACAGAACCAGATTTTGTGCTTTTGGCAAGGAACCGTACAAACTTCGCTCCTACTCCAATCTGACATTCTCATTACCCTTGGATATAGCTTGCATCATACTGGCGTATCTCTTACGAAACGTAAGTGTCACGTAAGTATGACGTAAGACTCAGAGCGAAGGAATAGCGAAATTTGTACTGGGGAAAAATGTATGACAAGCAGACTTGGCTAAAACTCCAAGATAAAGAGAGTTCCAGTCTTCTCGTGGGCCGAACAGGTGAGTGTGCCACCATGAAGGTTCATAATCTGACGGCTCAAAGCCAGTCCGATGCCAGAACCGGTCTCTTTGGAGGTATAGAACGGCAGAAAAATCTCTTCACGCTTGTCTTCAGGAATGCCCATACCGTTGTCTGCCACCGTGATGCGAGGAATGCCATTGGGAGCCGAGGCTGTGATGACGACCTCTGTGGCAGAAGCTTCGCGGGCGTTTTTCACCAGATTGACCAGAATCTGGCGGATGAGTGACTCATCGCACTGGATGGTCATAGCCTCAGCACATTGAATAGTAAGAGGGAAATCAGGATAGAGCTGTTGAACATGACTCAGCATGCCGGAAACATTCACTGAGGCAAGCACGGGCTTAGGCAAATGAGTCAGTTCCTGGTAGCTATCCAGAAACTGCTTGATGGACACGCATTGACCATGGATAACCTCTACTGCTTCTTGGGTTTCCTCTGGTGAATAGGCATTGGTCAGCATGTCCTCACTCACCGAAATGATGGGTGTGAGGGAGTTACGGAGCTCGTGCGTCATGATGCGCAGAATGCGGTCGTAGTAGATATTCTTGGTTTCCAGGTCGGTCACACTCTGGCTGTAGGTCTGCATGATGTAGTTCATGTCGCGGTACATCTGCTGCAGTTCCTTGTCACCTGTTTGCGGAAAACGGCTGGACATATCCCTGTTCAGCATACTAGAAAGGAAAATCTTGACCTGGCTGGGCAGGAACGAAGAAGCCTGCCACAGGCGATATAGCAGAAAAAGGCTGAGCAGAAAACCCAACACCAAAACGGAAAGGCGCGCCTGTGTGAGCCATGCCCACACCAGGAAACCGCCCGATGCCAACAGCAACAAGGAGAGGACGAGTACATAGAGGTGGTAATGGCGCTGTATCATATCACAATTCCGTATTTTTTCAGCCGGTTGTAAAGCGTTTGGCGGGAGATGCCCAAGCGTACAGCCGTGTTCACCACATTGCCACCCTCTTGTTCCAGCACTTGCAGAATGTGCTTTTTCTCCATCTCTTCCAGTGACAACTGGCTATCTGCCTGCATGCTGTGCAGCAAGCTTCCTGCCTGTGCAATCAGAGATGCGGTATTCTGACGCTGACGATGCTTCTCTATGGCTGTTTCCAATTTCTGGATGAGGACATCGTTCTCCCAAGGCTTAGTGACAAAATCCTCAGCCCCTTGCTGCAGACACCGGACTGCCAGGTCAATGTCGCCAAAGGCCGTAATGAGTACTACGGCAGGCGAATGTTCCTTCTGGCTGATACAGTTCAACCAGAAGAGACCTTCCTCTCCGTCAAGCTGGCGCGAACTGAAATTCATGTCAAGCAGTACAGCATCCACATCGTCCGCCTGCAGCAAAGCTGGAATCAGGGTTGGATCGGCTACAGTGACCACGCTGACGAATACTTTGCCCAGTACCAGCTTCAGCGTGCGAAGCACACCCTGGTTATCATCCACGACGAGAATCTTGTACGGTTTCTTCTGCATAGTGCTGCAAAGATAAGCATATTTTGCCAGTCAAGGCGGGTTTTTCTGTTAATCAAGTATAATGACCTCACTGTCGCCAAACTTCTCGTAACCTGAGGTAATCACCTTGTCGCCTGGAGAGAGTCCGTCGATAATTTCATAATGCGATGGATTCTGGCGGCCAATGGTAATGGAGGTACGGACAGCTTTCTTACCCGACTTGTCCAATTTGTAGATCCACTGCCCTGCCGTGGCCTGATAGAAGTTGCCGCGAGGAATGACCAGTGCCTGCTCTGCCTTGCCCAGCTCTATCTGCACACGGTACGACTTGCCCACACGGATGTTGGCAGGATGCGTTTTCTCAAAGACCATATCGATATCGAAAGAACGGTCCCTTACCTCGGGAACCACCTTGGTGATGCGAAGCGGGAACTTCTCGTTCTGGTAGCTGATGCTGGCAGGAAGACCGGAGATGATGCGGTCTATATAATATTCGTTGAGCGAAGCATGCACCTTATAGTCGGTGAGCACCTTGATCTCTGCAATGGATTCACCGGCACCGATGCGCTGGCCCGGAGTGACCGACACATAGCTGAGCTGACCATCGCAGGGAGCGGTAATCACTAGGTTCTCCAGGCGACTCTTCCCGCGCTGGTATTTCTTCTGCTCTCGCTCCATATCGCGCACCAGCAGCTGACCTTTGAGCACTGCCGATGAAGAGTCGTTGCGCAAGGATAGCAGCTCCAGCTTGGAACGCTCCACATTATAGCGATAGTCGTCCTCGGCCACTTCCAGCTGTGCCTTGCTCTTGATACCCATGCGGTTCTCTTCCCTGTCCAGCTGAATGTTCTTCTCCAGACGGTCCATCTCATAACGCGTCTGCAAGGTCTGCTTCTTCAGGGTGAGCCGCATTTTCTCCTGCTCCATGAGCTGCTCCTGATACGAGGTATGCTGGCGAGCCAGGTCATCGCGCTGGTCTTCTATGCTCTGCTCCAGCTCCGGGTTTGTGAGCACCAGAATGGTATCTCCCTGTTTCAAGGTCTGTCCTTCCTCGGCCACAATACGAAGCACACTGCCGGCTTCCTGAGCGTTGACCTTGAGGGTAAGGATAGGCTTGACCACACCTTCCACATCCACATACTCGCGAAACGGCTGCAGCTGCGCCTCACCAATGCGTTGTTCCTCGCCATCCACCCTCAGTTTCTTGGGGCCTAAGGAAACGGCAATGGCAGCTACCATCAGAGCCAGCACCACACTTCCGCCTGCAAAATAATATCTGTACTTGATGTACCAAGGTTTCTTTTCCAATATTCTATCCATAGTTTTACAGTTTGTCTGGCAAAGGCCAGGAAATGTTTCGTTGGTGTTCAAAATCATAGCCAGTAATGGAGCGCAGTCCATAGTACAAACTCCAATAGGTGGAAAGGCTGGCAATATAACTCCTACGGGCTGCATCTTTCTCGGCTATAGCGCTGTTCAGGTCCAGAATGGTGTTCTTTCCCAGCACATAAAGCTTTCGAGCTACATCATAGCGACGCTCTGCGGTCTTATCAGCCTGACTGGCCACAGCCACACGCCGAGCTTGCAGGTTGAACTGCTGCACCATCTTGGTCACGTTCTGCTCAAAGCTCTTCATGCCCTGTTCGGCATTCACATCGGCCAGATCTACCTGCGACTGTGCTACGTGCCTGCGCCCCTTACTCCTTCCCCAATCCAAGATGGGAACCGACAAGGTGACCGAAGCATACTGCATGTCGGTAGGATTGCGATAGGCATCGCTCAACACTGCTCCCGTCTGCGAGAGACCGAACTGCAAGTATAGGCTAGCCTTCAGGCCGGTATTGGCCTTCACCTCGGCCAAATTGCTGCGGCTCTCCAGCCGGCTGCGGCGGTAGTAGTCCGGATCGGGACTGTTGAGCAGGGCTTGTTCCAATGCCTGAGCCAATGGAATCTCTAGTGCCTGGATACGGTCATCGGTAACCACACGGAGCTGGGTGGTAGTGGGTAGATCCAGGTAGTTACGAAGAGCCTCGGCTGCAGCATCCAGCTGTACGTTGGCATCCAGCAGGTTCGTTTCCTCGTTCAGCTTGTTGAGTTGAAGCTGGAGCATCTCGTTCTCACTGATAGTACCTATGTTATAACGCCCTTCAGCAAAGGTGCAGAGCGTATCGGCCGATGCCAGGTTGCTGCGGGCAATATCCACATTGGTCTGGGCTGTGGCTAAAGCGAAGAAATAACTGCTGGCTTGCGATGCCACCAGCTCCATGGTCTCCGAATACTGCTTCTGAGCTTCCTGCCAGCGGATGGGCTCAATGCGTCGGTTCCACTTCATCTCATTGTAACCCAGGATGTTCTGCTGATAACCCAGGCTGATAGGTTGAGTGCGGTAGCTGGCCAAACTCTTGCCTTCGAGCTGATCCTCACGAGACAAGGTGCTGGACACAAACAGGCTTCCGCCCGTCCAGGGAATGTTCTGCGAGAGCTGGAGAGACAGATCGGTACTCAGCTGGCTCACATGCAGGAAACTGGCGGTACCATCGGGCTGTATCACACGGTCTATGCCACGGTTGAACTGCGGTGTGGAAGAGAGCGCCACCGAAGGCTTGAGACTGGCTTGGTAAGAGCGGTAGCTCCAATAGGAACTGCGCAAGGAATGCCGTGCCGCCAAGGCTGAAGGCGACTGCTGCTGGGCCAGTGCAATGGTGCCCTCCAGGGTGACCTGCATGGGTTCCTGGGCACAGAGCACGCCACTGACTACAGACAGCCATGCTAGAATCACACTTCTCATGCTATTATTCACTCTTGATTACTTTTGATACATTGACTCTGGCCGCCTTCTCCATCTGGTAGATCAGGGTCAGCACGGTAATGAGCACCACAAGTGCCAGAGCCTCCAGGTAAATCCATGGGGTGACAGGCGCACACTCAATGAACTCCTCCGTATAGCGCTGAATGAGCAGGTAGGACACCGGAATGCTCAAGACAAAGGTTCCGAGCAGTACCCAAAGATATTTCTTACCCAACAGGAGGTACAAGTCCCTACGGTGTGCACCATTGGCCTTGCGGATGGCAATCTCACGGTAACGCTGGCGGATATCAAAGAGTGAAAGACCCAGCAGACCCAGGCAGCAGATCACGATGGCAATGCCTGAGAACAAGGTATAGACCTCTGTCATGACCCTATCTTCCTCATACAGTTTCTCCACATCCTCACGGAACCAGTGATACTCCAGTTCCTGATCAGGGCAAATTTCCTGGCTGATCTTCTCCAGCAGTTCAATGACTTCCTTCTCATGACCCGGCTGCACCTTGATGGCAAACTGGTCAGAATCATAGTAATAGCGTTCAGCAGCACTGTCAAGCCAATACACACAAGGCATTACGCCCAATGTGCGGTGGCTGGTGTAATGATCTTTAATGACAGCAGCTATAGGCATCTTGTCTCTACCGTAAAAGACGGTCTCTCGCTTTTCGCTATCGTAGCCTAAACCCGTTCCTTTATCCGATCTCAGCATGCCACTCTCCTTGGTTTCATAGCCCAACTGGCGCAAAGCCGTTTCATTCACTATCCAGGCAGAAGGAGCCATTTTAGGCTGGTCAACATCGTCCATGAACATCCCTTCCTGAAGTTCAACGCCGAACACATCGAACCAGGTAGGAGAAACATGGAACATGGTGAGCTGAGCTTCCTCGTCCTTGTCGTTATAGAACTTATCTACATTATTCTGCATGAGAGGAAGTTCACTAATGACTGCTGCCTTTTCTACCAAGGCAGATTCCTTCAGCTTGGCCAGATAGACCTTGGCCGTTTCTGCCACTTCCTTTGCGTTAGAAACATAATCCAATAGGGTTCCCTCTTCATTCATCACATAACCTGCCTTGATATGCAGGGGCTTGGCAAGAAGAATGTTGTCCACAGTCACGCCTATCGGACTGTTCAGCAGGAAATTCAAATGGTTCTGCATCCAGATGGCCATGACCACCAAGATGAAGGTGATGAGGTACTGGCAAGCCAGCAGAACTGTTCTGGAACGCAGGTTCTGTACAGATCCCACCCGCTGCTGCAGACTGACCAGCGTAGAGTTCTTGAGCTGACGGAAGAATGGATAGCACAGGGAAATGAGCGGAAGAAGCACCAGGAATCCCAGGGTAAGCACCAGATCGAATGGAGAAGCCGAAACTTCATCGTTCAGCATCTCGTTGGTCCAAGGGGTCAGAAGATCCACCAGCAACCAGGCTATACCCACAGCCACTACGGTACTGATGAAGAGTTCTGTCCACATTTCCAGGAAAAGCGACTTGGCATTCTGGCCAAACACCCGCCGAACACCCTGTTCACGCTGTCTCCGCTGCCAATAGACCATATACAGGTTGGTGAAGTTCATCATACCGATCACCAAAATGAGCAGCATGACAGCTGCCAGGATCCAATCAACGGTAGGATTGCCATGATGTTCCATGCCATTCTCTTTCCAACCCACATTGGAGGTCTGATCCAGATAGAAGGTGCTCCAGCGGATGAACTGATGGTTCATGATGTCTCCAGTAAATATCACAGACTTACCTTCACGCTTGTCTTCCTGAAGCGGCGACATATAGGCATTGAAGGCCTCCACATCGGCACCCTTTGGAACACGGATGAAGGAAGACCCCATTCTCTCCCAGAATTTTGCTGCCATCTTAGACAGCATGACATCGGGTGTATAGATGCTCTTGCCGGAAGGCTCATCGAAGATTCCCGCTATCACAAAGTTGTGTTCATTCATGCTAATAGCCGTTCCTATAGCATGCTGCTCATCCAGACCCAGTTTAGGGATGATACGGCGTGAAACCCAGCAACCATCGGGGCGTGTCATGGCATTTCTGTCGCCTTCTATCTGATAGTCAAAGAAATGCAGGAACAGACTATCTACCACCATTGCATTGACAAAGAAGTTCTTGTCATCCAAATTCAGAGACGCCTCGGGATAGAGAATGAAATCAGAATACTCGACCATGAACTCATCCAGCTTCTTTCCGAAATCAAGGCTGTAATATTCTTTGAGTTCCTGTACATCAGAATGCATTCTTCTGCCATAGTTGCTACTCTCTTGATACGCAACCAGCACCGTTTCCGGATCGATGGCATGAGACTCGGCAGACACTTCACGGTACAGGTAGCGTGACAGCACCATGCCGCACGCCAGACTCAGGGTCAGGCCCAGGATATTGATGAGCGTAAAGGCTTTCTGTCTGGACAGGAAGCGCAAAGCATATTTTATCTTGATCATATTCTTCTGAATTTTAGAGCTCCACCTTATTAACTATCTGACCATCGAAAAGGTTCACAATGCGTGATGCATAGCTGGCATCGCGCTGGGAGTGAGTCACCATGATGATGGTAGTTCCCTCGCGGTTCAACTTCGACAGAAGTTCCATGACTTCCTGACCGTTCTTGGAATCCAGGTTA
>JAUNHZ010000030.1:7323-19346 GCA_030523705.1 Bacteroidales bacterium
CCGGTAGGCTCATCGGCCAGGATAATCGAAGGTTGCGCCACCACTGCACGGGCAATGGCCACACGCTGCTGCTGGCCACCGGAAAGCTGGGCAGGGAAATGCTGGGCACGGTGGGAAATGTCCATACGGTTCATGGCTTCCTCCACCCTGCGGCGTCGTTCGGAAGCAGGAATACCCATATAGAGCAGTGGTAGTTCAATGTTCTCTGTAACCGTGAGGTCATCAATCAGGTTGAAGCTCTGGAACACAAAACCCAGCACACCCTTGCGCAGGTCGATGCGCTCCGACTCACTCTTCCGGCTCACCTCTACTCCATTGAGCAGATACTCGCCCTCGGTAGGGTTGTCCAGTAAGCCCAATATATTTAATAAGGTAGATTTGCCACATCCCGAAGGACCCATGATAGCTATAAACTCTCCCTCCTCTACACTGAGTGATACCTGATTCAGTGCAATAGTCTCTACCAATTCCGAACGGAATTTCTTGACGATGTTCTTGATTTCAATCTTTGCCATAGTTCTTTTAGTTGTTATTTTGATACAAAAGTAGAACCGATACCATAAAGAAGAAAGGAAAAACGGCACAATCGTACGATTCCGGGGGCATTATGTCCAAAAATTAGACACTGGAAGAAAAACTAGTTTCGCTAGTTCCTGAATAATTCCAAAGAAATCTGTCATTCTGAGCGTATGCGAAGAATCTCGTCCAATATTACTTGGAAGAACCCTCCTAGGTTGGACGAGATCCTTCACTCCGTTCAGGATGACAATACGCGGATGACAATGTTTTTGAAAGAAACATAAAAAAAGACCTGGAACAAATCCAAGCCTTGGGGTTATAAAGCGATGGTGGTTTTCAGTACCCTGAATTCTTCATCGGCCGCTACCCAATAGACATCGTTCGACTGCACATCGCCAGCCACTCGAACCACAGGAAGGTCGAAATGCAGGATAGCTCTCAGATTCAGGTCGTAATCATAGACAAACATGGAGTGCGGAGCCACTGCCGGATCCCGGATGAATCTTGGCTTGGGTTTCTCGCCTTCGGTTTCCAGATCTCTCTGAACCAGCACAATATAGTCCTTGGTGGTACACATCTCACGGGCTCCTTCTGCCTCTGCATCCAGCTTGGTCTGCTCGGTAACCAACTCCTTCAAGAGTTCCAGTTTGCCGTCGGCCACCCCATAGACAGCCAGATAAGGGAATAGAAACGTACTGTAAACCAGTTTCTTTGTAGAAGGATTATAGTCCACGATGCCCTGAAAATAGTTGAAGCCATCCGCCACACCTTCTATAGGCTGCTTGCCGTAAGGCTGTGCCTCACCTTGGCTCAGATACACAAATGGAGCGGCATCACCAGGCTTGAACAGGATACCCTCCTGCTCGTTCACTCTTAAGAATGAGGTAGCCATGCTCTCCATGGCCACTTGGTCAGGATCTCTATACACAGAATCACCCTTCACTTCGTAGCTGAAGCCCACATTCTTTTCGGTATCATTCAGGTAGAACTTGTCTTTATACCATGACATCTTGGGCATCACAAACTCATCGCCGGCATCACCAAACTTTCCGAAAGCGGCCACTTCTTCACGACGCTCCACATCCACCACATGCATAATCTCTTCTGTAGAGAAAGGATCTTGCCAGAACACTTTGCCATCCAGATAAGCTATTCCACCAGGAAATGAGGTAAGCAGGGAATCCATCACTACGGTGTACGAGGCATCGGCTATACGCTTCACCTCTACCTTACCATCCTGCGCACATGAGCACAACAGAGCAGCTAACACCAACGGTAAAAACTTTTTCTTCATCACTATTATTGTTTGATTGATTCTGCAGAAATGGCCAGTCTCAGGCCCAATGCTACACTTCGGATGTTGCAATCGTATCCGTTTCTATGGGTAATTCGGCAACTGTAAGGCGGACTGCACCATCCGCTACCTTTGACCACCATATTATCCGACGGATTGGCACTTGGATTCCCTTCATAGCGAGTGTAGGGTGTACTGGTCCAGTTCCACACATTTCCGGCCATATCGTAAAGCCCTAGTTCATTGGGTTTCTTGGTTTTCACAGGTACCGTCTTGGAACCAGCATTCTTGACATGCCAAGCCACCTCATCTATATTATTGCTGCCACTATACTTATACCCCTTGGATTTACGACCACCCCTAGCTGCATATTCCCACTCTTCTTCAGTAGGCAAACGGAACTCCTGCCCAGAGATACGGTTCAGCACTTGCAGGAAATAAGAGCATTCGAAATAGTTCACATTCTCCACCGGACGATTGTCATCGCCCAGGAAATGAGAGGGATTCTCGTGCATCACAGCCACCCACGCCCACTGTGGAAGCGAGGTATCACATAAGTAGAAATCTTCCTCCAGCGTGACAGTGTGCTGTGGCCACTCCTGAACATACGATAGCGGATCCAGTTCCTTAGTGGTACCCATGAGAAAGGAACCCTTTTCAACCAAGCGGAACAGCAAACTATCCTGGCCCAGCACCAGCACAGCAGAATCGCCGTATGCTACAAACGAGGTCTTACATTCTTCTGTTACTTGCTCTGGCATCTGTTCTTCCTGCTTCTTCTCCTTCTTGCAAGAAAGCAAACCCATCATCATGCCAATAGCAGTCAACAAGAGATATTTCCGTTTCATACTCAACTAATCAAAAGGTTAAAGGTAACAAGTAATCGGTGCTTACTGCCACTCCACGCTGTCTCGCAGGCTTCCACTTAGGCATGGACTTCACCAGTTCCCCGGCAGCCTTAGCCATATTCCTATTCGATGATTTGCTTACGTGTACATTTGAGATTGTACCATCGGCATTCACGGTAAACTTCACGGTAGCCTTACCCTTTACACCGGCTTTATTGTTTTCCTTGATGTATTTGTTCAGCTCACTGACACCTCCAGGGAACTGAGCCTTCTCTTCTACTACCACAAAGACCATTTCCTCTCCATCGTTATCCTCAGGAAAGGTAAACGAAGTAGGTGCAGGCACATCCTTCAAATCAATCAGCATGGTTTCTTTCTGTAGTTTTAGTACTATAGGTTTCTCTGGATTCTTCAGCGACACCGTAGTCAATTTACAACCCATAAAACTGAACATCAGTTTCTTACCTTTCTCTGTGTTGATAGTGAAATGCCCATCTGCATCCGACAAGGTGCCATTGGTAGTACCCAAGACCACAATGGAAACTCCTGGCATAGGCTTTCCGCTTTCTGCACTGGCCACAGTTCCGCTGAAAGTTTCCTTCCCCTCTGCAGAAACGCTAGCCTGAGCTGTGAGCACAAAAGAGAGCAGTAAAACGGGCAGAAGAGCCATGGCACGTACCCATGCTAAATGGTGAGATCTCTTGTTCATCATAACGATCCTATTTTTAAGTTGTGAATGATTGAATCCATTGACCAGCAGAAAAGCGGCCTGTTTCACCGTTTTTTCCACCAGTAGATACTGATAGCTTTTCGGGTCTGTTCCTAAAGCCAGAACAGCCTTGTCGGCCTCATATTCATGAATGGCTTTCAAGTCTCTGCCCATGAGCCACACAAAAGGATTGAACCACTGAATACCTTGTACCAGGCTAAGCCCAAGCAAGTCCCAAGTGTGTCCCAACCGGATGTGTTCCTGTTCGTGCAGCAGGATAACCGACTTGTGATGCTCATAGTCATCAATGCTCATCACAATGTAGTGGAACACGCTGAACGAAGACAAGTCATCGTTCATCAGAACTACCGTATTCCCTTTACTATCGGTATGCCTCAACCCCTTTTTCAAGAAACGAGCCAGCTGTATAAATTTGAAAACCAGTACAATTAGGTAAATGCATATTCCGAAAAGATAGATTACGCCAAGCCATTCTTTCCAAATCCACGGATTGGACTCAGGCATAGGCAGAAGAGTCGCTACAGGCTGTAAGAGTACTAGTTCATCAGCCTGCCCATTCACTTCCTGCACCAATTCTTCGTTCTCTTCCAGGAACTCCAGAAAGGAAAAATCCACGGAATGAGGAATAAGCGGCAGCACCGCAGAAATCAGCAAGATACCCAACAGAATGATCCGGTTCATCCGGTGCAAGCTTTCACGGCTCAGCAGAGCAAAGAACACCCAGTAGAGCAGTGTTAGCACCGTGGCAGATTGTATGGTATAGTTCAGCATGAGCCATCCTCCTTTTCTATAAGTTGCAATATCTGCTCCAAGGTTTCTGGCGAAATCTCTTCCTCGCGGGCAAAGAAGGTAAGCAGACTCTTGAACGAGCCTGAAAAGAAAGAGTCTTTCACCTCTTGCATAAATTTAGAGGTATATTCCTGACGGGAGATCAAGGTATGAAAACGATGGGTCTTACTCCCCTGCTCCGTCTTCCTGAAACCTACAAAGCCCTTCAAGGTCAGAATCTTCATGTAGGTAGCTATGGTGGAATAAGCCGGTTTGGGTTCTGGATACTTTTCTATCACCTCATGGGTGGTCATACCTTCCTCACCCTCATCCCAGAGAATGTTCATGATTTCCATCTCTGCTCTGGTGAGCGACTTATCATCCTTCTTTCTTCTCATCAATATCTATATTTTTAGATTTCCTCTGCAAATATAAATGATTGATCAGATAAACATTACAAAAAGAGGAGAGAAAACCTCTCCTCCTTCCTTTATTTAACATCTATTCTTAGATATAGATAGCGTGTTTTTAGATATTAACAGAACGAAAAATCAGATGACACAAGAAATACATTTAGATATGTCCAAGGACTTTTGACAGATGAATGCCATTGGAGCCTTTTACCAAAATGTAATAGTTCTCAGGTTTCTCTGTATCTAGTGCCTCTATTGCATCTTCTACCTGCGCAAAGCAGCGATAGTCCTGACTGGTCTTGGCAAACTCTGCTCCTACCAGCCATACTTTCTCAAAACCGCATCCCTTTATGAAATCCACAATCTTCTGATGCTCTTCCACACTGCCGGGACCCAGTTCACGCATATCACCTAATAACGCAAATTTATGCTCTACCTTCATCTCCTTGAAGTTCTTCAAGGCTGCCATCATACTGGTAGGGTTTGCATTATAGGCATCGATAATCAGCTTGTTGTGTTCCGTTATATCCAGCTGCGAACGGTTGTTCTGTGGGATATAGCCTGCCAATGCTTGATTAATCTGCTCTGGGGTTACACCAAAATAGAGACCGATAGTGGCTGCTGCCAACATGTTATCTATATTATAGGAACCGATAAGGTGGGTCTCTACCTTATGCCACTCGCCATTGCCTTGCTTCCACTTGAAAGTCAGGAATGGGGCGCATTCTACCACTTCACCTGTCACAGCATAATCTGCAGCTGCTGTACTTCCATATTTCACACAAGACAAACCTGTGCTGATCTTTGCCAAATGTGGGTTATCTCCATGAAGAAATACCTTGCTGTTCAACCTGCCACGCAGGAAATCATACAGTTCCCCCTTGGTACGGATAACACCCTCAAAAGAGCCAAATCCTTCCAGATGGGCCTTACCTACATTTGTGATAATGCCATAGTCTGGTTCTGCTATGTGCACCAAGGTGTTAATCTCACCCGGATGATTGGCGCCCATTTCCACAACAGCCATCTCATGCTCCGCAGTAAGGCTGAGCAATGTCTTAGGCACACCAATATGATTGTTGAAATTACCCTGGGTAAACCACACGTTGTATTTCTGCTTCAAAACCGTAGATATGAGTTCCTTTGTTGTGGTCTTGCCATTGGTGCCGGTTATACCTACAATAGGTGTTCCCAAACGGCGACGATGGAAATTAGCCAAACACTGAAGGGTCTCCAAACAGTTGTCCACCAAGATGAAACGCTCATCACCAGGTGTAGCAAACTCGGCCTCATCGACTACAGCATATGAACAGCCAGCCTCTAAGGCCTTGGCCGCAAACTTATTACCATTAAAAGACTCTCCTTTCAATGCGAAAAAGATTGAACCTGCAGGACAGGTCCTGCTGTCTGTAGTTACCTCTGGGTGCTTCAGAAAAATCTGATATAAATCTTTAATTTCCATCTTTCTACTTTATTTTACTGCAAAAGTAGCCAAAAAAGAAGAAGAAAAGAAAGAAACATCAATATTTCTGCGTATATTTGTGGTCTAAATGAACACCAATGGAGCAGAATTATATTCCATATAAACTGAATCTGAGCGGAAAGGTTTGCGACTTATCCGAGCCTAAGGTCATGGGTATTCTGAATGTGACACCCGACTCCTTTTTCGAGGGAAGCAGAACGCAGACGGAACTGGAAATCACACATCGCATAGAACAGCTCTTGCAAGAGGGTGCTTATATGATTGATGTGGGTGCCTACTCTTCACGCACTAATGCCGACGATGTCTCTCCTGCAGAGGAGATGAGCCGCTTGCGCTTTGCCCTCCGACTGCTACGCAAGAACCATCCAGAAGCCATCGTGTCCATAGATACATTCCGTGCCGATGTGGCTAAGATGTGCGTAGAAGAATATGGGGCTGATATCATTAACGACATTTCCGGAGGTTCTCTGGATGAGAAGATGTTTCAAACCATAGCAGGCCTTGGTGTACCTTATATATTAATGCACATGAAGGGAACGCCTCAAACCATGCAACAGGCACCTCACTATGACAATGTGGTGGAAGAGGTCTGCACGTATTTCCAAGAAAAGGTATCCCAGTTGAATGAACTGGGTGTAAAGGATATCATCTTGGATCCTGGCTTTGGATTTGCCAAGACACTGGAACACAACTACCAGCTCATGCACCACATGGAGGAACTACATAAATTCCAACTGCCTATCCTGGTGGGTATATCCAGAAAATCCATGATATACAGACTGCTAGGAACATCGCCACAAGAGGCCCTGAACGGAACAACGGTATTAAACACCATAGCCTTACTGAAAGGAACGCATATTTTACGTGTACACGACGTGAAGGAGTGTATGGAAACCATAGCAATAACCCAAACATTACAGAAGAACCATGTTTGATTTTGGCATAAAAGATTTTATCGACATATTCCTGGTAGCAGGAATGCTGTATTACATTTACCGCTTGATGAAAGATACCGGTAGCTTGAGCATTTTCTCTGGTGTCCTCATTTTCTTAGTGGTATGGCTGCTGGTATCTCAAGTGTTGGAGATGAAACTGTTAGGTTCTATCTTCGACAAACTGGTGAGTGTGGGTGTGCTTGCGCTGATCATCCTTTTCCAAGAGGAAATCCGACGATTCTTCCTTACGCTGGGAACGCGGCATAAAGCAAGCAATGTGGCGCGCATCTTTGCACGTTGGAAAAAAGAGGTCAAGAAGGAGCATTCTGAGATTGTGCCTATCGTCATGGCATGCCAGAATATGAGTAGAGGAAAGGTGGGTGCCTTGATTGTTATCCAGAGAGATGAGCCTCTTTCTGATATTGTCATGACAGGTGACTTGATTGATGCCAATATCAACCAGCGACTGATTGAGAATATCTTCTTCAAGAACAGTCCACTGCACGATGGTGCCATGGTCATCTGTAACGAGCGCATCAAGGCTGCTGGATGTATCCTACCGGTATCCCATAACCTTAATATCCCTAAAGAATTAGGTCTGCGCCACAGAGCTGCCCTGGGAATGTCACAGGAATCTGATGCCCTTATCATTATTGTCTCCGAAGAGACTGGAGGCATTTCCGTAGCCAAGAACGGAGAATTCCGACTGCGACTCACAGCCGAGGAGCTTGAGCGAACCTTGAACGAAGAGCTGAATAGAGAATAAAAAAAGAATCCCGCACAAAAGTACGGGATTCTTTTTTATCATCGGTTTCTGATTTCTTACTTAACCAAAGCCAAGGTATCAGTTGCAATCATCAACTCCTCATCGGTAGGGATTACACAAACAGTAACCTTACTGTCATCGGCAGAGATGATAGCCTCCTCACCACGAACAGCATTCTTAGCTGGATCAATCTTAACACCCATGAACTCCAAGCCTTCGCATACAGAAGCACGGCAAGATGCCTGGTTCTCACCTACACCACCAGTAAATACGATGATATCTACACCACCTAATACAGCAGCATAAGAACCAACATATTTCTTGATGCGGTAGAAATACATGTTCTGAGCCAGGATTGCACGTGGGTTACCTGCATTTGCAGCAGCCTCCAAGTCGCGCATATCGCTAGAAACACCAGAAACACCAGCTACACCACTCTTCTTGTTCAGCAGGTTGCTGATACCCTTGCTGTCCAATCCTTCCTTATCCATGATGAAAGAAACAGCACCACCATCGATATCACCGCTTCGGGTACCCATCATCAAACCTTCCAGTGGAGTCAGACCCATAGAAGTATCTACGCACTTACCATCCTTGATAGCTGTGATTGAACCACCATTACCTACGTGGCAAGTAATGATTTTCTTTCCTTCTGGACTTACACCCAGGAACTCACATACACGCTGTGATACATAACGGTGAGAGGTTCCGTGGAAACCATAACGACGAACGCCATACTTCTCGTACAACTCGTAAGGAACAGCGTACATATAAGCGTAGTCTGGCATGGTCTGATGGAAAGCGGTATCAAATACACCTACCTGAGGAATGTTTGGCAACAAAGCCTTAACTGCATTTACACCCTTCAAGTTAGCTGGATTGTGCAAAGGAGCCAAGTCGTTACAAGCAGTGAAAGCCTCTAACACCTCATCGTTCAGCAATACACTCTTAGCAAACTTCTCACCACCATGTACCATACGGTGACCTACTGCATCCAGCTCATCCAGAGACTTGATAGCACCGAATTCAGGATCTGTCAGGACCTTGAAAATCAGCTCTACGCCCTTGGTATGCTCTGGGATATCCTCGGTAATAGTCTTCTTCTCGCCATTTGGCAGGGTAAACTTAATGAAAGAATCTGCCAAGCCAATCTTCTCAATGCCACCCTTAGCCATTACAGTCTTGGTGTCCATTTCGAACAACTGGTATTTAATAGATGAACTACCACAGTTCAATACTAAAATCTTCATATTTTTATTTCTATTTGGAAAGGTTATTAATTCTTTGCATCCATTGCCTGACATGCAGTAATAGCTACCATCTTATAGATATCATCAACTGAACATCCACGGCTCAAGTCGTTTACAGGACGTGCAATACCCTGCAAGATTGGGCCCAGAGCCTCGGCATCACCCAGACGCTGTACCATCTTATAACCGATGTTACCTACTTCAAGGTTAGGGAATACCAATACGTTTGCATTGCCTGCAATCTCGCTACCTGGAGCCTTCTTCTTACCTACAGAAGGTACCAATGCTGCATCTGCCTGCAATTCACCGTCAACCTTCAATGCAGGATCCTTCTCCTTAGCCAGACGAGTAGCCTCAACAACCTTATCTACTACCTCGTGCTTTGCACTACCCTTAGTAGAGAAGCTCAACATAGCAACACGTGGATCTGCGAATCCAGCAACACTCTTAGCGGTCTGTGCTGTACATACAGCAATCTGAGCCAACTGGTCTGCATCTGGCATTGGGGTTACAGCTACGTCACCTACAACCAAGATACCATTCTCACCATACTGTGGCTGCTTAGTGATCAGCAACATGGCACCAGATACACAAGTAATGCCAGGAGCTGTCTTGATAATCTGCAATGCAGGACGCAAAGTATCACCAGTAGTACTCAATGCACCAGAAATCTGGCCATCGGCACCATTAGTCTTGATAATCATACAACCCAAGTAAAGTGGATTCTTAACCAACTCACGAGCCTGCTCAATAGTCATGCCCTTCTTCTTGCGCAACTCCGCAAGCAAGGTAGCATATTCTTCACTCTTCTCACAGTTCTCTGGGTCTATCAAAGTAGCCTTATCCAGATGAGTCAGGTTGTGCTCTTTTGCCAAAGCTGCAACTTTCTCTGGGTTACCAATCAGAATCAGATCTGCAATGTCGTCGGCCAAAACACGGTCGGCAGCAATCAATGTACGCTCCTCTTCAGCCTCAGGGAGCACGATGCGCTGCTTGTTTGCCTTAGCACGCGCAATAATTTGACTTACTAAATCCATGTTGTTATGTTGTTAAAATATAAATTTCAGGTTTACTATGCAAATGTACGTTTTTTTCTCTGATTTTTGGGGGTTAAGCCTGAAAAAAATCAAACTTGGCTCTCTCCTTCCACAAATTCTTCCAAGAACATGTGCTCACCATCGAATACGGCATAAGTGAACTGGCTAATCCAATCACCTAAAATCATAATGCGTGCATCACGATTCAAGAACATATCCAACTCAATGTGGCGATGTCCAAACAGGAAGTAATTCACGTCGGGATGTGTCTTCAAGTACTCTTTTGCAAAGCAAATCAGAGGTTCATTAGCCTCTCCTTGATACTCTGGCTCTTTACCGTCTTTTCGCTTCAAGCGGCTATGCTTTGCCCATGTCAAACCAAAATCCACGCCCCATCTTGGATGGAGTGCGGCAAACAAGGCTTGACATACTTTATTATGGAAAACTCCACGCAAGAACTTAAATTTCTTATCGGTATCACCCAGGCCATCGCCATGCGCCAAGAAGAACAGTTTGTCGTTTATCTCCATGGTCACAGGGTGCTTGTGGAGTATGACCCCACACTCTTTTTCCAGGTAATCACCACACCAGATGTCATGGTTTCCCGTGAAAAAATGGACTTCTACTCCCATGTCGGTCAACTCGCTGATTTTCCCAAGGAATCTAGTAAATCCCTTAGGCACAACCGTCTTGTATTCAAACCAGAAGTCAAACATGTCACCCAGCAGAAAAACTGCATCGGCCTTATCCTTGATCTGATCCAAAAAGTTCACCAAGCGTCTTTCCTGGGTACGACTGTGCTCAATAGCCCGTGACCCCAGGTGCGCATCCGACAAGAAATAGACATTTCCCATAATTACATAAATCCAAGTTCCACCTTAGCCTCATCGGTCATCATGTCCTTGTCCCACTCTGGTTCAAAAACAAGATTGATACTAGCCGATTTCACACCGGTAATGGTCTCCACTTTCATTCGGACATCTTCTACGATGAAATCTGCTGCAGGACAATTTGGCGCAGTAAGCGTCATGTCAATCTGCACGTCGAAATTCTCATCAACGTCAATCTTATAGATTAATCCCAAGTCATATACATTGACAGGAATCTCTGGATCGAAGACGGTTTTCAAAACCTCTACGATACGTTCTTCTATTTCAAATGTTGTCATAATCTACCTTCGTCGTTATAACTATAATATGCTCCATCGGCAACCACCAAGTGGTCCAGGAGCTTGATATTCATTACATCGCACGCCTTCTTTACCCGTTCCGTCAACCGGTCATCATCCCTACTGGGCCTAACGCTTCCCGAAGGATGATTATGGCACAGAATCAAGAGTGATGCCCTTTTAAGCAACGCCTCCCTCAAAATAGGCCTTACATCTACCAATGTCTCATTCCAACCTCCCTGACTAACACGCTGTGTTTCAATTACCCGAAGGTTATTATTCAGCATGATAATCCAGCACTCTTCGTGCGGAAGGTCTTGCATGCGTGGGAGCATATACTCATAGATATCTCCCGATGACGCCAGTCTAAGGCGTTCTTCCATCTCGGTCATCTTGCGTCGTTTTCCCAACTCACAAGCCGCTAAGATGGTAATGGCTTTGGCTAATCCCACACCTTTATAGGAACAAAGGTCTTCAATGCCTTTCTTTCCCAGTGTGTTCAAATTATTGTTGCAGTCGGCAAGAATCCTCCTCATGAGTTCCACCGCACTTTCATCTCGAGTGCCAGATCCAATCAATATTGCCAAAAGCTCTGCATCAGAGAGAGCCTCGGCTCCTTTCAGAGCCATCTTCTCTCTTGGGCGATCCTCCTCCGCCCAGTGGTTAATACTGATACGTTGTTTTTCTAATGTCACTTATAAAAATTATGTTCGAATGCAGAAAACTCTGCTTTTTCTCTCACGCAGCGAGCCCACCAAGCCCGCAAGAAGCCCGTTCCATATCCAAACAGCTGGATGAAAGAGGCCACAATG
>JAUNHZ010000031.1 GCA_030523705.1 Bacteroidales bacterium
AGGGTGAGGAATCTGCTTGTATGGGTGACAGAACGCCATGGCATCCTTAGGGCAGACCTCCATACAGTTTCCGCAAGCCACGCAGCGGGTATAGTCCACGCTCAGGATTCCGTTCTTCTTGTCTATCTGGATAGCCGCAGCCTTACAGTTCTTGGCACACTTGTTACAGCCGATGCACTGATGCTTGTCGATGACTGGCTTGAGCCATGAGAACTTCGCAACATAACCTAACACGGTACCTACAGGGCAGATGGTGTTACAATAGGTTCTGCCACCGATGGAAGCCAACACCACAATCACCACCAGTGTCACGGCAGCTACGATGAGCAATGGCCAAACCAGGAGATGAGGCTCCACGGTGTAGAAAGCCACACTGTTCTGCTGTGCAGCCACATCGGCCAACACGTTGTTACCCATGATATACAATGGCTGCAGCAAGCTGTTCACCATACGGCCATACGCACTGTATGGAGCCACCAACAAGGCAATGCCGTTGAAGCCAGCCACCAGCAGCACCACGAACAGCACCAGCACGGTGAGTCGCAGCCAAGTCTTAGGCTTGCTGTAGCTGTAAGGATTCTGTTTCTTGAAGCGGCGTGAGATCCATGCCACCACGTCCTGGAACACACCCATAGGGCAGATCACAGAACAATAGATTCGTCCCATGAGCAGCGTCAGCGCCAGGACGAGAATCACTGGAATGAGACTCATTCCCAAAACTGCAGGAAGGAACTGCAGCTTAGCCATCCAGCCAAAGATGCTCTCCCATGTGCCAGAGAAGTCCAGGAACAGCCCCGTGATGCAAAGGAAGAACACTGTAGCCAGTGCAATTCTGATTTTTCTTAACATATAGAATTTGTTTTAGTTGTTATATTTGCAAAAATAAGAGAAAAAATGGAAAGGCACAAAAAAAGATTGTTTTTTAATAATGTTTTTAGTAAATTTGCGGAGTTAAGGTAAAAATAAATGTCGTTATGGTAAGATATAGAATCCTCTTCATGGCCGCCCTTTGCAGTGTGTCATCCCTGTGGGCGCAAGAGAACGTGCAGGGTATCACCCAGTGTGGTACGCCTACCGGACAGCCGGCATTCCCGGTGAAGGAATTTACGGAACTGCCTGACCCTAAGCCTTTTCCTGCCGAGGATTGGAAAGGGGTGAAAGGTACCCTGGCTGCATGGGGAACCACCGATGTGCGGTATGCCAAGCATGAGGTGCCTGTCCGCGTGCAGAAGGGAACCACCGCCGTGCTGCATGGCTGGAAAGGCGAGAAGGTGCATACGCAGGCAGTCGTCTGGACCGGGGTGCCGGTGCAGGACCTGCAGTTGGAAGTCACACCGTTCCGCAACGGAAACTATACATTCCCAGCCGGTGCCGTTCAGGCTCATTTTGAGCGTTATGTCATGACCGACCAGCTGAACTTGGATGGAAAGGGTGGCTGTGGACATCGTCCGGACCATTCCCTGTATGATTCCCTGCTGGTGGCCGATGCGATAGACCATCTGCTCCCAAGCATGGAGCTTCCGGCGCAAACCACTGAGCCGGTATGGGTGAGCTGCTTCATCCCTGTGGATGCTCCTGCTGGTACGTATGCTGGCAAGCTGAAGGTGAAGGACGGGGAAAAGGTGCTGAAGGAACTCCAGCTTTCCGTGGTGGTGAACAAGCGCATGCTGCCTGCGCCACACGACTGGGCTTTCCACTTGGATCTCTGGCAAAACCCATACGCCGTGGCACGCTATTACCAGGTTCCGGTGTGGAGCGAGGAACACTTAGATGCCATGCAGCCTATTATGCAGCGCCTGGCCGATGCGGGACAGAAGGCCATCACGGTGAGCATTCAGCATAAGCCGTGGGAGGGACAGACCGAGGATTATTTTGAGAGCATGGTGACCTGGATTAAGAAACTGAACGGACAGTGGGCCTTTGACTATCAAGTATTTGACCGCTGGGTGGAGTTCATGATGCGCCTGGGTATCGATGAGCAGATCTCTTGCTTCTCCATGGTGCCTTGGGGCATGAACTTCCAGTATTTCGACCAGCGTACCAATCAGATGCAGACCGTTCACTGTGAGCCGGGCTCTTTTGAATACGACGAGATGTGGACCGCCATGCTCCGCAGTTTTGCCAAGCACCTGAAGGAACGCGGATGGTTCAGCCGGTGCGTCATTGCCATGGATGAGCGTCCGAAGGACGTCATGCTGAAAGTGCTGGATATCATCCGCAGTGCAGACCCTGGCTTCAAGGTCTCCCTGGCCGGAAACTACTATCCGGAGCTCTCCGACGCGCTGTACGACTACTGCATCACCATTGGCCAGCATTTCCCGGAAGAGGTGAAAGCCAAGCGCGATGCCGAGGGTAAGGTCAGCACGCTGTATACCTGCTGCACGGAGCCTTGGCCGAACACCTTCACCTTCTCTGACCCTGCAGAGGCAGCCTGGATAGGCTTCTTCGTGGCTAAACAAAAGGTGGACGGCTACCTGCGGTGGGCCTATAACAGCTGGCCGTTGGAGCCACTCCTGGATTCCCGTTTCCGCAGTTGGGCTGCCGGTGATACCTATCTGGTGTATCCGGGCGACAGGACCAGCATCCGTTTTGAGCGCTTGCTGGAAGGCATTCAGAACTGGGAGAAAATCCAGCTCTTGAAAGAGGAGTTTGCCGCTGCTGGCAAGAAAAAGGAACTCAAGCAGATAGAGGATATGCTGCAGGCCTTTGACTTGCAGGCTATTCCTAACGTGCCGGCAGAGACCATGGTGAATAAAGCCGAGCAGTTGCTGAACAAATTCTGAAAGTGAACATCAAATAGAAGCAAAATAAAGCGACTATAGACGTTTAAAAAATCAAATAGGAACAAATAAAAAAACGAAAACAGACGCTTGAAATATTAACAAGCTCAATCAAATAAAAAACGAACATAGACCATGAAAAAAATCGTATTCAGTATTTTTCTTCTCTTGCCTTTTACCCTTTTGGCACAAGAGAAGCAGGAAGAGACTCCTTTCTATACCAAGGATGTAGCGCCACACATGGAGAAGGTGCTGCCTGAACCACCGGCACTCACAGACCCCCGGTTCTTTGACGACTGGTCGCAGTACCTCTGGGGAAAGTCCATCCGTGAGACCGAGCGTGGCGAGCTGGCCGTGAAGGATGCAGGCCTGAGCCAGGAGTATTTCATGGAGCGTTTCAGTCCTGTACTCTCTGCGCCTATCTCTCCAGAGACTCATCCGGTGCTGTACAAGCTCATCGGCAAGTGCCACAAGACCGAGCAGCAGGCTGGTGCCAGTGCCAAGGCGTACTTCAAGCGTGTGCGTCCTTATCAGCAGTATAAAGAGCCAAGCGGCGTGCCATCGCACGAGTGGCCTACAGATTTCACCAGCTATCCATCGGGGCATACCCATATCTCCTGGCTGGTAGGCTTGGTGCTCACCACCCTGGACCCTGCACATACCGAGGATATCATGAAGGTGGCTTATGAGTTGGGCCAGAGCCGTGTGATAGTAGGTTTCCACTATCAGAGCGACGTGGATGCCGGCAGGGTAGTGGGCAGCATCACCTTTGCCCGTCTGTGCGCTGAGCCTGAGTTCCAGAAAATGCTGGAGAAGGCCAGAAAGGAGTATGAGAAGAATCTGAAATGAAAAAAACTAAAAAACACAAAATATGAAAGTAGTTGATTTATTGAAGATTTCAGAGAACGGTGTGATATCCCTGGCCGGTCAGCGAATAGGCGACAGATGCGAAGAAGCTACAGCTTTGCTCCCGGAATTCGGCATTAAGGAAGATGTGTATAACCAGTACCGCCGCAACTGCAAGTACGTGGAGGCGGAGGATATGGAGTTCCGCTCTTGCACCTTTGAGCTTTTCTATTCCATCTTGGGAAAGGATTTCCTCTCCGCCATCAATATCCGTGCGGATTTCAAGGACTATCCATCGGCTTATATTGCAGAACTGAAGCAATGGGGTGAGGACCATCTGACATCAGAGATGGGATTTGAAACCCCAAAGAAATCATTGGACGAAGAGCATGAAGTTTTGTTCATCAAGAGCAACAAGTTAGTGGTGTTCAAGATTTCCATGTTTGAGAAAGAAGGCCGATACTATGTGGACTTAACTTTAGTGCATGATTTAGAGACTTATTTCTCATTCTGGCAGCACATCTTAGGTGGTGTGGATCCCGAAGAACGTGCAGCCGTGCTGCGCCCTATTTTCCATCAGGGAATAGACTAAAAGACTGCGTGAGTCTGAAATCTTACGATAAATTTCGTGCTGATGTGTAGTGTGGATTTCGTAGGAATTTATTGTTCATGCAAAATAAAATCTTGAATAAAAAAAGGTGAGCTTTTGAAGGCTCACCTTTTTTTTATCGGTTGTGCTTGGCATTGAATTCATCCAAGAGCTTGAAGCAACATTGGTTGATGATTTCCTGTAATGCCCGGTCTGGGTTATGGACGATGGTGCATTCATGATTGAAGAGCATCATCTCCCCATTCTCTGGCGTATAGGCATTCCAAGTAGGCAAACCTTCGGTATTAGGGTTTCCGGTTTTGGCAAAAGCTGCCCAACTGTTGCTCATCACATCGGCCAATGACCGGTCTTTCTCCGTAGGCTCTGGCAGTTCGCGGGTAGCCAGCTCCAAGGTGTTGAAACAGAAATTCAGCTCGTTACCATGCTGGGAACCTAAGGTCACAGGAGAACGCCAGTCGAAGCGATACATATAGGTAGGCGCCTTTCTGGTCTCCGCAATGGCATCGGCAGTAATCAGTGTCTTGGCACGGAACAGACGGTCGATGCTCAGCATATCATCGGGCGTTCCCTCAGGGAATGCCTCTTGGAAGGCGCTGATGAACGCCTCGGTCTTTTCGCCAAAAATAGGCTTGAGCTGCTCCTTAGCCTGCTCCAAGGTGTTCTGCTGTTCATAGGTAAGACGCACCAACTCATTGAACGTAGTTCCTATCATGATAGGCTTGTCGTCTGAAATGGAAGCGAATCCAGGTTGGAATGGCTGCTGCAGAAGCACTTCGCCATCAGGACTAGGACCAAATCCCCACATCATAGGAGTACCAGGTACACGCTGTCCCACACTGGCTGCCATGGCACGCTGTCCGGCATCGTAAAGATCCTGGTAAGGAACCTCATTGATTTTCTCTATGTTTTCTGCGGTGATACCCAGTTCTTTAAGGACAGCCTGACCTAAATCCTCGGCCATCTGCTTGTCGTTCACGTTCAAGATAGTACCACTCAAGATGATGGCCTTGTGGAACAATTCCTGTGCAGCAGGCATGCAAAGCAGGGTACCCACTTTACCGCCACCGCCAGATTCACCGAAGATGGTTATGTTCTCAGGGTCGCCACCAAACTGTGCAATGTTGTCATGAATCCACTGCAAGGCCTGCACAATATCCAGCATACCCACGTTTCCGGAATACTTGTATTTCTCGGAGACGGTAGATAAATCCAAGAATCCCAAGATGTTAAGACGGTGGTTCAAACTTACGCACACCACATCTTTCTTGGCCAGTCCCATGCCTGGATTATGGGTTGATGCACCAGAATCAAAGCCGCCGCCATGAATCCACAGCATGACTGGCTTCTTGGCCTTTACATCGGTAGTCCACACATTCAATACGCAGCACTGCTCGTTCATCTCCTCTTCCGTCTTGGTTTCCCCCGGTCTGAGTTGCTGCATGGTCTGTGGTCCCCAATGATCACAGATACGCACGGTATCCCATTTCTCCACAGGCTGAGGAGGCATGAAACGCTCCACATGTGCATACGGAATGCCCAAGAATGCCATAGTGCCATCTTGTTCAAAACCTTTTACCAGACCACTCTGGGTCTCCACTACAAATGGGTCTGCTGGTGGAGGCGTGGTGCAAGCTGTCATGCATGCAGCCAGGAATGCAAATGCAATCTTTTTCATAGTAGTTCTTTTGTAAATTTATTGATTATCATTACAAAGAAAGGTAAAACAAAACAATTCGAAAGAGATTAGGGGGGAAAATGCAGTTTGTTAGTTTTATTTAACTTTTTGAGAAGAAGGATAGATATCTTTCATAGATATCTTAATGAGAAAAATGCTATCTTTGCAACGATTAACAAACACGTAAGAAAATGAAGAAAACAATGATTGCATTGGCAGCAGGCGCAATGGCCCTGACTGCTTGTACTTCTGCTCCTAAGCAGGAAACCGCAGAGACTGAAACAGCTCCAAAAGCTTTAGTTTTATACTACTCTCAGACTGGTACTACACAGAAGGTTGCCGAGGAGATTCAGCAGCTGACAGGCGCTGACATGGCTACTTTCGATGTGCAGGAGGCTTATCCTTCAGACTATAATGAGACAATCCAGCGCTGCCTGAAGGAGCAGGAGAGCGGTGAGGTGCCAGCATTGGCTGAGCTGAGCGTGAACGTAGCCGACTATGACGTCATCTACCTGGGATATCCTATCTGGTTTGGAACTTATGCCACTCCAGTTGCCAGCTTGCTGAAAGAGGTGGATTTCAACGGAAAGACCATCGTTCCTTTCACTACTTTTGGAAGTGTAGGTAGAACACAGGCTCAGAAGGATCTGCAGGAGAAATGCCCAGGTGCTACCGTTATGGAATCTTTCGGTATCCGTACCGCACATGTAGACAAGGCTCCTGCTAAGGTAGCCGAGTTCCTGAAGAAGAGTGGCTTGATTGAGGGTGAGTATACCCAGCTCCCTGAATTCTCTGCAATGGCAGACGTAACTGCTGATGACGTGGCACTCTTCAAGGCTGCAACTGAAAGCTACACCATGCTGAAGGCTACTGCTAAGCAGGTGGCAAGCCGTGAAATCCCAGAAGGAACCGAGTTCAAGTTTGCTTGCGAGAATGACACAGACAAGGCTCCAATGTTTGTTTATGTAGTGAAGTCTAACACCGAAGGTGTGGCTCCAGACTTTACTGAAGTAGAACGCTAAGAAAATGAAGGCACTGTTCATAGGTGGTACGGGAACCATTAGCATGGCCGTTACCCGCGCTGTGGCGCAGATGGAGGAGTGGGAACTCTTCCTGCTGAACCGTGGAACCCGTGCGGAGGACTTGCCGGAGAATGTTACTACGCTGGTGGCAGACGTGAACGATGAGGAAGCGGTCTCCAAGCTGCTTGAGGGGATGACCTTCGACGTGGTGTGCGATTTCATCGGCTTCCGTCGGGAGCAATTAGAGCGCGACTATCGCTTGTTCAAGGGTAAGACCAAACAGTTCATGTACGTCAGCTCTGCATCGGCCTATGGGAAACCTGTAGCCTCACCTTATATAACCGAAGGAACAGTGCTGGCAAATCCATATTGGGACTATTCTCAAAACAAGATTGCCTGCGAGGATTATCTGCTGGACCTCTACCGTAAAGAGGGTTTCCCTATTACCATTATCCGCCCAAGCCATACGTATGACGACCGGGGGCTGCCTTTAGCCGTAAGAGGACAGAATGGCTGCTGGCAGGTGCTCAAGCGCATGATAGAGGGAAAGCCCGTCATTCTCCATGCCGATGGAGCCACCCTGTGGACCGTGACCCATAACTCCGATTTTGCCAAGGCATTTGTGGGGCTCATGGGAAACGTGCATGCCATAGGCGAGGCGTTCCACATTACCAGCGATGAGGTCCTGACCTGGAATCAGATGTATCAGATTATAGCCGATGCGCTGCAGGTGCCTTTCAAACCTTACTATGTGAGCTCCCAGTTCCTGGGAGAAGTAGGGCAGAAATGGGACTTCCGTGGTGGTTTGTTTGGCGACAAGGCTTGCTCTGTGATTTTCGATAACACGAAAGTCAAGCGTGCCGTTCCGGGTTTTGTCTGCACTACCCGTTTTGAGCAGGGTGCCCGGAAAAGTATCCAGCACATCTTGGCCCATCCGGAACTCCAGAAAGAAGATCCAGAGTTTGATGCGTGGTGCGACAAGGTGATTGAAGCGCAGGAAAAGGCAAAAGAATGGTTCTTGAAAAATTAAACACGTACAAATATGAAGAAGTATCTACTGTTATTAGCCGGAGTCTTTTGCAGTCTTTGCATGGAAGCACAGGCTCCCAAGCTGATAAAGGGTCCGAATGACCCTGTAGGTGTCCCTCAGGGTATTCATCCGGGACGCGACGGTACTTCATTGAAGAGCTTAGGCGTTTGCGAGCATTGGAACAATGGTACCGACAAGTCTTACACAAAGATTGACTTGGTATATAAGAAGAAATAATCAGGAGTTCCAGAACTCCCATGAGGCAATGGCTTGGAGAATCAACATCTCCAGGCCATTTTTTATAGCCGCTCCCTGCTGCGCTCCCTTCTTCAGGAAAAGGGTTTCTTCTGGGTTGTAGATACAGTCGAAGAGCAGGTGACGCTCATCCAGTGCCTCATAAGGCAAGGCGGGGCATTCATCTACATGAGGGAACATGCCGCAAGGCGTGCAGTTCACAATGACGGTGTACTCCTGCAAAAGCGCTGGGGTGATGTCTGCATACGTGATGGTGCCTTCTGCAGGCTTGCGGGAAACACCCAAGGTCTGGAGGCCTAATTTCTTCTCCAATCCATATCTGATGGCTTTTGAAGCACCTCCCGTACAGCCTAAAATCAAGGCTTTCTGATGATGAGGCTGGATAAAAGGCTGGATACTGCGCGTGAACCCGATGACATCGGAGTTGAAGCCTTTCAGGTTCAGACTGCCATCAGCAGCCTTTCTCACCCGGATGACATTCACGGCCCCAATCTCACGGGCTTCATCGGATAGCTCATCCAGATAAGGGATAATCTGTTGTTTGTAGGGAATGGTACAGTTCAGGCCTCGGAGCTCTGGATTTTCCGCCAGTACCTGTTTCAGTTCCTGGATGGCGGGAATCTCAAAATTCAAGTACTCCGCATCGATATGCTCTTCTGCAAACTTCTCTGTAAAGTATCCGCGGGAGAATGAGTGGCCTAAAGGATAGCCCAACAAACCGTATTTGTCCATTATTTGATTGCTTTAAAAAGTGTACAGATGCCGAAGGTCATGCGCTCATAGGAAACCTGACTGAATCCGGCTTTCTGCAAGATGCCTTCCATAACCTCGGCCTGTGGGAATGCTTCCATGGACGATGGCAGATAGGTATAGGCACTGTCGTCGTGAGAGATCAGTCGCCCTATGGCCGGCATGACCACATGGGCATAGATCCAGAACAGCTGCTTCATAGGGAAGTGCACAGGCACGCTCAGCTCCAGGAGAATCAGCGGAGCGCCTGGCTTCAAGACACGGTACATTTCTTTCAGGCCATCGTCCAGGTGAGCAAAATTGCGGGCACCAAAGGCAATGGTGATGGCATCTATGCTGTCGGTGGAGAAAGACATGCCCTTGCAGCAGTCCTCGTTCTGGAAGGTAATCTGCTGTGAGAGACCTGCTTTGGCAATCTTCTGACGGCCAACCTCCATCATTCCTTCTGAAATATCGCAGCCCGTGATATGCTCAGGGTGTAAGAGCTTGTATGCCAATAAGGCGAAATCACCCGTACCCGTGGCAATATCCAGGATGTGCTTAGGCCGGAAAGCTTTCAGTTGGATGATGGCATGCTTGCGCCAATAGCGGTCGATGCCTAGAGACAATGTATGATTAAGCTGGTCATACGAATGCGCGATTTTATCGAACATTCGTGTGACCTGCTCTGTCTTATCTTGATTAGAATCGTAGGGTTTTACGTTTTCCTGCTCGTATCCCATTTACTTGGTCAGATAAGCTGTAACATTCTGCTCAATGCGAGCGTTCAGTTCCTCTGCGTCTGCACCCTGGAATTTCTCACCAGTAATCTGCTCGTACAACTCCATGTAGCGGTTAGAGATGCTCTCCACGATAGCGTCGGTCATCTCAGGAACCTGCTGGCCAGCCTTACCCTGGAAGCCATTCTCCATCAACCATTCACGTACAAACTCCTTAGAAAGCTGCTTCTGAGGCTCACCTGCATTGAACTTCTCCTCATAGCCTTCTGCATAGAAATAGCGAGAAGAGTCTGGGGTGTGAATCTCATCCATCAGGTAAATCTCACCGTTGTGCTTACCAAACTCATACTTGGTGTCAACCAAGATCAAGCCACGCTCAGCAGCAATCTCAGTACCACGCTGGAACAAAGCCAGAGTGTACTTCTCCAACAGAGCATACTCCTCTGGAGTAGCCAGGCCCTTAGCCAGGATTTCCTCCTTAGAGATGTCAGCATCGTGCTCACCAATCTCAGCCTTGGTAGTAGGAGTGATGATAGGAGTAGGGAACTTCTGGTTCTCCTTCATGCCTTCTGGAAGCTTAACGCCACAGATCTCACGGACACCGCTTTTGTATGCACGCCATGCGCTACCACACAGATAGCCACGTACAATCATCTCCACTGGGAAACCCTCGCACATGACACCTACAGTTACCATAGGGTCTGGAGTGGCCTTCTTCCAGTTAGGGCAGATATCAGTAGTAGCATCCAAGAACTTGGCAGCAATCTGATTCAAGATCTGACCCTTGAAAGGTATACCCTTTGGCAGGATGACATCGAATGCAGAGATACGGTCGGTAGCTACCATAACAAGCTGCTCACCATTAATGTTATACACGTCACGAACCTTGCCGTGATATACACTTTTTTGACCTGGGAAATTGTACTCGGTCGCTGTTAATGCTTTCATTTTATTCTATTTTATTAATTAGTTTCTTTCGTGTCGTTCTCTTTGTTCCTGGCTGCCTTGCGGTCCTCATCGAATTTCTCATAGGCTTCTACAATGGCAGTCACGAGCTTGTGGCGCACAATGTCGCTCTTGTCCAACTGGATGAAGCTGATGCCCTTTACATTCTTCAGGATACGCATGGCTTCTATCAAGCCGGAACGCTGGCTGTTAGGCAGGTCAATCTGCGTCATGTCACCAGTGACAATCATCTTGGTGTTCATACCCATACGGGTCAGGAACATCTTGATCTGCTGGCTGGTGGTGTTCTGCGCTTCATCCAGAATGACCACTGCATCGTTCAGGGTACGGCCGCGCATAAACGCTAATGGCGCAATCTGGATGACATTCGTCTCCATGTACTCCTTTAGCTTTACGGCAGGAATCATGTCCTGCAAGGCATCGTACAGAGGCTGCAAGTAAGGGTCAATCTTGTCTTTCATATCACCAGGCAAGAAACCCAGTTTCTCTCCAGCCTCTACAGCAGGGCGGCTCAATATGATTTTCTTGATTTCCTTATTTTTCAGGGCGCGCACAGCCAGGGCTATGGCGGTATAGGTCTTACCGGAACCCGCAGGACCCACGGCAAACAGCATGTCGGATTTCTCATAGGCATCTACTATCGCCTTCTGGTTCTTGCTGCGGGGAAGGATAGGGCGGCCGCTGATGCTGAAAAGTATCACGTCGCTGGAGCCAGTCTGATGCTCCACCTTCTTTCCTTTTACAATGCCTAAGATGATTTCTTCGGTAAGCGAGTTATATTTTGCGCAATGTTTCTCCAGCTTCAGAATGCTCTCTTCAAAGGCTGCCATTTCCTCTTCATCGCCCATGACACGGATAACATCGCCGCGTGCCACAATACGTAGTTTGGGGTAGAGCGCTTTGATCATCTGGATGTGAACATTGTTCACTCCATAGAATGTAGCTGGGTCAACATCTTCTAAAACGATATGTTTTTCTATCATCGAAAACTGTTTTCTGCGTTATTTTGCTGCAAAAATAATGAAATTATTTCATTCTTATCCCAACTTGCCGTATCTTTGTACACGTAAACAATTAAAATAATGAATTTAGACGATATAAAGAAGCTGGCAACGAAAGAAGGGCTTCTTGAAATGATAAAGAATTGGGATGCTAAACAGCGGTTCATTGCGGGCTTTTGCACCGTGGTGCTGTTTCTTTTCATCATCAAACTTATTTTTGATCCCGGACATCAGCACCATATCACGGTGCAAAGTCCTGCTGAAACCCAGGTGGCAGCAACCGATGAGGTTATTGAGGATAGCCTGAAGGCAGTGAAGCCTTCTCCTGTTGCGGTAGAAGCGCCAGCTGCCCAGCAGAAATTAACCAAACCTTATTATACCAGACCTATTCACCGCTATTCTGATCCAGAGTTCAGCGATGTGAACGATGTGCAGTTGCCTGCAGCCCGCAAGAATGGCTTGAAGCGTGAGGTGGAAGACAGGGCAGCCGCTCAGGCACTGGTGGATAAGGGTGGCTTGGTGTTTGTGGGTGCCAGTCCGCTGTTTTATGTAGAGGACATGAATTACTCCGTTCCTTACCTGGTGCCTAAGGCTCATAAACTCTTGAGCCGTGTGGGTTTGAATTTTGTGGATTCCCTGCGTAGCAAGGGATTGCCTCTCCATAAAGTGATTGTGACTTCAGTGCTCCGTACCCGTGCCGATGTAAAGAAACTCAAGAATAGTAATGTGAATGCCACTGAGCAGTCTTGCCATCAGTATGGTACTACTTTTGATATCACCTATGTCCGTTTCAGACCTTTGGACCCAGAGGATGAGAAGGATTACAGAAGGTATCATGTGCAGTTCAAGCGCGCATTGGGTGAGGTTTTGCGCGACCTTCGCTATGAGGGGCGCTGCTTTGTGAAACATGAGAGTAAACAGAGTTGCTTTCACGTTACGGTTCGATAAGGTAGATGCATCGATATTTCATAGAACTAGCCTACGATGGGACTGCTTATCACGGATGGCAGGTCCAGCCGCATGATGTCAGTGTGCAGGAAGTCCTGACGCACTGCTTGAGTACGTTGATGGGTAGGGACACGGAGATTGTTGGTGCAGGTAGAACCGATGCCGGTGTGCATGCTCGCCTGATGGTGGCTCATTTCGACTCACCTGTAGAGGTGGATTGTGCTTGGCTTACCGATAAGCTGAACCGCATGCTGCCACAGGATATATCCGTGTTTGGTGTCCGTCCGGTAGTGGCCGATGCCCACGCCCGTTTCTCGGCTACCTATAGGACTTATCATTATTTTGTGCATCATGCCAAGAATCCGTTCAACCGGGAATATAGCTATCGCGTTCCGGGTAAGGCCCTGGATTATGAGCTGATGAATCAGGCGGCTAAACTGCTGTTTGATTATGTAGATTTCACCAGTTTCAGCAAGGTGCATACCGACGTGAAGACCAACAACTGCAAGATTATGCGTGCCGAATGGGTTCAGCTTCACGATGACGAATGGATGTTCGTTATCCAGGCCGACCGTTTCTTACGCAATATGGTGCGAGCTATTGTGGGAACGCTGGTGGAAGTAGGAAGAGGAAAACTCTCACTGGAAGGATTCCGTAGGGTCATTGAGCAAAAAGACCGATGCAGTGCCGGCACATCCATGCCTGGAAATGCACTGTTCTTGGTTGATATAGGGTATAACAAGGATATTTATCTGGTATGATGTGGCTGACGTTTGCTTTTCTATCTGCATTTCTGCTGGGCTTTTATGATGTGTTCAAGAAGAAATCACTCCGGGATAATGCTGTTATTCCAGTGCTTTGCCTGAACACCCTGTTCTGTACGCTGCTGTTCCTGCCATTGATTATTCTCTCTGCATCGGGGAGCATCTCTTCGGAAAGTGCATGGTATGTCCCATCAGAAGGGTGGGAGGTCCATAAGTATATCATACTGAAATCCTGTATCGTATTGTCGTCTTGGGTGCTTGGATACTTTGGCATCAAGCATCTGCCTATTACTATCGTAGGTCCTATTAACGCCACCCGTCCGGTTATGGCCCTGGTGGGAGCCCTCCTTATCTTTGGGGAGCAACTGAACCTTTACCAGTGGATAGGTGTGGCACTGGCCATCTTGTCTTTCTTCCTCCTTTCCAAGAGCGGAAAGAAAGAAGGCATTGATTTCAAGAGTAATAAGTGGGTTGTCTTTGTGGTGCTTTCAGCCCTTTTTGGTGCTATCAGTGGATTGTATGATAAGTTTCTCATGGCTCCTGCCCAGAATGGAGGCGTGGGATTGAACCGCATAGAGGTACAGTCGTGGTATAATCTTTACCAGTTTGTGCTCATGAGTCTCATGCTCCTGCTCATCTGGTATCCTACCCGGAAAAAGACCACACCCTTTCACTGGAGCTGGTGCATTGTGTTCATCTCCCTGTTCCTCTCTGCTGCAGATTTAGCCTATTTCTATGCGCTGAGTCTCGATGGTGCCATGATTTCCATTGTGTCCATGGCCCGAAGGAGCAGTGTGGTGGTATCCTTCCTGTTTGGCGCCATGGTCTTTCATGAGAAGAACCTGAAGAGCAAGGCCTTGGACCTACTTCTGGTAGTAATCAGTATGTTGTTTTTATGGTTAGGAACTCAATCTTAAATAATAGAATGTCATGATGAAAAGAATCCTGTTGGTAACCCTTCTGTCCGTATTTCATATTGGACTACAAGCACAGACCCTTCGAGAGGTTTTTCAGGCCATGCCCGATAGCCTTCAGGCGTTGCTGACTAAAAATAACCGCATGGATATGTTGGATTTCATAGAGAGTAATATGGAATCCCGTGTCACCAATCGCTTGGAGGAGCAGACCACACTGGATACGCTGACCGCCGATTACTTGCATCTTACCCTTACCGATGTCTCCAGCGTGGAGATGAAACTGGTCAAGAAAGAGAAAGATACGGTGCTGGTAGTGGTTCACACGGCAGCTGCCCCTGTGAAAGACAGTGTGGTGAAATGTTACACCACCGACTGGAAGGAAAAGGCTTCACAGATAAACCGTCCGGCTTTCTCTGCGTATGAAACCAAGAGCAGAGCCTCGCTTACCGAAGAGCAGCTCCAGTTGCTGAATGGTTTGGCCGATATGGAGCTTGTGGAAATCCGCCTTTCCCCTCAGGACAATACCCTCCGTTACCACTTGAGCCTGGAAATCCTGAATAAGGAAGACCGTGAGAAGGTCAAGGAACTAGTGAAAGACGTAGTAAAAGAAATCTATATAAAAAAATAACCGCGACTCCAAAAGGAATCGCTCTTATTTTTTTCTTTTCAGAAAATTACTTGTTCTTGCGAGCAGCGCCATAACGGCTCATGAACTTATCAACACGACCAGCGGTGTCAACCAACTTGCTCTTACCAGTATAGAATGGGTGAGAAGTTGAAGAAATTTCCAACTTGTACAATGGATAAGTTTCACCCTCGAACTCAATAGTCTCGGTAGTCTTGCAAGTAGACTTAGACAAGAACATATCGCCATTAGACATATCCTTGAATACTACTGGACGATAATTTGCTGGATGAAGATCTTTTTTCATAATTATTACGTTTTATCAATTGTTATATTGCTGGTAACACAATATAGTGTAATGGGCTATATTATTTCGGGGTGCAAAGTTAGTTTAATTATTCTTTCACGCAAAACTTTTCCTGTCTTTTTTTTGTCTTGTAAAACACTTTTAGTAACTTTGCGACGGAAAAAGAACTTATTTATTTTAATAATTATTTAACGATATGACAAGTTACAAAGAATTAGGTTTGGTAAACACCAGAGAGATGTTTGCTAAGGCTGTAGCTGGTGGCTATGCAATCCCAGCTTTCAACTTCAACACTATGGAGCAGATGCAGGCTATCGTTCAGGCTGCAGTTGAGACTAAGTCTCCTGTTATCATGCAGGTATCTAAGGGTGCTCGTGCTTACGCTAACGGTACTATCCTGCGTAACCTGGCTAAGGGTGCTGTTGAGTACGCTAAGGAGTTGGGTTGCGAGAATCCTCAGATTGTTCTGCACTTGGATCACGGAGATACTTTCGAGATCTGTAAGGAGTGTATCGACAATGGTTTCTCTTCAGTTATGATCGACGGTTCTCACCTTCCATTCGAGGAGAACATCGCATTGGCTAAGAAGGTTGTTGACTATGCACATCAGTTCGACGTAACCGTTGAGGCTGAGCTTGGTGTATTGGCAGGTGTTGAGGATGAGGTTTCTGCTGCAGAGTCTCACTACACTCAGCCAGAAGAGGTAATCGAGTTCTCACAGCGTACTGGCTGCGACTCTTTGGCTATCTCTATCGGTACTTCTCACGGTGCTTACAAGTTCACTCCAGCTCAGTGTACTCGTAACGCTGACGGTATCTTGGTTCCACCACCATTGGCATTCGATATCTTGCACAAGATCGAGGAGAAGCTTCCTGGTTTCCCTATCGTTCTTCACGGTTCTTCTTCAGTTCCTCAGGACGAGGTTGCTACTATCAATAAGTTCGGTGGTAACTTGCCAGATGCTATCGGTATTCCAGAGGAGCAGCTGCGTGAGGCTTCTAAGAGCGCTGTATGTAAGATCAACATCGACTCTGACTCTCGTTTGGCTATGACTGCTGCTATCCGTAAGCACTTCGCTGAGCACCCAGATCACTTCGACCCACGTCAGTATCTGAAGCCAGCTCGTGAGAACATGAAGAAGATGTACATCCACAAGATCGTGAATGTATTGGGTTCTGACAACAAGCTCTAATCCATACTTCATAAAGAAAAAAAGGAGAGTCCAGAAAGACTCTCCTTTTTTCTTTATTCTTGTTTGCTTCCTCCCTTTGTTGTTCTTGTTTCCTTTTTGTCATTCCTGCCTCTCTCTTTGTCATTCTGAGCGAAGCGAAGAATCTCGTCCAATATTACTTTACAGGATTGGACGAGATCCTTCACTGGCGTTCAGGATGACAATTTTTATCGTCTCCTCTTTGTCATTCCTGCCTCTCTTTTGTCATTCTGAGCGAAGTGAAGGATGACAAGTCTATTTGACCATCCTCTTGTTCAGGATGACAAATTATTCATCTATACTCTTGATACCACCGGTCTGGTCAAAGAATACCACCTTAGTATCAGTCTTTTTGTTGAACAGGACTGAAGAGAGGGTCTCTACATTTCCGAACTGTCCAAAGGCAACTTCGCCTTCAATCAATTTCTGCTTAGGGGTGAAAATCTCTACTTTGCCTTTACTTGGCACATTATACTGAATGCCTTCCAGTTTTACAACCTTCTTCTTAGCATTTGGGTCTTCTACGGCTGCTGGAGCAGTATGCAAGTCCTTTACGGAGATATAGACAGGAGAACCTCCCAGGTCGTCGTTATCCATGACACCCAGTCTCTGAGAGAAACGGAACAGGATTTGCTTCTCAATATCGCCCTCTGGATCTACGTAGAAGGTGTAGGCCTTAGTCTCCGTAAGGGTGTAGCCCAGGAACAACTGGGTGAGGGCTGCTTCCTGCTCCTCCAGGTTCTTGATCATGATCTCCAGCTGCTTGCCATCGGTAGGCATGAAGTCGGCCTGACCTCTGTTCAGCAAGTTCTTGCTCTCGCGAATGGAGTAGATCTCCTGTGCGCATAACTGAGCAGTCTTGGCATTAGAACCAGCAGAGAGGATTTCCTCGGTCATGTGCTGGCGAGGGTCACGTACTATACCACTCTTACTTTCGGTATAGCCGGCAAATGGGGTAGAGACCACAGGCTCTGTATTGATAGCCAACAAGGTTCCCGCATCGTTCAGCTTCACCATAGGGGCTATTGTCTTGTCTTTCAGCTTTAAGGTGTAAACCTTCTGCAAGTCTGGCTTGCCAAAGACATCCAGGTTCACCTTCTGAATGCTGCAAGTCTGCGTAGGCTCTGTGGCTACATTCTTCACACGGAGATAGCGCTCGGCATACTTCACGTACTCTCCCGGAGTGTATTTCTTGATCTCTACGAGCACGTCAACCTTCAATGCTGTTCTTGGCAGGAAATAGGTTACGCCCTCGGCATTAGTGCCTGGCATATATTCCGTGATTTCTGTCTGTGCGGCTGCAGAGAGTGTACAGCATAATAAGCTACTGATTAAGTACTTTTTCATCATTATTCTGTTTCTTTTAGTTTCTTGAATGCATGGGGCAGATAAGATATGATATCGGATGCAGTAAGGCATTCTTCCCCTAAATCCTTGGCTGCTAAATCTCCGGCTAATCCGTGAAGGTAGACACCTAAGCGGCAGGCTTCCTCGTGTTTATAGCCTTGTGCCAGCAATCCCAGCAGAATGCCCGTGAGCACATCGCCGCTTCCTGCGGTAGCCATGCCCGGATTTCCGGTAGGATTCAGGGTAATTCTACCTTCGGGCGTGATCACTGCTGTCCAGGCCCCCTTTAATATAATGTATAGCTGCCTTTGCTCGGCTAGTTCCTTGGCCTTCATCAGGCGTTCATAGGAGCTTACGCAATTTCCTACCAGGCGCTCCATCTCCTTAACATGAGGTGTCAAGATGCTCAGGGTAGGGACTTGCGCCATCCATCCACGGTGCTCGCCTAAGATGTTCAGGGCATCGGCATCGATAACCAGCGGACAGTGCATACCGTGCATCATCTCCAGGAAGGCAATGGCGGTATCTTTCTGCAGGCCTATTCCTGGTCCCACGGCTACAGCCTGATAGATTTCCGGCTTGTGGATATACGTGGTGTAGGAGTCGTGCTTGTCGTGATCCATAATGGCTTCGGGCACGGCAAGCTGCAGCATGGCATTATTCCGGATAGGCGTGTGTACGGTGATTTTCCCCACGCCGCTTCTCAGGCACGCTTTCGCTGCCAGTATGGCGGCTCCACACATACCGTATTTTCCGGCCACCAAGAGCGCATGTCCCATATCTCCTTTATGGGCAAACTTCTGGCGTTTATGGAGAAGTTTGCGCATCTCGGCATGCTCCGTGATGGTATAGTCGGCCAGTATTTCCTCCAGTCCTTGAGGGTGAAGCCCAATGTCCAGCACTACCCATTCTCCTAGATACACCTGATTCTCAGCAAAGAAGAAGGATAGTTTAGGTAATTGAAGGGTAAGGGTAACAGTGGCCTTTACTATGTGTGCAGGAATATTGTAGGTATTGTCCAGGCTCATGAGGCCCGAAGGCAGATCCAGTGAGATTACCGTGGCAGGTGATGCATTGATATATTTGACCACCGATGCAAATCCTCCACTCAAAGGCTTGTTCAGGCCGTTGCCAAACAGACCATCTACGACCAGCATTTCACTGGTCAGCTCTGGGGGATTGAATTGAGAAGTGATTTCATTAAAAGTCAGTTTCTTGCTTGCCACTATCCGGTCTTTATTAGCCAGACAATCCGGAGAAAGCTTGCCCGAGGTGTTGAATAAGAATACCTCTACCAAGTAATCCTGTTTAGCCAGGAGCCTGGCTACAGCCAGTGCGTCACCACCATTATTCCCCGGTCCTGCAAACACTTTCACAGGGTGCTTGGAGGACCAACGGCTAGTGATGGCTTTCACCATAGCCTCGGCAGCTCGCTCCATGAGATCCAGCGAGGAAATAGGCTCATGGGCTATGGTATACTGGTCAAGCTCTTTCATCTGAGCAGGCGACAATACTTTCATGTTGCAAACTTACATAAAAAAATCCAATTCCTTG
>JAUNHZ010000032.1 GCA_030523705.1 Bacteroidales bacterium
ACTCTTCGGCTTCAAAGAGTCCTTTTGAAGTTTACTTGCGGATTTGAGGCTCACTTTTTTACACAAAAAAATAAGGGGCAGCGTCTTTTTGACACTACCCCTTTTTTATCTTGCAGGAATTTATTACATCATTCCACCCATACCGCCCATGCCTGGAGCACCCATTGGCATTTCTGGCTTGTCTTCCTTCTTCTCTACGATAACGCACTCTGTAGTCAGGAACATTCCTGCGATAGAAGCGGCATTCTCCAATGCTACGCGAGCTACCTTAGCAGGGTCTACAACACCAGCTGCATGCATGTTCTCATACTTGTCGGTACGAGCGTTATAACCGAAGTCACCCTCACCAGCGCGAACTGCGTTTACCACTACGGCACCTTCCTTACCAGCGTTAGCTACAATCTGACGCAATGGCTCCTCAATGGCGCGCTTGATGATCTCAATACCAGTAGTCTCATCCTGGTTGTCGCCAGTCATGCCCTCCAATGCCTGGATAGCACGGATGTAAGCTACACCACCACCAGGAACGATACCTTCCTCAATAGCAGCACGGGTAGCGCAAAGAGCATCGTCTACACGGTCCTTCTTCTCCTTCATCTCAACCTCTGATGCAGCACCTACGTAAAGAACTGCTACACCACCGCTGATCTTAGCCAGACGCTCCTGCAACTTCTCCTTATCATAAGAAGAGGTAGTGCTTGCCATTTCTGACTTGATCTGTGCTACGCGTTCCTTAATATATTCAGGAGCACCCTTACCGTTTACGATAGTGGTGTTATCCTTAGAGATGACAACCTTTTCTGCAGAACCCAGCATTTCCAGGGTAGCCTGCTCCAGAGAGATACCCTTCTCCTCGCTTACGGTGATACCACCGGTCAGGATAGCGATATCCTCCAACATAGCCTTGCGACGATCGCCAAAGCCTGGAGCCTTAACTGCACAAATCTTCAACTGGCTACGCAGACGGTTTACTACCAATGTAGTCAATGCCTCTGAATCTACATCCTCTGCAATGATCAACAATGGACGACCGGTCTGAACGGCTGGCTCCAAGATAGGGAGCATGTCCTTCAAGTTAGAGATCTTCTTGTCGTACAGCAGAATCAGTGGGTTCTCCATAACACACTCCATCTTCTCCGTGTCTGTTACGAAATATGGAGAGAGGTAACCACGGTCGAACTGCATACCCTCTACTACACCGATGGTGGTATCTGTACCCTTAGCCTCCTCAATGGTGATAACACCATCCTTAGAAACCTTGCGCATAGCATCAGCAATCAGCTTACCGATGACAGCATCATTATTTGCAGAGATTGTAGCCACCTGCTCAATCTTGTCGTAGTTGTCGCCAACCATCTCAGACTGTGCCTTGATGCTCTCAACCACCTTAGCCACAGCCTTGTCGATACCACGCTTCAGGTCCATAGGGTTAGCACCTGCAGTCACGTTCTTCAAGCCCACGCCTACGATAGCCTGTGCCAATACGGTAGCTGTAGTTGTACCATCACCAGCATCATCACCAGTCTTAGAAGCTACGCTCTTTACCAGCTGTGCACCAGTATTCTGGTATGGATCAGCCAGTTCTACCTCCTTAGCCACGGTCACACCATCCTTAGTGATGTGTGGAGCACCAAACTTCTTCTCAATGATTACGTTTCTGCCCTTAGGGCCCAGGGTTACCTTTACTGCGTTTGCCAATTCATCAACGCCCTTCTTGAGCTGCTCGCGAGCCTCAATATTGAATTTAATATCTTTTGCCATGATTCTTGTCTTTTTAGTTATTGTTTTTCTTTTCGATTAACCTACAACGGCCAGCACATCGCTCTGACGCATGATAAGGTACTTGGTACCATCGAGTTCCAACTCAGTGCCTGCATACTTGCCATACAGGACTGTATCATTCTCCTTCAGGATCATCTCCTCGTCCTTGGTACCGTTACCAACGGCAACGACTGTTCCGCGCAATGGCTTCTCCTTTGCGCTATCTGGGATGATGATACCACCAATGGTTTTCTCTTCTGCTGGTGCAGGAAGTACAAGTACTCGGTCTGCTAATGGTTTAATGTTCATAATTTGTATGTTTTTAAATTTAACTTGTACCCCTAATGCTACATATACCGTGCCAAAATAACACACACTATGGAAATTATGGCAGAAGTTTTCCCGCGACTGACAATCTGGCAGAGCAAACTGGGAAAATTTCTCAACAAAATATTGGATTTCATATAAGAATAAGGTATCTTTGCAGAAAATCTTTAAACCTTATAAACCTTATTGCATCTATGAATTTCCTGGAAGAGAAAATCCTGCTCGATGGCGTCATCAAGGAGGGAAACATTCTTAAGGTGGACAGCTTCCTGAACCACCAGATTGACATTGACATCATGCGTCAGATGGCCTATGAGTTCAAACGCCGCTTCAGAGGAGTGGAAGTCAACAAGATCCTGACCATCGAGGCCAGCGGAATAGCCATTGCCACCCTGCTGGGCAACCTGTACGACGTGCCTGTGGTCTTTGCCAAGAAGAGCCAGACCGCGAACAGCACCGACGACAAGTATGTTTCACAAGCCTATTCCTTCACCCACAAGAAAATGAACAACGTGTTCATTTCAAAGCCTTACATGAACGCCACCGACAAGGTGCTGATAGTGGACGACTTCCTGGCTGACGGAGAAGCGGCACATGCACTGATAGACCTGGTACACCAGGCTGGCGGCCAAGTAATGGGATTAGGCATAGCCGTGGAGAAAGGCCAGCAGAAAGGCGGCAGCATATTACGCAGTGAAGGCTACCATGTAGAGTCCCTGGCTATCATAGAGTCCATGGATTGGCAGACGCAGACCATCAAGTTCAGAGATCAGCCTGTGCAGCCTCTCCAGAATACAAACCTTACCGCAATATAATAAACACACATACTATGGAAAAGAATACGAATATCTATCAACTCGACGGAAGAGTTCCCGTACTCCAGGCAGTACCGTTTGGCTTACAGCACGTGCTGGCCATGTTTGTATCAAACATTACACCTATCATTATCTTAGCCAACGTGGTTAACCTGGAGCCATCGCTCAGTGCAGCCCTGATCCAGAACTGTATGATCATTGCAGGTATCGGTACGCTGGTACAGCTCTATCCTGTCTGGCGCGTCGGTTCCCGACTGCCAATCGTCATGGGTATCAGCTTCACCTTCCTTTCACTTGCCATTTTCATTGCCACCACACAAGGCATGGGCGTTCTGATGTGCGCCGTCATCATTGGCGGTATCTTTGAGGGACTGCTGGGCCTTTTTGCCAAATACTGGATCAAGATCATCTCTCCTATAGTGGCAGCTACTGTGGTGACTGCCATAGGTTTCTCCCTGCTCCCTATCGGAGCAAACTCATTCGCCGGCGGACAAGGTGCAGCTGATTTCGGTTCCATCTCCAACTGGATCATAGGTACAGTAACCCTGTTTGTCTGCCTGGGCTGCCAAGTCTTTGCACGTGGATTCCTGCGCTCACTCTCCGTACTGGTGGGTCTGATCGTAGGCTATATCTTAGCAGTCTGCATGGGCATGGTAGACTTCTCCGGCCTGGCAAACGTGGGCATCATCTCCCTGCCTAAGTTCCTGCCTTTCGACCTGCAGTTCGATTTAGGCGCCACACTCTCCGTCATGGCTATCTTCTGCGTCTCTGCCACTGAGACCATTGGCGACACCAGCGCACTCTGCTCTGGAGCCCTGAAGCGCCTGCCTACCAACCGAGAGTTAGGAGCCAGCATCTCTGCCGATGGTTTCGTAAGTTCCATTGCCGGTATCTTCGGCTGTACACCTATCACCTCTTTCTCACAGAATGTAGGACTGGCAGCCATCTCTGGCGTAGTGAACCGCTTTGCCATCGCCACAGGCGCATGCATCATGATCATCGGCGGTATCTTCCCTGCAGTGGGCACCCTGCTGACCACCATTCCGCAAGCCGTATTAGGCGGATGCACCATCATGATGTTCGGCTCTATCATGTTTGCCGGCTTCGGCATGCTTGCTAAATGCGGCTTTACCGACAGAAACATGGTGATCGTAGCCTTGTCGCTCAGTATAGGCCTGGGCTTTACCCAAGCTACCGAGATGTTCAACATCTTCCCACAGATTATCCAGACCGTATTCGCAGAGAACTGCGTAGCAGTAGTATTCCTGCTGGCTGTGATACTGAACCTTATCTTGCCTTCTGACAAAGGGAATGAATCTAAATAACTCAAGCAATGGAATTTAAGCCACAAGAAGGAATTACCGATGCCCGACAGTTGGGGTATGGTAAGTTTACCATTTTAGGTATTCAACATCTTTTTGCCATGTTCGGTGCCACCATTCTGGTGCCTGCACTGACAGGTCTCTCTGTATCTACAACCCTATTGTTTGCAGGCCTTGGAACTTTGGCATTCCATTTTATATCCAAGAATCAAGTCCCAGCATTCCTAGGATCCAGTTTTGCCTTCATAGGTGGATATATGTCGGTCAAGGAGCTGGGAATGGCTCAGGGCATGACAGAAACCCTGGCACTGAGCTATGCATGTGCAGGTGTACTCTGCGCCGGACTCTGCTATTTCATCATGGCAGCCCTCATTAAAGGATTCGGCACCCACAAAATCCTGAGATTCTTTCCACCTGTAGTGACCGGTCCAATGGTCATTGCCATAGGTCTGACCCTGTCTGGCTCCGCTATCACAAACTGCTCCACCAACTGGTTGCTAGCAATCGTAGCCATTGTCATGGTCATCTGCTGCAGCATTTGGGGGAAGGGCATCATCAAGATTGTACCAATTCTGTTAGGCGTGGTGACTTCTTATGTCCTGGCAGCTGTCTTAGGCGAGGTGGATTTCAGCAGCGTTTCCGATGCAGCATGGATAGGCCTGCCTATCAGTAGGGAGAGCAGCCTCTTGGCCGTGATGGACCATTTTGACAGCACGTTCCTGCTGAGCAGCATCATAGCCATCGTGCCTATTGCCTTTGCCACCATCATGGAGCATATTGGCGACATGTGCGCCATTTCCTCTACCGTGGGAAAAGACTTCCTGCACCAGCCAGGCTTGCACCGCACCTTGATTGGCGACGGTTTCGCTACGGTACTAGCCAGCACATTTGGAGCACCAGCTAACACCACGTATGGAGAAAACACCGGTGTACTGAACCTTACCCGCGTGTTCGACCCTGCAGTCATCCGCTTGGCAGCCATCTTCAGTATCCTGCTGAGCTTCTGCCCAAAATTTGCCTGCATCATAGGTCTGATGCCAGCGGCAACCATCGGCGGTGTCAGCCTGATTCTCTATGGCATGATCTCTTCTGTGGGGGTGAGAAACCTGGTGGAATCCCATGTGGACCTTTCAAGTTCCCGCAATGTGTTCGTGGCTGCACTCATCCTGGTTCTGGCTATAGGCATTAAGTATGGAGCAAACGACAGTGTGGCTATCGGCAGCATCCATCTCTCCGGACTGGCCGTATCTGCTATCGTGGGCATCACCCTGAATGCAGTACTCCCAGAAAAGCTCGGTATGAAGGTCAAGAGTTTCAATGGTAAAGAAAAGAGGCCTATTAACGACGAAATCTAACTTGAAATCTAAGCAACACTATGAAAGTCATCAATTTAAGTAAAAGCAACACCGTACTGAACAAGTACATGGCAGAAATTCGCAATGTAGATATTCAAGGAAACCGCATGCGTTTCCGGCAGAACATTGTGCGCATAGGCCATGTGGAAGCTTATGAAATCAGTAAGTTCCTTTCATACAGCGGCAAAACCATCCAGACACCGCTGGAAACTTGTCAGGTAAACACCTACGATGATGCCGTGGTCCTGGGTACCGTGTTCCGTGCAGGACTGCCACTCCACCAGAGTTTCCTGGACATCTTCGATGAGGCAGGCAATGCGTTCGTTTCTGCCTACCGCTATTACAAGGACCGCGAGATGAACCAAGTGGGCATCAAGGTTGAGTATTGCGCATCGCCATGCCTGGACGGAAAGACACTCATCTTAGTGGATCCGATGCTGGCTACAGGCGGAAGCCTGGAACTGGCCTACGAGGCACTGCTGACTAAAGGCACGCCTAAACGCCTGATCATGGCTTGTGTCATTGCGGCTCAGTCCGGTGTGGACTACCTGCAGAAAGTATTCCCTTCTGACGACGTTATCCTGGTATGCGGTGCCATAGACCCTATCCTGAACACCAAGAAATATATCGTCCCAGGACTAGGCGACGCTGGAGATTTAATGTATGGTGATAAACTTTAAAAAAATAGACATATGAGAAAATTTGTTTTGCTATCTTGCCTTTTGGTAATGGCCATAGCTGCCAATGCCCAGAATTTGCAGTTCCACTATGATTTAGGACGCAGCCTTTATTCTAACGAAGAAGCTACTCGACAGAAAGTCACCTTGACCTTTGAGCAGTTCAAAGCCGATGCTACCGGCTCTTGGTTTTGGTTCATAGACCTGGACATGTACCATGACGGTATGAAGGGTGCCTACACTGAGATTTCACGTGAGTTCACCTTTGCAGAGACATCACCAAGCACTTCACTGGCAGCACACGTGGAGTACGACGGCGGCATGCAGACCTTCAAGTATGGCGGCGGAACCCGTTTCCAGAATGCAGCCCTGGCCGGTGTGGCACTGAATGGCCATAATGCCGACTTCTCTTCCACTTGGTCTATCCAGGCACTCTACAAGCAGTATTTCAAGTACGGCAGTGCCAACGCCTATGCCACTGCACAGCTCACCGGTGTATGGGGCGTTAATTTTGCCGGAGGCAAAGGTACGTTCTCTGGATTCTTAGATATCTGGCGCGGAGAGGATGGCGCAGGAGACGGACAGATCTGCCTGCTGTCTGAACCACAGATCTGGTACAATGTGAACAAGCACCTGTCACTGGGTTCTGAGATTGAAGTCAGCAGCAACTTCATCTTCCCAGACTGCCCTACAGACAAATCGTTCTACATCAACCCAACCCTGGCAGTGAAGTACAATTTCTAAAAAAGACCTGTCATGAATGCACTCTATAAAGTTTTTGGCTTTGACGCCAAGACCATGACACTCAAGAAAGAGGTTCTGGGCGGTATCACCACTTTCTTGACCATGGCCTATATCCTGGCTGTGAACCCTAGCATCTTGGGCGACGCAGGCATGGATACAGGCGCAGTGTTCACCGCTACCGTGATTTCTGCCGTAGTGGGCACCTTAGTGATGGCCATCTATGCCAAGCTGCCTTTTGCCTTGGCACCAGGTATGGGACTGAACGCCTTCTTTACGTATACCATCGTGCTGACCATGGGTTACACCTGGCAGTTTGCACTTACCGCAGTATTCCTGGAAGGTCTTATCTTCATCCTGCTGACCCTGACGGGACTGCGCCAGAAGATCGTAGACTGTATGCCACTGGCCTTGCGCCGTTCCATTTCTCCGGGTATCGGATTCTTCATTGCGTTCATCGGCCTGAAGAATGCCGGCATTGTGGTGAGCAGCCCTTCGACCTTAGTCACTCTAGGCAACTTACATGACCCTGCAGTGCTGTTGGCTTGTTTCGGCATTCTCTTCAGTGCAATCCTGCTCATCCGCAATGTGACGGGCGCACTGCTGGTAGGCATCCTGCTGACCACAATAGTAGGTATTCCTATGGGAGTCACCAACTTCACATCTGTAGTAAGCACCCCACCTAGCATAGCACCTGTATTCTGCCAGTTTGAATGGCAAAGCATTTTGAGTGTGGATATGCTCATTTGCGTGTTGACCTTCCTGTTCATCGACATGTTCGACACCATAGGTACGCTGATTGGCGTAAGCAACCGTGCCGGCATGGTGGATGAGAACGGAAACATCCCTCGCCTGAAGGATGCCTTCATGGCAGATGCAGTAGGTACAACCGTAGGTGCCGTGCTGGGAACCTCAACCGTAACTACCTTCGTGGAGAGCGCATCGGGCGTGAATGTAGGAGGACGAAGCGGTCTGACCTCTCTGACTGCAGCCATCTGCTTTGCACTGGCCCTGTTCTTCGCCCCATTCTTCCTGGCCGTTCCTTCACAAGCCACTGCTCCTGCACTGGTATTGGTGGGCGTCATGATGGTACATGATATTCGCAAGATACACTTTGATGATTTCATCAGTGCCGTACCTTGTTTTGTCTGCATTACCTTTATGCCACTGACCTACTCTATCTCTGATGGTATTTTGCTGGGACTTATCTCATGGGTATTGCTGCACATCTGCTGTGGCCGCGGCAAGGAACTGAATGCTGGCATGATTATTCTGGCAACCCTGTTCGTTCTGAAATACGCGTTCCTATAAGACAAGCGCTTACATAAAACAATCCGGGGCAAGATAATAACATGTATCTTGCCCCGGATTTGTATATAAAATAACGAATTTTATTTCACCTTCTCTATCAGTTCCTCTGGAGTTACCAGTGTCTGCTCACCAGAAACCATGTCCTTCAAGGTCAGCTTTCCTTCCTGCAGTTCACTTTCTCCTACAATAGCAACAAATGGTACCTGCTTAGCATTGGCATAGGCCATCTGCTTTTTCATCTTGGTATTATCAGGGAACACCTCTGCATTAATGCCTGCCTTACGTGCCTGCATCATCACCTTCATGCTGAATGCAGCCTCAGCCTCTCCAAAGTTCACAAAGAGCAACTTGGTGCTGTTCACGGCCTCCTTTGGATACAGATCCAACTGATTCAGCACGTCGTAGATACGGTCAGCACCGAAGCTGATACCCACGCCACTCACACCAGGCATGCCGAATACACCGGTCAGGTTATCATAACGACCACCACCGCTGATGCTGCCAATCTGCACATCCAGCGCCTTCACCTCAAAGATAGCACCGGTATAATAGTTCAAACCACGAGCCAAGGTCAAGTCGAGCTCCAGTTCATTCTGGGTTCCACCCATCTCTGCAACCATGTTCAGGATATACTCACACTCCTCAATGCCTTTGAGACCGGTCTCCGTTCCTGCCAAAACAGTTTTGAGAGTCTGGAGTTTCTCTGCATTGGTTCCACTGAGCATGATGACTGGCTGCAACTTCTGAATAGATTCCCCAGGAATGCCCTTCTCTGCCAATTCCTTATTTACATTCTCCAAGCCAATCTTATCCAGCTTGTCGATAGCCACGGTAATGTCCACAATCTTATCTGCCTGACCAATCATCTCAGCCAAGCCAGAGAGAATCTTGCGGTTATTCATCTTGATGCACACGCGCACACCAAACTTCTGGAATACGGTGTCAATCATCTGAATCAGCTCCACCTCGTTCAGCAAGGAGTCTGAACCTACCACATCGGCATCGCACTGATAGAACTCACGATAGCGGCCCTTCTGAGGACGGTCTGCACGCCATACTGGTTGAATCTGGAAACGCTTGAATGGGAAAGCAATCTCATCGCGATGCATGACCACGAAGCGTGCAAAAGGAACGGTCAAGTCATAACGCAAGCCCTTTTCACAGAACTTGCTTGCCAGCTTGGCTGCGTTTCTTGAAAGCAACTCATCATCGGTCAAGCCCTTGAAATAATCACCACTGTTCTGAATCTTGAACAACAGTTTGTCGCCCTCGTCGCCATACTTACCCATCAGTGTAGACAGATTCTCCATGGAAGGAGTCTCAATCTGCTGGAAACCGTAGAGATAGAAAACCTCACGGATTGTATTGAATATATAATTACGACGTGTCATCTCCACAGGAGAGAAATCACGCGTACCCTTTGGTATACCTGGTTTTTGTGCCATAATCTTGTGTTAAAATAAGAATCGTATAATATCATTAAGGTTTGCCCAGATCATGAGGAGCAGCAACAAGCCCATACCCACCATCTGCGCATATTCCATAAATTTCTCGTTTGGCTTGCGGCGTACAATGACCTCATACAGCAGGAAGAGTACGTGTCCGCCATCCAATGCAGGGATAGGCAGGATGTTCATGAAGCCCAGGATGATGCTCAAGAAAGCAGTCATGTTCCAGAAACGATGCCAATCCCATGCAGCTGGGAAGATAGAGCCGATAGAACCAAAACCACCCACACTCTTGGCACCTTCCTTAGTAAAGATGTATTTCAAATCGCTTACATAGCCACCCAGCACATTCATACCATAGTTGAAACCTGCAGGGAAAGACTCAAAGAAGCCGTACTCTATACGTACAGGCTCAGCCTCTGGGATCAATGGCATGAATCCAATCTTGAAATCCTTATCCATGGTAATGTTCAGCGTATCTGCCACACCCGCACGATCAACAGTCAGCACCAACTGACGGAGGCGAAGGCTATCCTCTGCCGTACAATCCAACGTCTGATCCTGAATACGAGCAAGCTCATTGGTATATTCGTTATAAGAAGAGATAGGTGTACCATTGAAAGAGGTAATCTTATCACCCTTGACCAATCCCGCTGCAGCTGCAGGCATACCAGGAACCACACTGTCTACCTGATTTGCAATCAAGACATCCATGAAAGCTGGAACCTCATTAATCATATCCAGCAAAGAAAGCTTATCAGGCATTTGGATAGTCACCTCCTTACCCTCACGGAGCACGGTAATTTCCTTAGCCTCTGATATCAAGCGGTAGGTATCACCAGTAGTACGGGTATCAATGGTTCCGTTCTCCGTACGCAGCAGCACATCGCCATCCACAAAACCGATATCATGTGCACGCTCATTGAATGCCATACCTCCTTTATAGTTCTGCATAGGCACATATTCCTGTCCCCATGCAAACAATACCATGGCATAGATGAAGAAAGCCAGGATGAAATTCACTAATACACCACCCACCATGATCAGCAAGCGCTGCCATGCTGGTTTTGCACGGAACTCCCATGGCTGTTCTGGCTGTTTCATCTGTTCGGTATCCATAGACTCATCTATCATACCCGAAATCTTGACATAGCCTCCCAGTGGAACCCAGCCAATACCATATTCCGTTCCTTTATAATTATCTCCCGAGTTCTCACCAGAGACCGGTTCCTTTCCCAGCAGCTTACGCAGCCAGTTGTCTCTTGTACTGATCAAGTGGAAATATGGGTCAAAGAACAAAAAGAATTTCTCAACCCGGACGCCAAACAGCTTAGAGAAGAAGAAATGCCCACCCTCATGCAATGCCACCAGAATGGTCAAAGCAAGCAAAAGCTGTACAGCTTTTATCAAAATCACTTCCATTTTTTAGTATCTCTTATATTATTTAATCAATTCAGCGGCTACACGGCGAGTCTCCGCATCGGTAGCCAGATAATCTTCGTAAGTTGGTTTCTGGATGAATGAGACCTTACCCATGGCCTGTTCAATGACTTCTGCCATTTTCAGGAAAGGAATCTGATCTTCCAGGAATGCACGGTTCACCACCTCGTTTGCCGCATTTACGATACACGGCATGTTTCCACCTCTGTTCAATGACTCAAAAGCAAGAGCCAGGCAGCGGAAACGCTCCAGGTCTGGACGCTCAAAGGTCAAATCACGAATCTGGAACAAGTCCAGACGGTCGAACGATGCCTTCAAACGGTCAGGATAGCTAAACGCATATTGGATAGGCAAGCGCATATCAGGAACGCCCAGCTGTGCTTTCACCGCTCCATCCTCAAACTGTACTGCACTGTGAATGACAGACTGTGGGTGAACAAGCACCTCAATCTGATCCGGACGGACACCAAACAGCCATTTAGCCTCAATAACCTCAAATCCCTTGTTCATCATGGATGCAGAGTCTATGGTAATCTTTGCTCCCATAGCCCAGTTTGGATGCTTTAAAGCCTGAGCCTTGGTTACATGCGCCAGCTCCTCCATTGTACAGCTACGGAAAGGTCCACCCGAAGCTGTAAGCAAGATTTTCTCTATAGGGTTGCCAATCTCACCGGTCAGACACTGGAAAATAGCCGAATGCTCTGAATCTACAGGGAGAATAGGCACGTTATACTGCTGTGCCAGTTCGTTAATCAACTCTCCAGCAACTACCAGGGTTTCCTTGTTGGCCAGCGCAATGGCTTTACGTGCACGGATAGCGCTCATGGTTGGAGGAAGGCCTGCAAAACCCACCATGGCAGTCAGCACAATGTCTATAGGCTCAGCCTGTACCACCTCGCATAAAGCCTGGGCGCCGGTATAAACCTTGATAGGCAGATCTGCCAGCGCATCGCGAAGCTGTTCGTACTTGGCCTCATTGGCTATCACCACCACTTCTGGTTGGAACTTACGAGCCTGCTCTATCAGCAGTTCCACACGGTTATTTGCCGTAATGGCATATACCTCATAGCGGTCTGCCTGCTCCTCAATAACCTGCAGAGCCTGGGTTCCTATGGATCCTGTAGACCCAAGTATCGCAATTTGTTTCTTCTTCATGTGATTACAAATCTAATAAGCCTTCTGGTAAATCCATCAGGATTACCCGCTTCTTATGATCAATATCCAAAATGAAATCCTCTTGAGCAGGAATCAGCAGTTCACCCTTTGGTCCATCAATCTGGAACAGGGTGTTTATAGTAGTCTCATCTACATGCTCTATAACGCCAAGCACTCCTGCATGTTCATCTTTCACGGTCATGCCCACAAAATAGCCCCATGTGAGTTCACCCTCTTCGGCTTCCTCGGCCAGTGCCAGTGGGAAATAGACCTCTGAACCCAGCAGGAACTGTACGGCTTCGGAGGAATCCAGACGCTCAAACTTGAAAAGTGCCACTTCATTATTCTTGAAGCGGTACTCCTCAAAATAGAAAGGAACCAAGATGCCATCGAGCTTGACTACCAGATAGTCGCACTCTACACGGTCGAACACATCATCAGTGAACGACAAGGCTACCTCGCCATTCACACCGTGCGTCTTGGTCAAGACTCCAATCTTATAGACTTCAGAATCTTTAATCATAAAGGCTATTTCTTTTTATTCTTTGCCTTCTGCTTGGAATTCTTGGAAGGGCGCTGCTGTACATTCTGTGGAGTAGCCTTTAGCTTAGCGGTAAGCGTAGCAAGTTCCTCCTCGGTCAAGCGAACGGTTCCATGCGTCATGTCCGTCAAATCGTTCACCACCTTTTTGTCGCTTGCAACGGTAGGATTCCACTGCATCATACTGCGTTTCATGTGATTAGCCACCAAGTCAACCAGCTGATCTTTCTCCGCACCTTCCTCGTAGGTCTCCAGACACTTGATGAATTTCTCCAAGATGTTTCCATAATGGCGATAACGGATAGGCGATTTCTTGTACTGCAATGGCTCTGGCTTTTCATTGGCCATTTCAGCACGGACAATCTCCACAGGATAGTCGATATCCAACTTATAATCCGACATCAATGCCAGGTGATCCCACAACTTGTGGTTGAAATCTGGCACATCGCGCCATTGAGGGAACATGTTTCCCATCAACTTGATAATTGCTTCCGCACTACGCTGGCGCTTGTGTCTATCCTCTATAGTCAGGGTATAATCCACCAGATTCTGGATACTACGGCCATACTCTGGCATAGGCAAGCGTTTGCGCTGCGTGTTATATTGTAATTTTTCTTCCATCTGCTACAACAAATTCTTTGGTTTCGATGCCACGAACTCTTTCAGGTAGAAAGGTTCAAAATAGGCTACATCTTCAAACTGCTCATTAAACATCTGTCGCTCTGCCAATGGGAACATCCATTTTGCAAGCGGATGCACATTTGGCAGGAAATGAGCGTTTGGATGGGTAATCTTCTCCTTACATTTCTCAGCTCCATTGCCAAAGAAATAAACGGGATGATGTTCCAGGAATTCCAGGTACGACTGCTCATCCACGATATCAGCCTGTACGCCACGAACCTCCTTCAGTGCGCGATTATAAACGGCTGCGTAAACCTCCATTCGGCGTGCATCAATCATTGGGCACAACAAGGCATCTTCGGGAAGCTCTTTTCCCAACAGGACTGGCACACACATGACCTTCAAGGTTGGAACGGAAAGCAACTTCAAATCCATGCCATAGCAAATTCCCTTAGCCATGGACACGCCAATTCTCAAGCCCGTATAGGAGCCAGGGCCGCAACTCACAGCCACCGCATCGAGAGGAATGGCATGACTATCCGCAAACGACATAGCCTCATCCACGTATACGCCTAAAGTGGTAGAATGAGAAGGGCCTTCAAAATCTTCTTTTGAATAAATGCACTGTCCATCCTCACTAACAGCCACGGAACACACCTCTGTAGAGGTCTCTATATGTAATATACAAGACATAATTCATTATAATTAGGGTGCAAAATTACCACTTTCTACAAAAAAACACTAATTTTGCAGCGAAAATTCTATTTTATTATGATACAATCGATGACAGGCTACGGCAAAGCCGTAACAACTTACGCCGGAAAGAAGATAACAATAGAGGTAAAATCCCTTAATAGCAAGGCCTTAGACCTCAATACACGCATAGCTCCACTCTACCGTGAAAAAGAGATGGAGATCCGACAGTTGGTAGCTGCCACACTGGAAAGAGGAAAGGTGGATTTCATTCTGTGGACAGAGAAAGATGAGACACAAGTGGCAACCCCTATCAATGGCACAGTACTGGAAAGCTACTACAAGCAGATCTGCACTTTAGCCAACGAGAAGAATATTCCACTTCCAAACGATTGGTTCTACACCCTTCTCCGTTTGCCAGATGTCATGACAAAAGGTGAGATTGAAGAACTTACAGCAGAGGAATGGACCGTTGTACGCCAGGGCATTGAAGCTGCACTGGAGCAGTTGGTGAACTTCCGCAAGCAGGAAGGAGAGGCACTCTACAAGAAATTTTCTCAGAACATTGACCGTATAGAGTCCCTGCTGAAGAGCATCGAGCCTTTTGAGCAGAGCCGCGTGACTAAAATCAGAGAGAAGATTACCGAGGCTTTGGAAAAGACCCTGAGTGTGGATTACGACAAGAACCGCCTGGAGCAAGAGTTGATCTACTACATTGAGAAACTGGACATCAACGAAGAGAAACAGCGTTTGACTAACCACCTGAAGTATTTCCGTGAGACCATGACCGAAGGTCACGGCCAAGGTAAGAAGCTTGGATTCATTGCCCAGGAGATGGGTAGAGAAATCAACACCACAGGCAGCAAGAGCAACCAGGCAGAGATGCAGAACATCGTGGTGATGATGAAGGATGAATTGGAACAGATTAAGGAACAGGTTCTCAACGTAATGTAAAAAGACTATGAGTAAAGGTAAACTTATTATTTTTTCAGCTCCTTCGGGTTCCGGAAAGTCAACCATCATCAACTTCCTGATGAAACAGGGACTGCACATGCATTTCTCTATCTCCGCAACAAGCAGAGCACCTAGAGGAACAGAGCAGAATGGTGTGGAATACTTCTTCCTGACCCCAGAGGAATTCCGTCAGCGTATTGCAAACGATGAATTCGTGGAGTACGAGGAAGTCTACGCAGACAAATTCTACGGCACACTCAAATCTCAGATAGAGCATCAGCTGGACGAAGGTCAGAACGTGGTCTTCGACGTGGATGTCAAAGGCGGATGCAACATCAAGCGCTTCTATGGCGACCGTGCGCTGTCTCTTTTCATCATGCCTCCATCTGTAGAGGAATTACGCAGAAGACTGGAAGGACGTGGTACCGATGCCCCTGAGGTTATCCAAAGCCGTCTGGATAAAGCGGAATATGAAATGACATTTGCCCCACAATTCGATAAAGTAGTCATCAACGACCAGCTTGAAGTGGCAGAAGAGCAGGCACTTACGCTCATCAAAGAATTCCTTAGCAAGAAATAACATGAAGACCATTGGTTTGTTTGGCGGTTCATTTAACCCTATCCACAACGGGCACATAGCCCTTGCAAAACAGCTCTGTGATGCGGAAGGATTGGATGAATTGTGGTTCATGGTAAGTCCCATGAATCCATTCAAGCAAAACCAGGAATTGCTGGAGGACAAAAAAAGACTGGAACTGGTGGAGCTTGCCGTGCAAGATGACCCCAGACTGGTAGCTTGTGATTTTGAATTCAGCCTTCCAAAACCTTCATACACCTACCATACACTCAAGGCATTACTGAAAGAGCACCCCGACAAAAAATTCATTCTCATCATCGGAGGAGACAACTGGCTTAGTTTCCCACACTGGTATAAGCACAAGGAAATCCTGGAGATGGTGAATGTCTGGGTCTATCCAAGACCTGGCTATGACCTAACCGAGAAAAAACTGGAAGAAGGTATGCGAGTGGTACAGGCCCCACTCTTCAACTTCAGCTCTACCGATGTCCGGAATGCAATCCGGAAAGGGCAAGACACTTCGGAGATGCTCCCAGAGATGGTAAAAAATAAAATCCAACAAGATAAGTTATATTCACGATGAAAAAAGCTATAATCCTATTGTTCGTCTTCATGACATCCCTTTCATCGTTTGCACAGAAGACTCCTTTGGCAAAATATGATGTCCTTCCTGCTGCTTATGATGATCTGTATTATCAATATGTGAAAAATTTTGTCGTGCGTAAACTCCCATCTAGCGTGGGGTATTATTTTGGTCAGATTTCCGACGATAACCAGCTGGAAGGCTATGCCACTTATGAGGGATTGGAAGGAGGAACCATTATAGGTCAGTACTACCAAGGCACACTGCTTTTCGGTATTACCATGACCAAAGAGTTCATCAATGTGGGAACTAAAGACTTTTATGCATCGTACAGTGCCACAACTTGTGAGCTACTAGGTGTCTATAACGATGGGGTATTCCGCAAAGCTACACCTCAAGAGGCAAAATCATATCTCTATGCACAGCTGACCTATCCAAACGGAGACCGATATGTAGGCGAAATCTTCAATGGAAAGCGCCATGGATACGGTGTCTATTATTTCAAGAATGGAGGATTCTGGTATGGTCCTTTCCATGACAACAAGCAAGTGGGTTATGGAGCGCTCTTTACTGCAGAAGGTAAGATGCGCATTGGAAAGTGGGGAGAGTAAAGAAAATGGGCCCTATCCGTACAAATTCAGCTGAAGCTTGGTTACTGGCAGCCAGACCACGTACACTGACAGGTGCCGCCGTACCTGTCATGGTAGGTTTGGCTCTGAGTTTTGCTGAGACTCACACCTTATCCATCCTACCGGCTACACTATGTATGCTGTTTGCGTTCTGCATGCAGATTGATGCAAATTTCATTAACGACTATTTTGATTGTCTGAAAGGAACAGACCGAGAAGACAGACTGGGGCCTAAACGTGCATGTGCCGAAGGCTGGATTACCCTTCCAGCCATGAAGAAAGGCATTTTGCTGACTACAGCTATCTCTTGCGTGATAGGCTTACCTTTGGCATTTATAGGCGGATGGTCCATGATTCTAGTGGGAATCCTCTGTGTCGTCTTTGCCTTTCTATATACCACCAGCCTTTCCTATCTGGGAGCTGGAGATATCTTAGTACTGGTCTTTTTTGGATTTGTCCCTACTTGCATTACTTATTTCTTGCAGACAGGAACCATTACCTGGGAAAGCCTATTGGCTGGTCTGGTCATTGGCTTGGTGACCGACAATCTATTGATGCTGAATAATTTTAGAGACAGAGAGCAAGACAGAATAAGTGGCAAGCGTACCATTGTGGTCAGATTAGGTGAGAATTGGGCCAAATACCTCTACCTCTCTATCGGCATCCTTGCCACCCTGCTGTGCCTGGGTTTCATCGTTACCCACAAATGGAGTGCAGCTCTACTTCCATGGATCTACCTTCTCATCCACATCAAGACCTGGAAAAAGATGGTTGCTATAAACTATGGTAAAGAACTGAACCTTATTTTAGGAGAAAGTGCCAGAAACATCTTCATTTTTGGTTTGCTTCTGACACTTGGCATTTTACTTTCAATCCTTTTCAACTAACGCTACGGCATAAGCAGAGATGCCCTCTTCCCTACCGGTAAAGCCTAGCTTTTCCGTGGTAGTAGCCTTGATGCTGACGTCTTCTACATCAATGCCCATCACCTTTGCCAGACACTCCTGAATCTCTGGGATGCGAGCTTTCATCTTAGGACGTTCTGCACATACCGTTGCATCGATATTCCCTACACGATATCCTTTCGTGGCAATGAGCTCTATGGTTCTCTTCAACAGTATCTTACTGTCAATGTTCTCAAACTCATTTCCCTTGGTATCTGGGAAATGATAACCAATGTCACGCATGTTTGCTGCACCTAACAAGGCATCACAGATAGCATGAATAAGCACATCAGCATCGCTATGACCCTTCAGTCCTTTCTCGTGTTCAAAACGAATGCCTCCTAGCCATAGCTCACGGTTCTCTACCAACTGATGCACATCGTATCCTAAACCTACTCTGATTTTCATAGCTTAACGTACATAAAAATCCAACAATTTCTGATCTTCCAGATAGCCTTCCAGATGCTGATCTATAGCCACAGGACCTATGCCTGCTGGAGTTCCGGTGTAGAGCAAGTCGCCAATCTTCAAGGTCATGAACTGGCTTACATAAGCTATAATCTCATCAATCTTGAAGAGCATGTCTCCCGTATAGCCACGCTGAACCGTCTGGCCATCTACATCCAGGTGGAAATGCAAATCCTGCAAGTCCTTAAACTGCTCCTTAGGAATGAACTCACCCAGAACAGCAGAACCATCAAAACCCTTACTAATCAGCCAAGGATTAGACTGCTCCTTGGCCTTCAGCTGCAAGTCACGAGCTGTAAAGTCGATACCTACAGTCACTGCATCGTAATATCGCGATGCAAAACGCTGTGAGATATGCTTTCCCAAGCGACAGATGCGCACCACCAATTCCGTTTCATAATCCACTCTCTTGGAGAAATCAGGAAGGAAGAAAGGCTTTCCGCTCTGTACAACCGCAGAGTCTGGTTTCATAAAAATCACAGGTTCCTCTATACGTACACCCTCCCCGTGCAGTTCACGGGTATGTGCCGGATAATTCATGCCAACAGCAAGTATCTTCATCTTTTAATGCTCCTCTTTTTGAAAAAAGGGTGCCCTCCAGAAGAGAACACCCTTTATGATTGATTAATTGTTCACCAATTAAAATTACTCTGCACGCAGAGTGAAACGCTTGAAACCGGTAACAGTCAGACCCTTCTCTACGCTCTCCAAGTACTGAGTAACGTTGATCTTGCTGTCATCGATATAAGCCTGGCTCATCAAACAGTTCTCCTTGAAGAACTTGTTCAACATACCCATAGCGATGTTGTTAATCATCTGCTCCTTCAAGTTTGCTGCAGCCTCTGCAGAAACAGTAGCGATGATTTCCTTAGCCTTAGCTACATCCTCAGCAGTGATCCAGCCCTTACCCATGTTAGACTCCATGTGATCCTCAGAGTCAACGTGTG
>JAUNHZ010000215.1 GCA_030523705.1 Bacteroidales bacterium
CATGAATGTGGTGCTGCTGTGTTATGTGGGCTGGATTAAATGGAGGTGATTTCGCTTTCAGGGATTCTGTCTACATCAGTGATAGGACGGATGACTTTACAAGGAACACCTGCCGCCACAACACCTGCTGGGATATCGTGAATTACAACACTTCCGGCACCAATAACGCTGCCTTCTCCAATGGTTACACCTCCACAGATGGTGCAGTTTGCTCCAATCCATACATTATCCTCAATGTGGATCGGGGCAGAGGTACTGAGACCTTCCAAACGCTGCTCTGGATGTATGGCATGGCCTGCGCAACTGATGCAACAGCCTGGGGCAATGAAAGCCATCTGTCCGATGTGAACGGGAGATGTGTCTAAGATTGTGCAGTTGTAGTTGATAAAGGCAAACCCATGGATGTGTATGTTGAAACCATAATCGCATTGGAACTGTGGCTGTACGAAAAGCATCTCTGGACAAGTTCCCAATAGTTCATGCAGAAGCTCTAGTCTTTTGGCTTGTTCGTCGGGACTTGTTTGGTTGTATGTCCAGCACAAGCGCTTGGCCTTTTGCTGATAGTCTGCACCTGGTCCTCTCTGATATCGTGCGAAAGGTTTATCTTGTATCATGGTCTCTATAAACTTATCCATAGTGTCATTTGAATGGTTTGTTCTGCAAAAGTAGTGAATATGTAGAAGATTTTTGTATCTTTGTTCCGAAATTTAAAAAATAAAATAAAACATGCATCCGCTGATTCAAAAATGGAACTCTTTGAGCTTGATTCTCCGCATTTTTGTGGGTTTGGTATTAGGCTCAATTTTGGGTTTAGTGTGTCCTCAGTTTACAGGAATCTCTATCTTGGGAAAACTGTTTGTGTCTGGCCTTAAAGCTGTGGCTCCTGTGTTGGTAGCAGTATTGGTGACAGCTTCTATTGCCAGGGCAAAAGGTAATTTGGGCTCCAGATTTCGAGTGGTAATAGGTTTGTATATGGCAAGCACACTGCTGGCTGCATTTTTTGCTGTATTCTTTAGCTTTTTGTTCCCTGTTACCATTACACTGACCGATGCTGTTAGTGGTGATTCTCCTTCAGGTTTGTCTGAGGTGTTCTCTAATTTGTTGACCAATATGGTCTCAAATCCTGTTCAAGCAGTAGCAAATGCCAATTATTTAGGTGTACTATTCTGGGCCATTATTATGGGCTTGGCCTTGAAACTGAAGGGTAGCGAACAGACGATTCAGGTGGTGGGTGATTTCTCTGAAGCAATTTCCCATGTGGTACGTTGGGTGATTCAATGTGCTCCATTAGGTATCATGGGTTTGGTTTTTACTTCTGTATCTGAGAGTGGTCTGGAGATTTTTACGGAGTACGGCAAACTTTTAGCGGTCCTTGTCGGATGCATGTTGTTTTCTGCACTCATTAAGAATCCTGCCATTGTGGCTTTGTTTTTGCGCACTAATCCATATCCACTTGTATTGAAATGTTTGAAAGATAGTGGTGTAAATGCCTTCTTTACTCGTAGTTCCGCAGCTAATATCCCAATCAACATGGATTTGTGTAAGCGTTTGGGTGTAGATGAGGATTTCTATTCCGTAAGTATTCCACTGGGATCAACCATCAATATGGATGGCGCATCGGTAACTATTACTGTGATTACATTGGCCGTTTGTAATACGTTAGGAATTGAAGTCAGCTTTCTCTCTGCCATCTTTTTGAGTATTATTGCAACGCTTGGTGCTTGTGGAACCTCGGGTGTTGCAGGTGGTTCGTTGCTGTTGATTCCTATGGCTTGTAGCTTGTTTGGCATTTCAAACGATATAGCCATGCAGGCAGTTGCTGTAGGCTTTATCATCAGTGTAGTACAAGATTCTATGGAAACAGCCCTGAACTCTAGTGGTGATGCTATCTTTACGGCTACTGCTGACCGATTTATGAACAAAAAGAAATAAAAGGAGAATAATTAGAAAGAAAGGCATCTTTATCCGTGTGTGGTAAAGATGCCTTTCTTGTATTAGATAGGAGTTCCGTCGTAGATTTTAAATAGCGGTGTGTTTTGCAGGCAAGTTGCTTTGTTGTGTGAGAAGAAAACAACTCCATCAGTAGGACTTTTAATCTCACTTTTTACTGAACCTTCATATGGATCAATAATGTAAGCTAAGGTGTCTCCTTTTTCCACCACATGTCCAGCATTTCTTACACGTTTGAAAATTCCCGATGTTGGGGTAATGACGGAGATTAAATCCTTCTCATCGATGACAACAGAGTTGAAATCAGCTAACTGTTTTGCCGTATCAGTAGTAAGCCCTATGCGTTGCATGTATCGCAAGATGGTATTGATAGCCGATGCGGCCTCCGGGCTAGAAATTTCATCATTCTGTCCACTATATAAACTGTAGGCTTTACATCCCCATGTTTGCCAATTGTAGTTTAATAATGTTGTATCATAAGGTTTGGGCTTTCGTATGGAAATATATGGCATTCCAAATAACTTCGCTCCTTCAATATCTTCATAGCCAGTCTTTTGTAATCGAATGTGTGGAATGAAATTTCCTGGGACATAAAAACTAGTCAACTGGATTCCATATTTGAAATCTTTGATAGCCTCGAATAATCCCGATGCAATTCGTTGTGTCGTTTCACCTAGATTATATCCTGGGAACATACGGTTGATGTCCGTGTTATCCATGGCCCAAAAACGTTTTTCAATGTTCATGGAGAAAGGATTTGCAGAAGGAACAATGAGTATTTGATAATCATTGGCCAATTTCCCTTGGTTCTCAAGTTCAAGCAAGTGACGAACGAGCTGAGAACAGATATATTGTTGCTGAATCTCATCTCCACGCATGGCACCTACTATGGCTAATGTTTTCTCGCCCTCTCCAAATCTGAAACCTTGGATGCGGAATGTATCCCTGTAAGGGGATTCCATGCTGAATAGAATTTCTCTTTTCATGCTGATTCCTTTTTAAAATTTGGTTTGTATACGTGCCAATAGGCTGCCTTCATAGCATACGGGATATGCCCTAATGGTAAAGAGAAAGCCTCGGACAGGAGAAAGTACTCGCTCAATGATTTC
>JAUNHZ010000216.1 GCA_030523705.1 Bacteroidales bacterium
TTACGATTATGTTTTCCGTGCCGAAAGCCAATACTTCGACGGCTTTGCTGGCTCTGGCACCCGGAGCGAGGAAGAGAAAAAACTAGAAGAAGCTAACTTTATGGATTTCTTTGGAAAAGAACGGGTTGATACGGGAGAACTCTCCGTGTATCAGGGAGCAGCCGAGCGAGTGGTCCAGCTGGAGCAGTCCATGAGGGGGTTTGACTATTACTACTTCATAGACAAGTTTGAGGAGAACTGTACCAAACTGGAACTGAAACTGACAGCCTACCCTACCCAAGGCCAAAAAATCTTCCGCCCGGGTGACGCCAATGACATGACCTCCAAGCTGGCTGCTGCACTGGAAAGGGACAAGAAACTCAAGGCACTGGTATTCCTGGACCCATTTGGCATGCAGATAGACTGGAGCGCCATAGAGAAGCTGGCCGGCAAGAGTGTGGACCTGTGGATTCTCATTCCTACGGGTGTCATTACCAACCGCCTGCTGAAGAAAGACGGCACACTGCTCCATCCGGAAAAGCTGGAACGGTTCTTCGGCATGTCCGCGGCCGACATCCACCAGCGGTTCTATGACCGTAAGGTAGAGACCACCCTGTTTGGACAGGAGCAAGAGCGATACGAGAAAGTCTCTGATTCCATCAACCAGATAGCCGAGCTTTACAGAGAGCGACTGGGCGAGCTGTTCCAGTATGTCACAGAGAAGCCACTGGTCCTGCGAAACGAGAATAACGTGGCCATCTATCACTTCGTTTGCGCAAGCGATAACCTCACGGCCATCAAGATAGCCCAGCAAATCATCAACAAGCGACAATAGTATGACTGCACATTCCACAAACATGGTATCGGCCAAGGATGTGATGAAACCCCATTCCGAAGCCAAAGTCTGCTTCTACCAGAAGTATCTGGAAATCAAGCTGCTCATTCTCTCTTCCACACCGTTTGTAAGGGAAATACACGTGTACGACCCCTTCTGTGGCCGTGGAGTCTATGCCGACGGGAAGACCGGCAGTGCCATACGTGCCTATGAGACCATAGACCAGGTAAGGAAGCAACGACCCTCGGACAAGCGCATCGTGCTGCACCTTAACGACAAGAACAAGAAGCACATAGCGGCCGTGAAGGGTTACATTGGGGAGCATTATCCAGGGAACCATGCCTGTGAGGTAATCTACACCAGCCAAGATGCCAACCAGATGCTGGAAAACCTGGCTGCCAAGTCCTGGCAGAAGACCAAGCCAAGTGGCGTGCTGAACGTGTTCTTTATAGATCCGTATGGCTACAAGGAGATAAAACGAAGCTTCCTGGAACGGCTCATGAGCTCGGGCGACAGTGAGATACTGCTCTTCCTGCCCATCTCTTTCATGCACAGATTCACCCTCCATGCCTTCAGTAACCAGGTGACACCGGGAGCCATACCGCTGAGGAACCTGCTCACGGATTTCTTCCCCGAAGGGCATCCCATACGGACGGAAGAGATGGAAGTGCAGCAGTACATTGAGTGCCTAACCCGTGCATTCTCATGCAATGGCCGGTTCTACACCACATCGTACCCCATAGAACGGAACGCGCACAACCAGTTTGCCCTGTTCTTCTTCTCTACCAACCTGCTGGGATTTGAAAAGGTGCTCTGCATGGAGTGGAAAATGATGGATGCCTTTGGCTTTGGTTTCCACCAGCCGGAAAGTGAGCAGTTGTTTGACGACTTTTTCAAGCAGGAAAAACTGAACAGCATGAAGGAAATGTTCAGGGTAAGGCTGACAAATTTCATGAGCCATATCCGGACAAACGGAGATTTATATAAATTTGCAGTGACAAACGGCTTCCTGCCTACTCACGTGAACGATGTGCTGAGGGTATGGCAGAATGCCGGGATGCTGATTATCAGAGATATGATAACGGGTGAGATTCTGCAGAAACGCAATATGTTCAAGATAGCATACCAGGCTGTACGGAATCCTAACCTACTATTTGAATTAAGAGCATGAGAACGACAAAAATAGAATGGACGGAACGGGTGTGGAATCCCGTGACAGGCTGTACCAGGCAGTCGGCCGGATGTGCCCACTGCTATGCCGAGACCATGGCACGGAGGCTGAAAGCCATGAAACTGCCTAAATACAAGGACGGTTTCAAACTCTCGCTCCACCCAGAGACACTGAACGAGCCCCTGAAGTGGAAACGAGGCTCAAATATCTTTGTGTGCTCCATGGGCGACCTTTTCCATGCCGATGTGCCCTTTACGTTTGTGGATAAAGTGTTAGAAACCATAAGGAAAGCCCCACAGCACCGGTTCCAGATCCTGACCAAACGTGCCGAGCGCATGGCCGAATACTTCTCCACCCGTAAAGTTCCCCGGAATGCATGGCTGGGCGTGACAGTAGAATGTCAGGACACCAAGTTCCGTATGGAATACCTGCGGGAGATAAAGGGAGCCACCGTACGCTTCCTTTCCTGTGAGCCACTGCTGGAAGGTCTGGGTGACATGAACCTGAAAGGCATGCACTGGGTGATAGTGGGTGGAGAGAGCGGATTGCAAGCCCGGCCCATGCAAGAGCAGTGGGTACTGGACATACAGCAGCAGTGCCGGCAGCAGAAGGTAGCCTTCTTCTTCAAGCAGTGGGGCACCTGGGGACCAGATGGCGTAAAGCGTTCCAAGCATGCCAATGGCAAGCTGCTCCAGGGTAAAGTGGTGCAGCAGATGCCGGTAAGGTAATGTTACCATGTTACCGGTTATCGGAGGTGGCCCTGCATCCATCTATAGGTAGATGTTAACCGCTGCACGTAAGTAGGTATCGCACGCGTGCGCGCGATACTTATATATATATCCTTCCTAGAAAACCTTATGGTAAAACTCCGAAAAGAGAGAGTAGATGCAGGAAAGTGTTCCCCAGCGGGTGTGTAAATGCCCTATAAATATATAATAGGGGTGGTAACACGGTAACAAAGTAACATGTTGCAAGTCTTAAGGTTCCGGAAGGGACTTTTTGTTTTCACGAGGAGGTTGCAATTGCTACTACCTCGTAGAAACACAAATCGGGGGGTGCTGCTGCATCC
>JAUNHZ010000217.1 GCA_030523705.1 Bacteroidales bacterium
GGGGAAAGACGGGAAGTATTTCCCTGGGACTCTCTAATAACTTGGAGATGAAGTATAAGGATAGTAGTGACTCTCTGCGTAAGGTGAGCTTGATTGATGAGCTTAGCATGAACATGTCGTATAACATGGCTGCAGAGCGCCAGCCTTGGAGTGATCTTTCCATGAATATACGTCTGAAACTTACCAAGAGCTATACGTTCAACATGAACGCGGTCTTTGCTACCTATGCATACGAGCTTGACGACAATGGTAATGTATATGTAGGTGACCGTACAGAATGGGGATACGGGCGTTTTGGCCGTTTCCAGGGTATGTCTCAGCACCTGTCCTATACGCTGAATAATGAAAAGATATTGGGCCTTTTCAAGAAGAAGGACAAAAAGGCTGAACAAAATGAAGACGAGAATGAGGAAGGCCACTCTAGTACCCAGGCGCGTGAGGCCAGCCATAATGAATCTGCCAAACTCGATGAAGATGGCTATATGAAGTTCAAGATGCCTTGGACCCTGTCCCTGTCGTATAGTGTCACCATGGCGGAGAACCGTGAACGCAGCAAGTTCAATGAAAAGAGCATGCGTTATCCATATAAGCTATCGCATCAGTTCAATTTCTCTGGAACCTTGAAAATTTCCGATGCATGGAACTGCAGCTACTCCAGCGGTTACGACTTTACTTATAAGCGCTTGTCCACTACTACCATTAACATTAACCGCGATTTGCACTGCTTCTCGCTTTCTGGTGGCTTAGTGCTGAGCTCTTATGGCTATACCTCTTATAATTTTACCATCCGTGCCACTTCCGGACAGTTGGCCGATGCGCTGAAGTATGATAAGCGCAGTGCTGCCAATAATGCTGTGAAATGGTACTAATCCCTTAGATGATTATGGACGTGAAGATAGAAAGTGGGTGGAAAACCCAGTTGCAAACAGAGTTTGACAAGCCTTATTTTGCGCAGCTTACCCAGTTTGTGCGTGCAGAATATGCTACCACCACCTGCTATCCTCCCGGAAATCTTATCTTCAATGCCTTTAATCTATGTCCTTTCGATAAGGTTCGTGTAGTCATCATTGGTCAGGATCCGTATCATGAACCAGGACAGGCCCACGGCCTGTGTTTCTCTGTAAACGATGGGGTAGCATTTCCTCCATCATTGCAGAACATCTTCAAGGAAATTCACGATGATTTGGGGGCACCCGTTCCAGAAAGTGGTAACTTGACCCGCTGGGCAGAACAAGGTGTACTGCTCTTGAACGCCACCCTTACGGTGCGTGCTCATCAGGCTGGTAGCCATCAACGCAGGGGCTGGGAAGAGTTCACCGATGCGGTTATCCGACAGCTAAACCAGAACCGTGACCATTTGGTGTTTATCCTTTGGGGAAGTTACGCACAGAAGAAAGGAGCTATTATAGACCGTAGTCGTCATTTGGTGCTGACATCTGCGCACCCATCTCCACTGTCTGTTTATCGTGGTTTCTATGGTAACCACCATTTCAGTAGAGCCAATGCCTATCTACAAGAAAATGGCCAACCACCTATCCAGTGGTAAGCCATTTCCCTATACTCTCTTATCTTATTACCTAATTATATTAAATAAGCGGGAACCCACACTCGCGGCATTCGTTGCGCATTTCCTCTGGCCAGATACTAGCCTGGATTTCTCCAATATGAGCCTTGCGCAGGAAATACATACACAATCGGCTCTGGCCTATACCTCCTCCTACACTCAGTGGAAGGGAGTCTTCCATCAGTCTCTTGTGGAAATACAATTCCAAGCGGTCTTGCTTGCCGGTAAGTTCCAATTGATGCAATAGTGCTTTCTTGTCCACACGGATACCCATGGAAGAAAGCTCCAGGGCATGTCCTAACACGTCGTTCCATACCAGCAAGTCTCCGTTTAAGCCCGGAAGTCCGTTCTCGCCCAGTGTTGTCCAGTCGTCATAGTCCGGTGCGCGTAAATCGTGCTCCACACCATTAGTCAGTTTGCCACCTATACCTATTATAAAAACAGCACCATATTTCTTAGTGATTTCATCCTCTCTTTCCTTGGCAGAAAGGGTAGGGTACATCTGCAGTAATTCCTCTGAATGGATAAAGTAGATATCCTCTGGCAGGATAGGCTTAACTTGAGGGTAGGTCTCATTTACCAGATATTCAGTACGTCTCAGCGCATCGTAAATGGCGCATACGATTTTCTTAAGGAAAGCTATGTTTCTGTTTTCTGCAGTGATGACACGTTCCCAGTCCCACTGGTCAACATACAGGGAGTGAATGTTGTCCAGTTCCTCATCGGCGCGGATGGCGTTCATGTCCGTATAGATGCCATAGTCAGGTTCAACCTGATATTCAGCCAGGGTCAAACGTTTCCATTTAGCCAGTGAATGTACCACCTCTGCACGTGCATCACCTAAATCCTTGATTGGGAAGTTTACTGCACGCTCTACACCGTTCAAGTCATCGTTGATACCTAATCCCCTTAATACGAAGAGTGGTGCAGTGACACGGCGCAGTCTTAATGCGGTAGATAGATTTGCTTGGAAAAAGTCCTTGATTTGTTTAATGGCTTGTTCTGTTTGCTGCTGATCCAGAAGCTTTTTATATGCGGTGGGTTTGATTAATTTACTCATTGCAAATTGGTTGTTTGAATTCTTGTTTTATGTAAATGGACTGCAAATATAACGTTTTATTTTTAAAATGCAAATATTTTGTGTAAAGATGTTACCTATTAGATTTTGTGGATTACATTTTGATATTAACGGTGTGCTTAATAAAACTGTATATAGAAGTTGGCAGAATGGAAAAAAAAGTGTACCTTTGCATTTGATTAATGGCCCTGTAGTTCAGTTGAATAGAATGTCAGATTCCGGTTCTGAAGATCATGGGTTTGAGTCCCATCGGGGTCACAATATGCCTATTTAATATTGGTGTAATCTATTAATGTTTAATAGATTGCGCCTATTTCTTTTTGTTTATCGCACTACAATTGAACAACAAAGTCAGATTCGTTTGCATATAGAACGTGTTCATTAAAGGTTTGGTTGGAAGTTGTGTTGCGC
>JAUNHZ010000218.1 GCA_030523705.1 Bacteroidales bacterium
GACTCTTCGGCTTCAAAGAGTCCTTTTGAAGTTTACTTGCGGATTTGAGGTTCATAATGCATGAGCAAGAAGCTAAGCGACAAAAAAGATAATTTAAAAAAAATCTGCCATCTGCCATAGACCATGCCTAACATCTTCAAAAGCAGGTGTTTAGTTTATGGCAGTAGATGACTCATCTGCCATAAACTGCCATAGAAGTGCCATAAAGTCGTCTATGAAGACCGGGCTTGGCTGTCATAGACAACTGGAGCAGGTCTTAATAGAGAGCTTCCTGGCCTATGGCAGATAATGGCAGATGAAACAGTTTCTGCCATAGCATATTTAATTGAAATACAACAAATAAGCATCTGCTTATGGCAGATTGCAGTAAAAATGAAAAAAACATTTTTTTGCACCAAAATTGACGCAGAGCCAAAGAGGATCAGACTATTTTACCTGAAGCGTCAGCGTTCCAGCCTTTAAACCACTAGCCTTTGCCTCCAAAGTTATGGTTCCTGCACTCTCTCCTGCCTGTACCAGAACCGTCAGCATACCTTTAAAAGCATGATGTTTGGGCAAATGGAAAAGGTCCAAATTGGTAGCATCTCCATTGGCTGCCGCACGGAACTTTCCGGCACCCTTCACGTCAAACTGAATGACACGTCCATCATCTGGGCACAGGTTTCCATCCTTATCTACCACTCTTACAGTCACATAAGCTAAATCATTGCCATCGGCAGCAAGTGTCTCACGGTCTGCCACCAACTCAATATGGTGAGGCTTGCCTGCTGTCTTGACAACCTTGGTCTCTGCTACCTTTCCCTGCTTGTCGTAAGCCACTACCTTGATTTCTCCCGGTTCATACTTCACGTCATTCCACATCAAACGATACCTGCGCTGCTGCCAAAGGGAATCTACCCCTTGCAAAGCATTTGATTCTGCTGCGGTAAGCTTACGTTGCCTTCCCTGACTTTTGCCATTCACAAACAACTCTGCCTCAGGATAGCTGGTATAGACAAAGACTGGTGTCACCTTTCCCTTGCGGTCTTTCCAAGTCCAGTGTGGAAGGACATGCAGGGTGTTTGCCTGCTTATTCCACACACTACGGTACAGATAATAGTCGTCTTTCGGGAGTGATGCCAAATCGATAATACCAAACAGGGAACTGTGGCTTGGCCAAGCATCGGTATCATAAGGCGAAGGCTCGCCCAAATAGTCAAAACCCGTCCAGACAAACTGGCCCATGGTCCAGGGGTAATCCTCGGCCAATGCGAAATCCTCGTCTGGCACATTGCTCCACCAGCAGGACTCCAATCCATAACCGGTACTCTGATGGTCATCGTACATGGCACCAGCACGAAGTTGATCTGCTGGGAACTTATACACACCACGCGAACTTACAGTCGAAGCCGTCTCTGAACCCAGCAGCAAGTTCTGTGGCAGACGGTTATATCCTTCTACATAACGCTTGGTACGATAGTTGAATCCTGGGATATCCAGCATGGCTGCAAAGCCATTGTTCAGTACGTTATCTACTTGATCCATACCACTGGTACAAGGACGTGTAGGATCTTCGCGGTGACAGATATCTTGCAAGAAAGTAGCTACCCGATAACCTTCTGGACTCCACTGGGTAGGAACCTCATTGCCAATACTCCACATAACCACACTGGCATTGTTCCTATAATGATGCAGCATATTCACCATGTCTTTCTCCGCCCACTCGTTAAAGAAGCGGTGATAGCCACTGTCGCATTTGGCAATATCCCATTCATCAAAAGGTTCCAGCATCATCATGAAGCCCATCTCATCGCAGAGTTCTACCAATTCGGGGGCTGGCATATTATGTGAGGTGCGGATAGCATCGCATCCCATATCTTTCAAAAGGGTAAGTTGGCGACGAAGAGCGGCCTTGTTGATGGCAGAACCCAGAGGACCTAAATCATGGTGGTTACAAACACCTTGGAACTTTCGGAGTTCACCATTTAGCAAGAAACCTTTATCCGGAACCACCTCTATGCTGCGAATACCAAAAGTGGTGGCATATTCATCTACTTTCTGACCATCTACAAAGACTTGGGATACAGCTTTATAGAGTGACGGAGTCTCTGGCGACCACAACTGTGGATGCTCAACCAAGAAATTCTGCTCAAAAGGCTTGTTGTGAAAGATTGGCAAGGTCTGCTCTTTACGTGCCATCTCTTTTCCTTCTGGAGAATATATGGCAGATTTCAATGTCAGCATCTTGCCTTCATCATTTGCAATAGTAGTCTTGAGGTTTACCGATGCATAAGCCTTCTCTACGTGAGGCGTGGTAACCTGTGTTCCCCACACGGGAACATGTACCTTCTCATTCAAAATCAAGTGTACATTCCTGTATAGTCCGGCACCAGGATACCAACGGGATGATTGTTCCTTGTTCTCTAAGCGAACAGCCAGGGTATTCACACTACCATCGGCATGGACATAAGGAGTCACATCAAAATAGAAGGAATTATAGCCATAGGGCCAGAAACCGGCTTCTTTGCCGTTGACAAAAATCCGCGCCTCACTCATGGCACCATCGAAAAGCAGAGTGGCTTGCTTGCCTTGAGGTACTTGGAATGTGGTTCTGTACCATCCCACACCTGCATAGGGGAGACCTCCGGAACGGCCAGTCTTCTCTGTGGCCTGAGTCTCCCCATTTTGGAGGACAGCAACTACTTGCAAATCATTCTTGCGGTCAAATGGTCCATAAATGGCCCAGTCATGTGGAATAATAACCTTCTCCCACTGGCCGTCGTCAAACATCGGATCTGCCGCACCTGCAACCTCTCCCCTAGTGAATTTCCAGTTCTTATTCAGCAAAATTTCTGAACGCTGTGCATGGGTTGCTAAACTGCACAGGAAAGCCCATGCGAATAGTAGGTTCTTCATTCTTTTATGTTGTGTTTTCCAAGTTTCAGGCAAAAGGTCATCCTTGAGGAAAGTCTCCCCATTTTACTTTTATCTCGTCCAAGACGGCAAACAGTTCTTCCACAGTCTCCGCCCGCAGCATGCGGATACGGGTGTCACGGAAATTATACAGCCCCT
>JAUNHZ010000219.1 GCA_030523705.1 Bacteroidales bacterium
CTCTTCGGCTTCAAAGAGTCCTTTTGAAGTTTACTTGCGGATTTGAGGTTTAATAAATAAGGTATATAGAATATGAAAAATCTTGTAAATGTATCAGCTATTGCATTATGTGCATTATCTTTAGGTTTCGTGAGTTGTAGCGATGATGATGATCCAACCCCACAGCCACAGCCAAAGAATACTTACCAGTTCTTGCAGACCCAGGCTCACACAGCTATTGTAAACTGGGATCCAAATGATTATGACTTCGAGGACGGTAATAATTATTATATGGAATACTACAAGAAGGCTGCTGAGGAGAAGGAGAAAGAAGAAGGCTCTATAGGTTGTAGCAGCTGGCGTAACGGCAATTTCCACGGTCGTAACCTGGACTGGTATCAGGCTAATTTCGGCTGTCTGGTTATCCGTATGCCTAAGGGTGGTAAAGTAGAGCATGCCAGTGTAGCCCTCCTGAACGGTAATAAGGCTGTAACCCACGACTTCATTGAAGCTGGTGTCCTGACCGCTGAGCAGAAGAAGCACCTGCCTTGCGTGGTAGTAGATGGTATCAATGATGCAGGTGTAGCCGTAAACATCAACATCGTACCTCACGATCCAGCAAGAATATATCATAAAAATGGAGAGGGCGACCTGTCAAGCCAGTGTGTGGTTCGCTATCTGCTGGATAAGGCCGATAATGTAAACGAGGCAATTGAGCTGTTGGCTGCCAGAGTGGTACAGCAGAGCATCGTAAAGCTTGCAGGCGATGAGACTCACTACATGATTTCAGACCCTACCCAGACAGCAGTGGTAGAGTTCATTGACAAGCAGATGAAGGTGACTTACTACAACAACATGAACGGAGGTTTCTATAGCGCAAACGGTAACCCAGCCATCATGACCAACCTGTACGACTATGCTATTGAGAAGTATGGTTTGGGTAATGAAGCCATGTTCGATGAGTTCCCATACGGTATGGGTGTAGAGCGTTGGGGTACCATCAGAGACCAATATCCAAATGCAGCAAAGAATGTAGAGGCAAACCTGTCCATTGCACAGTCTGTATGGTATTTTGACAACTTTATGGTTAAGAGAACGCCTTGGTACACAGAGAACGCTGTAGAGAATGCTTGCGGTAAGGATGCTAACGGCTGGTGGTACAATCCAGATCTTAAGGGTCTTGTGTACAAGAGAGCTGCAACCCACAAGGAGTGCATGGAAAATCTATACGCAGAGCTGATGCCAGGGTACTGGAAAGAGTACGATGAGACCTGGGGTAAATACCCAGACCCACACTTTGAGAAGAATAACTACTGGGAGACTTCACACACTGTAATCTACGACGTACATAAGAAGGTAGGTTATCTGTACCCATTTGAGAACCGCTATGCTTCTCCAGAATATCCTTGCATTGAGTTGAAGATTCCTTAAAAAATAAACGCAATGAAAAAAGTTTTTATTCTTTGCTGCCATGCTGCTCTCAGGCTGTCTCATCAGTTGTAGCGACGATGATGACAACCTGGACCCAGACAAGGCAAAGCACAATAAATATCTCCTCCAAATGGCGGAGGAGATATTTTAAACCTAAAAAAACTACGACGATGAAACTAGGATTAAAAACTCAGATTAAGATATCAGCAGTGCTACAGAGGGCCTGCTACATCTGCTTTGCCATTGTGCTTATTATATCCATTTTTTGGATGGTTACAAATGCTTAAAAATAATAGACAAGAATCTCCCCCTCCCTTTGTCATCCTGAGGGAACCGAACCAACAGGCATGTCATCCTGAACGAAGTGAAGGATCTCGTCCAATATTACTTTTCCTGATTGGACGGGATCCTTCACTATTTTAAAAATCCATTGTTTTCAGATAGTTCAGCAGTTCACGCTCCTCTTCCGTGAGCCGCTTTCTCAACGGGGTGCGAAGCACTGTCTTGCGGTTCTGCTCAACATCGAGTTTGCAGGAAACATGGATACACTGCGTGCCATCGTGCTTGTGCTCCCAGATGAGCTGGTCAAACCTGCAGTGGTCTCTTATCCAGTAGAACCAGTCTATCCCCTGGCTGTAAGATTGAATCTTGATGTCCACCGCCTCACCGTATTGGTGAAGAGATTCTCCAACCCCGTGGCTCAGTTCATTCAGCTGGCGAGTAAGGAAGCCACAAGTTATAGGAATAGGTTTGTGAGCATACTTACGTAAAGGTTCCAGCACCTGCTCACATAAATTCAGCAAGTTAGGGAGATATTCCACCGGCATATCGTTCTGTAAACCATACTCTTTTGCAATTTCACACCTTGTGAACGCCTTCAGGTTGAAATGCTTGGATAATCTATAATTTCTTCTCATACCTTCTGTTTTATTTCACTCGTTCGTCATAAGGACCATATAGGATATAGAGCTGCTTGTATTTCTCTGCACCCATGAATTTCGCAAAGCCGTGGAACAGGGCATAGTAATACTTTCCGTTGATTTCCATCTCCACATGAGAGTCGAAAGGCTTGTGCTCCTTACGCAATCTCTCATTCTGCTCAGTCAGTGCTGCACCAATAGCATTTCTCAAATCCTCTGGCTGTTCCCCTTCGCAAGCACCAATTACACTGATGATCTCTTCATCCTGCAGTTCCTCTGGGAACTCAAAAGAGATGTTTTCATAATTCATCACGTCGTCAGATGGTACTGGTATGTAGCTCTCCAGGCGTTTTTCACAATCGAACTGAAACAGGTATTCATTTGCATGTATTAATAAATTCTTTTTCATAATTACTTCTTTTTTAAAATGTTAAACAACTTAATGATGAACCAACCTAAGCAGAAGGCTAATGCCGTATAGCTGCTCCAATCAAACCAGGTTCTGGGTCTGCGGATTTCTTTCGTCTCAATGACCGTAACCTCATAGGGGATGGAGTCTCTTTGGACTACTCTTACTGTGTCTTTCAGCATTTTGTAGCGGTATTCTATGCTTACATCTTTTACAAAAACCGTGTCTGATGTACGATCCACCAGCTTGTCTTTCATGATATAGATGCTGTCATACTGAACATTACTGAGATACAAGGTATCTTTACTCA
>JAUNHZ010000220.1 GCA_030523705.1 Bacteroidales bacterium
CACGCGAAAACGTTTCAAGAGGCACACGCGAGAATGTATCAAGAAGTTCAAGCGCAGAAAGAGTGCAGCGCAGCAGCACCAGAAGCGAATCTCGCAGCTCTATGGGCTCATCAACAAGAGGAAACAGCTCTAGAAGCCAGTCTGTAGGATCAAGCCGCAGCATGGGCGGTTCAACAAGAAGCATGAGCTCCAGTTCATCACGCGGAAGCTCAATGAGAAGTTCAGGAGGTTCACACAACATGGGTGGTTCACACAGTTCAGGAGGCTCTCATGGCGGTGGACACAGCAGAAGATAACCTGCATGGCTGAACAGACAAAGTTAACAACTAGCTCTCTATAACTTGTTTCAAGGGCTCCAATACTGAAGCGTCAGTAAAGGAGCCCTTTCCTTTTTTATTAAAATTCATATCCTATATTAAGGAATAAGGATACGGCATGTGTCAGATTACTCCAGTTCACATTAGCCTCAATAGGACCGATTGGCGTCTTATACCCCATTCCTCCTGCTACACCAAAGATATTCTTGGTATCAAAGAAACCCTTCAGGCTCTCTCCCATGAAACCATAGTTGGCCACCTCAAACAGATAGCTGTTCTTTCCTAACCACTGACGTCCGCTCAAGCCTCCAATCAGCAGCTTATTAGGAACCATTTCCATATAGCTGACACCGGCAAATGCGAGTTGCTGCGGCATATAATGCCCAGTCATGCCATACCCGCCCAGATAGTTGAAGTTACCGATGTCCCTGTTCCTGTTCTGCAAGAAACGTCCTGCCAGGGAAGTCTGCAGTACAAACCGCTTGCTCACAGGGATAGCCCAGTCACAGTTTCCCTCTATGATGTGCAGTCCCGCCTTATCCTCATATTCAAGACCATCTTCTGTATAGAAGGTATATTTCAGATTCCATTTCAAGCCCTTGTTAGGCAAGATCTTAGAATCCTGGTTATTGAATGCCATGGAGACATAATATTTGAGACTTGGCTCATTCTCATCGAACATGTCTCCCCGGTCAACCCATTTAGAAGAGGACATATAGTCATGGAATATCCTATACGTATAATCTACACCAACAGATACCAGGATTTGCTTCCAGCTTCTGGCCAAGTCAAGTATTCCATGATGCTCCGAGAATGTAACCACACCCGCTTTCTTTCCCTCATCGCAGAACTTTATCTCATTGTCATTGAACTGATAAGATGTGCTGAGCATCCATTTCTCAAAAGGATTCAGTGAAAAAGACAACTTTCCATATTTGCGGCGACCCAGACGGGCCTCCAAGCCTAACGACGCCTTGTTTGAGGATTTGATCTCATAGTTTCCGCCTAACAGCACCGATGCCAGTTCCTCTGTATCGAAACGAGCGCCAAAACTAATCTGGCTGCTTCTTTTCGGTTCCTGATAGATGGTAGGAATAGGCGGAACCACCGTGTCTGTCGGAATGTACTTGTTGCGCCTTGCAGAAACGGGTGAAGACAAGCCTATTTTCCCCTTCAGTTCCAGCAGTTCATCCCATTTGGCCATGGCTGCATTTTCTCCACGGACAAGCAAGGTGTCAACAGCCGATGAGGTAAAGCTTGCGGAAGAGTAGCCGTTCACGTCTACGGGGATGAACACATCCGTAATCTTCTTATTTTCTTCAAATTTGTTCTCACAGAGCACATTCAGTATCTGCCCCAGCATGTCTAAGGTAGTGTTGATGTCATCGGCCGTGTTCTTCTCACCCCCCACGTTGACGCCAATCACATAATCGGCACCCATGCTCCGAGCCACATCTACTGGGAAATTGTTGGCCAAGCCACCATCTACCAAGACCTTGCCATGCTTCTTGATAGGTGCAAATACACCCGGAATAGACATGCTGGCACGGATACATTCAGCCAGTATGCCACTGTGGAAGTCAATCTCTTCATTCTTGACAATATCCACCGCAACGCAAGCAAACGGAATAGGTAACTTCTTGAAATCTATACTGTCGTGATAGCCTATGGTCAAGTCGGACAGCATCTTTCCCACGTTATTACCTTTCAGCAGTCCGCCTTCAATCAGTTCCAGGGGATTCTTATCAAAGGACAGATTCACGGCATACCGGTCATCGACAAGTTTCTTGCTCAGTGTCTTACCGCTACGCGTTTCCGCATCGGTCAACAAGGTCATCCAGTCTTGCGAGCTGATGATACTATCAAGCTGCGATGTGGTATACCCCACGGCATAAAGTCCACCAACAATAGATCCCATACTCGTACCAACAATATAGTCTATAGGAATGCCGGCTTTCTCAATTACTTTCAATGCCCTTACATGGGCAACGCCTTTAGCACCACCGCCACTCAGTACTACACCCACCTTCTTTCTAGGCTGATGCTGAGCTTGCAGGGCTAACGCTTGGCAGCATACAAAAAGGAAAAATATAAGTTTTCTCATAGATGTGGTTTAAATGTCCTGTTCAAAAAGCAGATAATGGCTCTCGTGCATTCCCAGGTTGGAATACGTCTTCAAGCCCTTCTCGTTATACTTGTCCACATATAGACGGAGGGTATGCACATGATTCTCAGCAGCCAACCGTTTGACAAATGTGTACAGAGAAGAGTAGACCCCTTTTCTCCTGAGCTCCTGTTTCACAAAGACACTCTGGATCCACCAGTACCAGGCACAGGTCCAGTCGCTCCATTCCCTTGTCAGCAGCAGACTGGCCACAGGCTCGCCCTCACTGCTCCGAGCTATCAGATAGGTTCCCTTATTCTCATCTTGAAGAGCAGCTGTCACTCCTTTCAGAACCAGATCATAATCCAGCTGCGTTCCCTCTGACTCCATAGCCATATCCAGCTGGAACTGCGCTATGGCCGATGCATCTTTCAATTCTCCCTTACAGACAATCCAATTCATAAATTTAGTGTATTATCTGCAAAAATACACTTTTTTTCATAAACAAAAAAAGACTCCAAAGTATTTCTACTCTGAAGTCTCTCTTGATAAAACGGCGCCTACCTACTCTCCCACATTGTATCGCA
>JAUNHZ010000221.1 GCA_030523705.1 Bacteroidales bacterium
GGTCTGATCATTACCAACTGTATCCTGATGGGTCGTCTGGAGGCATTTGCCATGCAGAACGGTCCTTGGGAGTCATTCCTCGATGGTATTGGTAACGGTTTGGGTTATGCTTGGGTACTGGTAGCAGTGGCATTCTTCCGTGAACTGTTCGGAAGCGGTACACTGTTTGGTGTTCAGGTTGTTCCTCAGGCATTGTATGATCTGGGTTATATCAACTGCGGTATCATGCTGACTCCAGTAGCAGCATTGGTATTGGTAGGCTGTATCATCTGGGTGATGAAGATCCGTGAGGAGAAGGCTGCTAAAAAGTAATCACATATTTAAATAAGAAACAGAATTATGGAACATTTTATTAGTTTATTAGTCCGCTCAATCTTTGTGGACAACATGATTTTCGCGTTCTTCTTGGGTATGTGCTCTTACTTGGCTGTATCTAAGAACGTGAAGACTGCATTGGGTCTGGGCTTGGCTGTTATCTTCGTAGAAGTAGTAACCCTCCCTGTAAACTACCTGTTGCAGACCAAGGTTCTGGGTCCTGACTGTCTGGTTCCAGGCGTGGATCTGAGCTTCTTGAGTTTCATCCTTTTCATTGCCGTTATCGCAGGTATCGTGCAGTTGGTTGAGATGGTTGTAGAGCGTTTCTCTCCATCACTCTATGCCAGCTTGGGTATCTTCTTGCCTCTGATTGCTGTAAACTGTGCCATCATGGGTGCGTCTCTGTTCATGCAGCAGCGCATCACTATGGATCCAAGCAGCACTCAGGCAATCGCAAACATCGGTGATGCATTTGCTTATGCTATCGGTTCTGGTATCGGATGGCTTATCGCTATCGTCTGTTTGGCTGCCATCCGTGAGAAGATGGAGTACTGCGACGTACCAAAGCCTCTGCGTGGTCTGGGTATCACCTTCATCACTGTAGGCTTGATGGCTATGGCATTCATGTGTTTCTCTGGTCTTAAACTGTAATAAAGAAAGGATAAACTATGGATATGAATTTTATTTTGGCAAGTATCGCAGTATTCTTGGTTGTAATACTCGTTCTTGTTGTGATTTTGTTGGTAGCCAAGAATTACCTTTCTCCTAGCGGTCCAGTTAAGGTTACTATCAACGGTGAGAATACATTGGAGGTTGAGTCTGGTTCTTCTCTGTTGAGCACTCTGTCTGTAAACGGTGTATTCCTTCCATCAGCTTGTGGTGGTAAGGGTGCCTGCGGTCAGTGCAAGTGCCAGGTTGTAGATGGCGGTGGTGAAATCCTGCCATCAGAGAAGGGATTCTTCTCTCGTAAGGAGCAGAAAGATCACTGGCGTCTGGGTTGCCAGGTTAAGGTGAAGAACGATATGCAGATCAAGGTTGACGACTCAGTAATGGGTGTCAAGGAGTGGGAGTGTACTGTTATTGGAAACAGTAACGTGGCTACCTTTATCAAGGAGTACAAGGTGGCTCTGCCTAAGGGTGAGCACATGGACTTCGAACCAGGTTCTTACGCACAGATCAAGATTCCTGCATACGACATCGATTACGACAGAGATATGGATAAGAGCCTGATTGGTGATACCTATCTGCCTGCTTGGAAGAACTTCAAACTGTTCTCTCTGAAGCAGAAGAATGATACTCCAACCATCCGTGCTTACTCTATGGCTAACTATCCTGATGAGGGTGATATCATTACCTTGAACGTACGTATCGCTACTCCTCCATTCAAGCCAAAAGATCAGTGTCCTAACGGTCCTGAGTTCCAGAACGTACCTTGTGGTATTGCTTCTACTTACATCTTTAGCCTGAAGCCTGGTGATAAGGTGATCATGAGTGGTCCATACGGAGAGTTCCGTCCTCAGTATGGCACTGGCCGTGAAATGATCTGGGTTGGTGGTGGTGCCGGTATGGCTCCTCTGCGTGCACAGATTATGCACATGCTCAAGGGTAATGGCATCAAGCCAGAGGATCGTAACCGTCCAATGCACTACTTCTATGGTGCGCGTGCTATGGAAGAGATTCCATTCCTGGACGACTTCCTGCAGCTGGAGAAGGATTTCCCTAACTTCCACTTCCACTTGGCTTTGGACCGTCCAGATCCAAAGGCCGATGCAGCAGGACTTAAGTACACTCCAGGTTTCGTAGCTCCTGTAATGGGTGATACCTACCTCAAGCAGCACGAGGCTCCAGAAGACTGTGAGTACTACCTCTGCGGTCCTCCAATGATGGCTAAGACAGTTTTGGATTTGCTCCACAGCTTAGGTGTAGAAGACGATATGATCCGCTTCGATAACTTCGGTGGATAATCGAAAATAAGACAAAATGAACAAAAAAGGTGGCTGAAAATTTTTTCGGTCACCTTTTTTTATTATATTTGCAAAGGACTATAAACTTGACTATGAAAATTTCAACGATTTTGCTATTCTTTTTTGCATTTATGAACCCAATGTGCTCATTTGCAAAAAAACAAATGATTCGTTGCTGCTTATGCTTTTTGAAAATGCCGAGAAATATGACCGTGTCATACGTCATTATGAATCCGATATTTATATAAAAGGTAGCATGCAACTACAGGGAAAGAACCGTTTTATGAATCGTGTTCCCCAGAAACGCACGTTCGCCCGTGGAGTTAAAGACTATTTTAGTGAGAGCTATGGCTCTCTTTCTTACACGGCTCCATTTACCTTTGATAGGGATGTAAAGGCTATTTCTGGTACATTCCCTGAGATGAAGGAAGAATCTGATATGGTATTGGATTTCTTCTCGCTCACTTTGTACCGTGAATCTCTTATTTATGACCATCTACTTTCCCCATTTTCTCATAAGAACGATGGATTCTATAAATATGAGCTTGATTCTATTCGCGGTGATAGAGCCTATTATACCTATACCCCTAAATATACGAATACACAGTTGGTTAAAGGCTATTTCGTGCTTAATAGATCTCGCGTCTTAGTAGAGGAAGCATATTTTGAGGGAACCT
>JAUNHZ010000222.1:0-2092 GCA_030523705.1 Bacteroidales bacterium
ATGTTCATGACGTTGGGAAGCAAGAGCTATGTAAACGGTGGAAATACACGCGACAGACCCTATGGATTATGCAAAATCAGCCCTGACAGAGACCTTATCTGGGGTGGTTTGGGTGTCTACCTTATGCAAAAACGTGTTCTGGCCAGCCAGTATATTACCAGTGGTAACACCTGCGCTTCCCTGTTTGGCAGCAACAGAATAGCCGCAGGGAAAGGCGATGGGAAAATACATATTTTTGACCGCAATTCTACCCAGTTAATCGAGAAGAAGCAAGTCCATCAAGCTAAGGTGAACAGCATTACTCAGCATCCTTCTGGTAATTTAGCGATGGCAACATCTGAAGATCGTACCATCAGTCTGTTCCGTACCGATACAAACGAACTGGTGGCCTACCTGATGACGTGCAACAAGGGACACGACTATATCATTCGCACGCCCGACAACTATTACATGTCATCACAATATGGTACTGATGCCATTCACTTTGCAGTAGGTACAGAGAGCTACAACTTCGACCAGTTCGACCTGAAATACAATCGTCCGGACATCGTTCTTTCACGTATAGGGTTGGCTGAAAAAAAGCAAATAGACTTGTTGTATAATGCCTATCAGAAGCGGCTGCGTCGGATGAATTATACTGAGGAGATGCTTTCTTCAGATTTTCACGTACCGACCCTGAAAATCGCCAATGCACAACAGTTGTCGCAAGCTAAAGACCCTCAACAAGAAATAAAAATAGAAGCTTCCGACTCTAAATATAAGATTAACAGTGTCAACGTATGGATAAATGGCGTACCCGTCTATGGTATGAGCGGAAAGTCAGTTGACAAGAAGAAAAGCATAACCCTTTCTCTGCCAGTAACATTGGCTAGTGGTCATAACACCATTCAGGTGTCATGTATGAATGACAAAGGCGCTGAGTCGTATCGGGAGACGGTAGAGGTCAACTTACCTGTTATGACAGGTAAGCCCCACCTTTGGATTGCTACGATAGGAGTGTCAATGTATGCTGACCAGCGTTTCAACCTTACCTATGCAGCAAAAGATGCTAAGGATATTGAGTATATATTGTCTACCGTCAACAGAAAAGATTATGAAGAGATTCATACACTATCGTTAACTGATGTTGACGTGACAAGGGATAATCTTAATAAAGTGCGTGAATTCCTGAGTAAGGCAGGCCGTAATGATGCTGCTGTACTTTTCTATGCAGGCCATGGCTTGATAGACCAATCGTACGACTATTTCTTAGGCACATACGACACCGATTTTGCGAACCCTTCCCAGCATTCCATTCCTTACGAGGATTTCGAGTCGCTGCTTGACGGCATCTCCCCCCTCCGAAAACTACTATTGCTGGACGCATGTCACTCTGGAGAAATTGACAAAGAGGATGTTAAAATGGCTCAGGCAAACAATACCTCGCTTGTCAAGCAAGGAATCACTTTCCGTAATGCAGGAATACATCTTCCACAAGCGGTAAGCACTACTGCAGAAGAAATCGATGAATTGCTGTCCGACAATTTCAGCAAGTTGCAACGAGGTTCTGGTGCTACCATTATTAGCAGTTCTAGCGGTCTGCAGGTGTCGCGTGAGGGTGATAGGTGGAATAATGGTCTCTTCACCTATTGTCTGATTCAGGGACTGAACGACGAGAAATGCGATGAGGATCACGATGGGAAAATTAGCACACGCGAGCTGCAAAGTTACTGTGCTACTCAGGTGCAGCAACTTTCAAATGGCAACCAGCGTCCTTCGACACGCAGGGAAAATCGTCTATTGGATTTTAACATAGGAGTACTTACTGAAAAATGATGAATTTATGAAAAACAAATTCTGCATAGTCCTTTTGGCCTTAATCGCCTTCTCCACCAGCATTCTGGCACAAGTAAAAATCCCAGATATCTATCCCCCTGATTTGAATAAGGGTATTGAATACTATTTTACTGACGATATAAAAAAGAGTATGGCATTACTCACTTCACATCTGAACGCCCAAACTACAGGTTACAATCCAGATGTGCTCTTGGAGGATGTCAACAGGTTATTCTTGAGTCTTGAAATCCGTGAGGGGAAACCATCTGAAGAGATT
>JAUNHZ010000222.1:2102-2518 GCA_030523705.1 Bacteroidales bacterium
AACGCCATTTCCTGAATATTATGACCTGCTGGCCATCTGTCATCTTACGGCAAGCAATATCTTTTTGCAGCGCAAAGACACCGCTGTGGTTGAGTGCAGATTTCTTAGTCTGTATAGCATCGGGTCAAGTCCGGAATCTTCTTTGAGTCGGTCAGCTCCGTCGTCTATTCAGAAATTTATGATGGCAATGGCAGATTACCTAAATGAAATACCACACAATATCCCCCGAGTGGTGATGAGCAATGCAGGATTGCCTGAACGTTGCAGCATCATGGAGAGGGTGGTGCGGTCTCGTTCTGCCTTGCGTGAATTGTTTCCCTTGCCAATTGTTTCTAGCAAGTGCGACATCGTAAATAAGTTGTTGCTGCTCAATATACACGATTTGTTACGACAAGACGTGAGTGGAGGGTTTAATT
>JAUNHZ010000222.1:2528-2952 GCA_030523705.1 Bacteroidales bacterium
CAGAGCAGGCTTACAGACATATGTGCCAGACGATGGACGGCTATATCTCAGAGTGGATTAATTTACAATATCCTATTGAACATCTGGTACACTACATTGTCAATGACAAAGATGATGTCAGCAATAGTAATAAACGTGAACTACTCCACGACCGGCTATTAAGGGAATTGTCCTTACAGGGTTCTGGGGCTGCCAGTTACCATCTGGCCAATCGGCTGTGTACAAAGAGTTCGAAACGCGATTTTAATCCTCAGCAGATACGCCAGTATTACGAGATCTCTTCACAACAGAACTATGCTGCTGGCACCATGCGTTTGGCCACGTGCCTGACGACAGGTTTCGGAGGAAAGGTTGATATGCAAAAAGCTTATACCCTGCTGAATAATCTTATTAATCATGCTGATTTTGCTGAAAATGGAGCATA
>JAUNHZ010000033.1 GCA_030523705.1 Bacteroidales bacterium
GATAAGGGCGATAAAGGTGACAAGGGCGACAAGGGTGATACCGGTGCAACCGGTCCACAGGGTCCAACCGGACCTCAAGGTCCTCAGGGAGAGCAGGGACCTCAGGGAATCCAGGGCATCCCAGGCACAGGCGGAACTGGCACAGGTGAGGCCGTTCAAGGTCCACAAGGCCCTCAGGGTCCTCAAGGCCCACAAGGAATCCAAGGTGAACAAGGCATCCAGGGAGAGACTGGTCCTCAAGGTCCACAGGGTGAGCCAGGAAAAGACGGCGTGACCCCACAGATCCGCATCAACAGCACCACCAACGAGTGGGAAATCTCTACCGATAACGGCACCACTTGGAACACCACTGGTGTAAAGGCCACCGCTACCGTAACCAGCTCAGCATCAGAGTGCTTGTTCAAGAATATCGACGTGAAAGAGTCCGAAGTAACCTTTACGTTGTCAGACAACACCACCTTCAGCCTGGGCCGTCACAGTGTAGTCTATCCATCCTTCGTGATTGACAGCACCACAGCCACCTTCACTGCAGGTGAGAGCAAGACCTTCACCGTGACTGCAGCCAACATTGAGTCATACAGCATCAGCAAGCCTGACGGCTGGCGTGTAAGCTATACCGATGGTCAGCTCACCGTTACTGCCCCAGTAGAGTCAAACGTCTATGCAGAGCAGTCTGGCGAGGTTTCAGTCTTTGTAGTCTCTAAGAGTGGTAATAGTGTGATTGCGAAGCTTGGAGTTTCGCTTTAAGGTGTTGCTGCGCTCGAAGCCGCGGGGCTCAATCGTGGATTGGACATCAGGGGTTTAACACCCCTAAAACCCCTTTTTCATTTTTTCTTTTCGTCAAAAAAGAAAAAACGAAACAAAAAAGAAATTGACCGGCTGCACGGATTTTGCTAAAAAATAGGGAATTTAACCTAAAGCGCCCAAACTCGGGCTTCGCCCTCAAACAGGTGTGCGCTTCTTAACGGTTAAACTCCCTATTTTTCTTAACGCAAAACTCCATGATGCCGGCCCAATATTGGACGCAGGTTGGACAGCCCTCCGGCGTTGGACACAAACGTCGCTTCGCTCGTTTCGTTTACGCTTCGCTCCAACGTACCGATACCATGTGCGCTTCGCTCCAATGTACCAATACCATGCGGAGCCCCCTGATGACTCCCGCATTGCGATAAATCCGTTAAGAAAATTCCCAGAGAAGAGCGTAAAGAAGCGCACACCTGTTTGAGGGCGTCAGCCCGAGTTTGGGTGCTTTAGCTCTTCTCTGGGAATTTTTAGGATTTCTCGCACAGCGGGTGAATTTCTTTTTGTTTCGTTTTTCTTTTTTCACGAAAAGAAAAATGAAATAGGGTTTTAGGGACAAAGTCCCTATTAAGCCTCCATGGCGCCTGAATGAGCCCGTCTGGCAAGACCCCCCTCCGGGTAGGAGTAGGGTCTGGGGCAACGCCTCATGGCCTCTCCGGCAGGAGCCCCCTCCGGGAGGAGCAGGTCTTTAGGGCAGCGCCCTAAAAGTCCCCGCGGCTCGAGCGAGCCCGTCTGGCAAGACTGGGGTTCCGGGGTAAAACCCCGTGGCCCGTCCGGCAGGACTAGGGTGTGAGGGGCAACGCCCCTAATTTCCCCTCACAAAACTGTGTGCCCTCACAATCGTTAAAAATCCTTAAAACATATATAAATCCCTTATATATAAGGGAAAAAAGCCGTTACTTTGTACCGTATATATGCTAAACTGAGAGGTATTAGTTTGTAACCACTTGAAATAAAGCGTATTTCCATCAGATTTAGTTATTCTATTAGCGAAAATAAGAATTAAAAAAACATAATTATGTATTTATTTCGGAAACTGAAAACTGGTAAAATGTTGCTGAGCATGCTCTGCATGGCCGGAATGCTGGGAAGCGCCACGCCTGCTGCCGCACAGTTCGTTTTGCCAAAGAAGAAGATTAACACGGCCGAGCCGCTTGCACCAAGAGAGCGCTGGTCGTTCAGGACTAACACATTAGGCTGGCTGCTTATGACCCCTAATGCCTCTTTGGAATACAGCCTTTCTGCTGATCCATACAACAAATTCACATTGGTTGCCAATGGTCGCCTGAGCGTGAACTCCACCCCAGATGTACTCAGCTACATGAACTATAAGATGGCCGGTGGCCGTCTGGAGCTCCGCAAGTACTGGCACACCCGTGGCCGTGACCGTCAGAACAAGTATGCCAACCCACTGGATCAGGCGTTTTCTGCAGAGCGCTATGATGCACGTACCTGGCGTGGATATTTCTTCGGTCTCTATGGCGGTTACGATGACGTGAACCTCAAGCTGAATCACGAAGGCTACCGTGGTGGCATGACCCAGGTAGGTCTCTCTTACGGTATGGTCCGCCCATTGTACAACTACAAGCAGAGTGTCTTGGATATCGAGTTCAGTGTGAACGCAGGTGCCGCTTACCTGAGCGGAAACAAATATGTGCTGGACAAGCCAAACAACCAGTATGTAGACATCAAGGAGAAGAAGGGATGGGTTCCTATGATCTCCGATGTAAGCATCTCCCTGGTATACCGTTATGGTGCATCAATCCGTAACCGAAACCGTTACAACCAGGCTAAGGCATTGGCACGTGAGGAGGCAAGACTCCAGCGCCAGCGTCAGTTGGAGAATGCACGCGAAGAGCGTAAGGCTGCTCGTGAGGCTAAGCAGGCCGAGGCCGCTGAACGTAAGGCTGCTGCACAGGCTGCTAAGGAAGCTTCAGCAAGCAAGTTGGCCGATGAAGCTGCTAAGAGTGCAGAACAGGTACTTACCGCTAAACAGTTGAAGAAACAGGCTAAGGCACAGGCTAAGGCTGAGAAGAAAGCTGCTGCCGCTGCTGCAAAAGCTGCAAAGAAGGCTGCTAAGAACAATTAAAGATGCTGACGATGAATAAGATAAAGTTTTTATTACTAGCAGGCATCTTCTGCTTGCTGAGCCTTACTGCTAATGCACAGCAGTTGGCTATCAAGACCAACCTGCTGAGCGATGCCCTCATGGCACCAAGCGTAGGCTTTGAGTTGGTTACTGGTGAGCATTCATCAGTGGACATCCAGGGAATGACCACCCTGAACAACCCATACAACAAGAACATCAGCCTGACCATGATTCAGCCTGAGTACCGTTTCTGGTATGCCGGACGTCCTATGACCCGTGGTTTCATTGGTTTTGCAGGCACCCTGGCACAGTACGATGCCACCTGGAAGAACACCACATACGATGGTTATGCCGGTGGTCTGGGTATCACTATGGGTTACGTGTTCCACCTGGGCAGCCGTATGAACATTGAGTTCCAGGGTGGTGTAGGAGCGTACTACACCCATCACAAGCAGTTCAACCCTGCCTTGACACTGGATCCAGAAAAAGAAACCTATCATAACGCGATGCAGATGCTGCCTACCAAGTTCGGCATCTCCTTCGTGTATATCTTGAAATAAGTTGAGAGAAGATGAAGAAGTATTTGATTTTGAGCATGATGGCTGTCTTGGGTTTGGTAATGCCTCAGACAGTGTCTGCACAGATTAAGAACGTAACGGGCCGCATCCTGGAGAAGCAGATCGGCAACAAGGGCAACAACCTCCCTTTTGAGGAGGAGGTCCATGTGCTGGCCTACAACACCGTGGAGGCAGCTGAGCGTGAGCTGGCCAAGCTGAAGCAGCCAGGCGCCTCAGTCATCATGGCCATGGATTACGATGAAGAGGTGAACCCCGATGCCAACGGCTACTATAATATTAAGGTAGCATCTACCGGAGCCATCGTGGTGTTCGTATCACAGGGAGTAAATGCCATTGAACGAGTAAACGGCCGTTTGCAGATTGATTTCCTCATCGAGGGTTCCATCCAGCTGCAAGGCATTGAGGTGACCGCCAAGTCGGTCTCTGTGACTGTGGAGCAGATTCCACCTATTGATACCGGTTCCACACTGGAGTGCCAGTCTGTCATCACCGTACCTTACCACACCGGTCAGGAGAATGCACGTGCCGTATTCCAGCCTATCCTGATTGACTGTAACACCGGAGATTCCGTACGCTTCATCCGTCCTCACGTATACGATGGTACCGAGTACACACTGACCCAGAACCGCCGTATGGGCTATAACATGAAGAACGATGTGCTGGCGCCTTACATCTCTAAGCGCAAGCTGAGCGATAAGCCACTGCAGATCAACTTCACCGCGTCTATCCGCAAGCCTGACGTGCGTCATAACTATACCGTCATGGCCGCTACCCGCGTGACCGACTATGTAAAGGACTATTTCCAGGACAACACCCAGATTGTGTCTTGTATGGCACGTCACCCATTCCAGTTCCTGGAGTTCAATAATGCCGACTGCTACGAGCTGGACCCAGAGATGTTCAAGGAAATCCCACGTGCCGAGTTGCGTGAGGGTAAGGAGAACATCACCCTGTCCTTCCCAGTAGGTAAGGCAGAGCTGGACAGCAACCCACAGAATACAGAGAACCTGAACCGCTTGCAGGCTACCCTGAATGAGATTTCAAACAACCCAGACTACACCCTTCGTAACGTAGTCATCCAGGGTTTTGCATCTCCAGAAGGTAACTTCGGCAGCAACCAGGTACTGGCAGGCCGTCGTGCCCAGACCGCAGTAGGCCTGATGAACGGAAAGGTAAACGCTCGCTTCATGGGTGTATCAGACCCAGAGGTAGTAAGCTGGACCGTAGTGGCAGACTCACTGGACAAGAAAGGCTTGCATAATCATGCCGATGAGCTCCGTCACATTGTGGCAGCTAACCCAAAGAACATGAACGCACAGTGGGCATCCGTACGTAAGCTCACCTGGTATAAGGATGAGGTAGAGCCTGTCCTCCCAAGCCTGCGTATCTTCCAGGCTTCATGGACCTTCCAGACCAACCGTGAGCTCAAGCCATCGGAGATTCTGGACTACTACTATAACAACCCAGACTTCCGTGAGGGTGGTCCACGTCTCTTCACTCACTACGACTACTGGAACCTGTTCAATATGGTACAGTCTCCAGCCCAGGAGCAGGAGAAACTCTATCGCAGAGCCCTCCGTGAGAGCTATCAGAACGAGAGCCGCCCATGGGTATATGCAGGTAACAAGGTAGCTGTAACCGACATGAGAAAGGGAGAGTACAATGTAGAGACCCTTCGTCCATTCATTGACATCAACGTGCCTCGCGTGAACGTACAGCGTACCACCGCAGCCGGTCACAAGTACTACATGAACCTGGAGGAAGTAGTGGCAAATCAGGCCATCAGCTACTACCAGCAGGAAGAGGCAGATACCGCATACTACATGGCTAAGATGCTGCCAAACGTAGAGAAGTACGCGCCAATCCGCAACTTCACCTCCGTACGCGCCCTGTTGTTCAAGCGCGACAAGAGCAAGGAGGAGCGTGAGGAGCTTCGCGATGCACTCGTCTTCGTCATGGGCACCAACCCACTGAACAGAGCCGTGCTGGAAGTGGCACAGAACATGAATACCGAAGCAGCAGAGACCCTGAAGCAGTTGCCTGAGACCGACCCACGCAAGTGGTACCTCATGGCTATCCTTGATTCCCGTGCGAACCAGGTGATGTCGGCCGCAACCAACCTGCAACACTGCTTTGAGTTGGATAAGAGCTATATCCTCATTATGCAGAACGATGGTGACCTCACCGAAGACGTGAAAGACACCTGGGATGCCATGTACAACAACCAGTAACGGAAGGAGAACACAAGGATTATGAAAAAGATATTACTGATGTGCCTGCTGTTAGGCGGAACCGCACTCACGGCCACGGCACAGAACAATGACAGAGAACTGCAGAAGCGCGACAGTATCAACCAGGAGTCTCGCTTCAACGCGTTGGATTACTTGTTCCAGCCTCGTTACCGTTATAACGAGGAACCATGGGAGAAGAACAGCTTCTGGGACCACACCTATCTGCAGGTAGGAACCGGAGCCTTCCAGTTCGACTCTAAGGGAAGCCCAAGCCTGGACTTCCTGCAGGCCATGAACGTGACCATCGGCCACGACTTCTCAGCCTTCCATAGTGCCCGTATCGGTGCCGGCTTCAATTTCAGTCGTGCAGCAAAGGGAGGCTTGGACAACATGAAGATTTTCGACGTACATGCAGACTGGTTGTTCAACCTGAGCAACTATACCGCTGGTTACAAGAAAGCACGCTATGTAGATGTGCAGACCATTGCCGGACTGGGTGTGGAGCGCATTAACTTAGGAGGCAAGACCGCTACGGCACTCGAGGCACGCTTGGGTACCGATGTACGTTTCCGCCTGGGTACACGCAACTACCTGTCTCTGGAGCCAATGGTGACCATCATGCAGAATAAGGACCTGTATCCAGGAAGTGCCGACTTCCTGTTGAACTACGGCCTGAACCTGAACTGGGGCTACTACATCCATCCAGATGCAGTCATTGCACATCCTAAGGCAGGAGCCGAGGACCTGAACCCGGTATTCTTCGAGTTAGGTGCCGGAGCCGTATTCCGTGGTGCAAACGACTTGAGAACCTTCAAGACCACCGGTCCTACCTATGCATTTAACGTAGGCAAGTGGATGAGCCCAGTATGGGGAGCACGCCTGGGTCTGCAGGTAGGAGCACCTATCTACACCTACACCACCGTGAAGGGCGATGTCATGAATAATGCCGCAACCTTCCTGGCCGGTAACGCAGAACTCCTCTTTAACCCATTCGGTTTGAAGGATACCTATAACGCCGATCAGAAATATGGTGCCTTCCTCTTCGGAGGTATGACCTATGGCGTACACATGCCAAACCAGGGTGACAATATGGCCTTCCGTGGCTACACCGGCGGTTTGAACTTGTGGAAGCGCATCGACAAGAACGCAGAGCTCTTCATTGAGCCACGCGTGACCCGCGTCATGTATGCACAGAACCAGATTCTCCCTAACGAGAACCTGTACAGCTTGATGGCCGGTGTCCGCATGAAGACCTATCCATACATGGAGCGCCTGCAGCGTGCTACCGAGACCTTCGATGCCCGCTACTGGTTCCTGCAGTTGGGTTATGGCTTTGGCGTGAACACCCAGGACATCTGGACCAACGGAACCTCACGTCAGAACTGGCGTGGTACCTGGGACTTGGGCTTGGGTTACCGCTACAGCAACCTGAGTGCCCTTCGCTTGGTGGCAGGTCAGAACTTCAACATGTATACAGACAACGACTATCGTGAGACTTCACTGTCCCTGCAGTACATGGCTAACCTGAACACCATGCTGAACCGCTACTCTTCAGAGGATCGCCTGAACACTTGGCTGTATGCCGGTCCATACGTTATGGATAAGAACATCCCAAGTGGAGCTCAGTGGCGTGTAGGTGGTACTGCCGGTGTGAACTTCGACTATGCATTGAATAATACCACCAGCCTCTTTGTTCAGCCAGGTGTACGTTACGACTTCAAGGACAAGGACTGGAGCATAGATTATAAATTAGGTGTAGCTTACCGTTTCGACAATGGTACAAACTACAACACCTTCTGGAATACCGATGCTTACTTTGAGGTGGGCGCAGGTGTAGAGCACTTGACTCAGGAAGGTCTGGACTACGGCTGGGGTCCTCAGATCCAGTTGGGCTTTGGTAAGTGGTACGACCGTGTACTCGGTTCACGCTTCACCGGTCGTGCAGCAGTAGTGAACTCAGACCACCGTGCCGTAAATACCGTAGGCTTGAATGCCGACGTCATGTTAGACCCTATCTCACTGTTGAATCCAAACTATGAGCGTCGTACCGCTAAGGCCGGTCTCTCCCTGTTCTTCGGTGGTAACTTCGGTGTAGTGAACGAGCGTGGACACTTGCAGGACTATGAGAACCACATCTTCTCAGGTTTCAGCCAGGGAGCTCAGCTCTGGACCCGCATCAATCCTAACACCCGTCTGTTTGCCGAGGGTCGCTACGGTCTGAACCGTACCGGTATCTGGAACCAGAACAACATCCTCCGTCCATTGGATATTACCTTAGGTTTTGCCTTTGATTACGATGAGACCGGTGGTCGTGCCTCTCACGTAGGCCGTCCAGGTCAGGCAGATCCAACCCTGGAGGAAACCTTGCTCCGCTACAAGAGCTTGCTGGAGCACAAGTACTGGTTCATTCAGGCCGACTTTGGTGGCAACGTGAACCAGACCCGTCAGTGGATGAACGGAAACTCTAAGCAGAACTGGCGTGGTGAGTGGGGAACCGCTTTAGGTTACCGCTGGAGCAACCTGAGTGCAGCACGTCTGGCATTAGGTCAGGACTGGACCTTCGGTCGTGAGGACTGGCGTGAGATTACCGCAGGTGTAGATTACATGCTGAATGTAAATGCACTCATGAACCACAGCGATGGCGACGACCGTTGGAACATCTGGGCTTTGGCAGGTCCATATGCCGCAGCTTACCATGAGAATGGCGACGATGAATTCTACGCAGGTGTAAATGCAGGTTTCCAGTTGTCTTATCAGCTCAACAAGACCACTAGCCTGTACATCCAGCCACAGGTTCGTAAGCGCTTCGGTGCAACCAAGGACTTCTCTATGTTAGCTAAGGCCGGTGTGTCTTACCGCTTCGACAATGGTGCATACTATGATACCTTCTGGAATGAGAACAGCTTCTTTGAGTTTGGTGCAGGCGCTCAGACCATTATGGATACCGATGAGAATGATACCCAGGAGTGGGGTCCACGCGTAGAGTTTGGTTTTGGTAAGTGGTATGACCGTGTACTGGGTACCAAGGTGATGGCCAGCTTGAGTGGAAACAATGGCTCTTACCAGAACACCCGTACCGTAAACGTATTGACCGACTTGATGATTGACCCTATAGGCCTGTTGTCTAAAAACTATGACCGCCAGTCAGCCAAGGCAGGTATCTACTTCTTGGTAGGAGGTGAGTTTGGTGTCATGAATGAATACCGTAACGATGGTTGGGATCGTGGCTATACCCACTTGATGTCCGGTTTCAATGAAGGTGCCCAGATTTGGGTGCGCACATCACCAACATCACGCGTATATGCACAGGGCCGCTTCTCACAGATTCATGCAGGAAACTGGACTACCGGACGTTTCTTCAAGCCAGTAGTATTCACAGTAGGTGCAAGCTTCGATTACAATGCGAAGTTCATGCGTGAGGCCGTTCGTGAGGAGAAGGATCGTGAGTTCTTTGTCCAGGCAGGTGCAGGGTTCGCTAAGCGCTTCAATGGCCCACTTTACGGCATGATGCAGAACAACACCATTTTTGCAGCTGCAGCAGGTCTTCAGACCAGTGGCTTGCATGGCATACGTGTAGCAGCAGACATGGATACCGACAAGGACGCTAAGTCACTTAATGTGGCAGCAGCATACCAGATGAACCTGCTTCACCTGTTCCAGGGTGCAGGAAGCGACAGCAGCAAGACCTTTGGAGTCTATGCATTTGCCGGTCCTCTCATGCACTTCCAGGGAGGTGAGAACAAGGCTACCGCATTAGGTGTTAACGTAGGTGCAGAGTTACGTGTGAACCTGTTTGGTGGCACCTATCTCCACTTCACCCCAAGCTACAGCTATTATTCACAAAAGGGAACACCTACAGCTTGGCTCAATGGTGTAGGAGGTCTTGGATTCAGATTCTAATCTGATAAATTACCATAAAAAAAGCCCGAAAACCCCGTGTTTTCGGGCTTTTTTGTTACTTTTTGACGTTTTGAGTGTTTGGTTTTCCAAAAAATGTGCTATTTTTGCACATGTAGAATGGCCTGTGCCATTCGTATATGTGATAATATTTAACTTAATAAACTAATATTTCGAGTTATGAAGAAAATGTTAATGGTGCTGGCAATGGTCAGCTTATCAGCAACCGCTTTCGCTCAGACTGAAGTTCCTACTGAGAAGTATAGCGTTGCAACTAACTCTTTCTGGAGCAACTGGTTTATTCAGTTGCATGCATTGGATGCTAACTACAGAGAGCAAGGTGCTCATCAGGGTATTATGGAAGCTCCTATGTGGGGTGGATCTGTAGCGTTGGGTAAGTGGTTTACTCCAGGCATGGGTCTTCGTTTGAAGGGCTCATATGGCAAGTTCCATAACCGTCTGTGGAACGTTGATAAGATGGAGAATCATATCAAGGTATGGCAGGGTGACATTGATGCAATGTTCAACCTGAGCAACCTGTTGTGTGGTTATAGCGAGACTCGCGTTTGGAATGCTATTCCTTACGTATCTGCAGGTATCATGCGCAATTCAACTCACGAGCGCACTGATTTCGGTCTTGGTTTCGGTTTCTTGTCAACTTGGAAGGTTAGCAAGCACGTAAACTTGGATTTGGAAGCTTCTTATAAGGGTGTAACCAATGATTTCGCTGGTATTGGTGGTGGTCAGAAGGATCACGTCTTCGCTATCGAGGCAGGTTTGACCATCAACTTGGGTAAGGCTACTTGGAACAAGACTCCAGACTTGGATGCTATCATGGCAGCTAACCAGTCACAGCTCGACGCTCTGAATGCAGCATTGCAGAATGCACAGGCAGAGAACGCTAAGCTTCGTGAGTTGTTGGCACAGAAGCCAAAGGAGACTATCGTAACTAAGGAGACCGTTAAGATGATGACTACTCCAGTTTCAGTATTCTTCAACATTGGTAAGTCTAAGATTGCTTCTAAGAAGGATCTCGTAAATGTAGAGAACTTGGCTAACTGCGCTAAGGAGAACGGTTCTACCATCGTAGTAACTGGTTACGCAGACAGCAAGACCGGTTCTGCTTCATTGAACCAGACCTTGTCAGAGAAGCGTGCAGAGGCAGTTAAGGCAGCATTGGTAGACATGGGTGTAGACGCAAGCAAGATTCAGACCGTAGCAAACGGTGGTGTTGACACTCTCAGCCCAATCTCTTACAACCGTCGTGCAACTGTAGAGATCAAGTAATTAAAAGATACTCTTTAAAGGTGACATGGGGACAGGTGCGTGTCCTGATTTTGAAAAAAATCGGGACATGACCCTGTCCCCACGTCATCTTTGTGTAGTTGTCATTCTGAACGCCAGTGAAGAATCTCGTCCAATCCACCCCACCACTTGTCATTCTGTAAAAAATCGCTAACTTTGCAGCATGAAACGAATAATCACATTACTAGCACTCTTAGTAACTTTATCTGCCCACGCCCAAAAGCAGATAAACTTGGGCAAGTTCAATATCCCATCTGCAAATTACAGCGGCATTACGCCGATAGGGGAGAACCGGTACGCCATGATAGACGATAAGGCCCCAAAGGCTGGGTGGATAGAGCTGGAACTCCTTTTCACGGAAGAAGGAGAACTGGAGCAAGCCACCATACTCGATAAAAAAGAATCCGAGGGCAAAAGAGACCAGGAAGGAATAGCCTTTAACCCAGCAACCCAAAAGATCTACATTGCCGCGGAAGATGACCAGCGCATCTTGGAATACGCATTAGACGGAACCCCCACAGGCAGAGAACTCCAAATTCCGGAATTCGCCACTAAACCCCACATCCAGCCAAACGCCGGCTTTGAATCCCTGACCTATAACGCCAGCACCCACACCTTCTGGACCGTAACAGAATGTAATCTGAAAGAAGATGAAGAGGGCCATTTGCGCCTGCTAGCCTTCAACGACTCGCTAACACTCATAACTCACAACTCACAATCCACAACCCAATACTCATACACCCTCGATGCCCCCATCGCCAAGAAGACAGGCCGAAACTACGTCCACGGCATCTCAGATCTTTGCGCATTAGACGATGGCACCCTCCTTGTCCTGGAACGGGAATTCTATGTAGCTAAGAAATTCTTGGGCAGTTTTGTGAACCACAAGCTCTACCGCGTGAACCCAGGGGAAGAATTACAGCCAGGAGCAAGTCTCTCCAAGCAGCTCGTCACCGAATTCAAGACCAAGCTGACCGCCAGCAAAAAGAACCTGGCTAATTACGAAGGCATGTGCTTAGGTCCAGTCATCAACGGAAAGCAGACCGTCATCCTCATCTCCGACTCCCAAGCCGGCTACGGGAACAGCCTCTTCCACTTGAAAGACTACCTCAAACTTATCATCTTTTAGCTAAAAATTGTGATTTATTGCACCACATCTATTTCGAAAGAGAAATTTTCCCTAATCTATCCCAAAAGCGCTATATTTGTAGAATTTACGAAAAGAATGGAATATATGAAAAAACTACTCTTAGCTTTAACCCTGATGGCAAGCACCTGCATGAGTGCTTTTGCATCAACCCCAGTAGATCATAGCAAGACCTACACATTCCGCACGGATACCGTTTACATCCAGCGCGATGGTCAGAAAATCTTTGGCATTGCCTACATCCCAGAAGGACAGAACGAAAAGTGGCCACTGGTCATCTACGCACACGGCATTGGCAGTAACCACACTGCAGGCCAGCCATACGCCGAGGCTTTCGCCAAGAAGGGCTATGTAGCCTACACCTTCGATTTCTGCGGCTCCAGCCCAAGAAGCAAGAGCACCGGAAACACCAATGACATGACCATCTTCACCGAGAAGCAGGACCTGACTGCCATCATCGCCACCCTCAAGTCCAAGCCTTATGTAGATGCAGAACGCACCTACCTGTTAGGCATCAGCTTAGGTGGTCTGGTATCCTCTATCACCGCCGCATCCATGCCCGATGCCATTCGCAATTTGGCATTGGTTTACCCAGCCCTTTGTGCGCCAGACGATGCCCGCAAGAACTACAATCCAGACGGCACCAAGAAGGACCCTAACGCACGCATCATGGGTGGCGAGGACTACAACAAGGCCATGCTGCAGTTTGATCCATTTGAGCACATTGGCAACTACCAGAAACCCGTGTTCATTGTACACGGAACAGCAGACCGCCTGGTTCCAATCACCTATTCAGAAAAAGCCATCACCGTATTCCCAAATGCCCGCCTGGAAAAGATAGAAGGTGCCGGCCACGGTTTCCGCGGTGAGCCATTGGAGAAAGCCATCCAGCTCATCACCGCCCAGCTTGCTGAGTGGGAGAAGTAACTACACAAGGGGTGCATTGTGTAGTTGTCATCCTGAACAAAGTGAAGGATCTCGTCCAATCCAGTTAAGTAATATTGGACGAGATTCTTCGTTCCACTCAGAATGACAGTGGGGTGCAGTACACAATGCACCCCTTGTGTAGTCAATTCATCAATTTGTTGTTCTGGGCGAATAAATCTTAGGAAAAAATTTTACCACCTCCTTAAAAAGTAATAATTTTGTAACAAAATCAGTGAGATAAACCAAGAAAAACGAAATTCATGAGAAAGTTTGAAGATCTCAAGATAGCCGTAGCCGGCACCGGTTACGTGGGCTTAAGTATCGCTACACTTTTAGCACAGAAACACCAAGTTACAGCCGTAGATGTCATTCCAGAGAAGGTGGAGAAAATCAATAACCGCATCTCCCCAATCCAGGACGAGTATATAGAGAAGTACTTTGCAGAGAAGGAATTGAACCTGACTGCCACCCTCGATGGTGCCGCTGCCTATAAAGATGCTGATTTTGTAGTCATCGCCGCTCCTACAAATTATGATCCAGTTAAAAACTATTTCGATACACACCACGTAGAAGAGGTCATTGATTTAGTCTTGGAGGTAAATCCAGAGGCCGTCATGGTCATCAAGTCCACCATTCCTGTAGGATACACCAGAAGTCTTTATGTAAAATACGCTCAGAAATGGGGCGTAGAAACCACAAGAAAGTTCCGCTTGTTGTTCTCACCTGAGTTCTTGAGAGAATCAAAAGCGCTTTATGATAACCTCTATCCATCCAGAATCATCGTAGGTTATCCAAAGATGATTCGTAATGGAGAGTACACAGAGGAAAACCAAGCTATCGTCAAGCTCTCTGGCAACCACATGAAGGAAAATGCAGAAACTTTTGCGAAACTTCTTCAGGAAGGCGCTATTAAAACCGATATCCCAACTCTTTTCATGGGCATGAAGGAAGCCGAGGCCGTAAAGCTTTTTGCTAATACCTATTTGGCGCTTCGTGTGAGCTATTTCAATGAATTGGATACTTACGCAGAGGTGAAGGGTTTGGATACCCAAGCCATCATAGAAGGTGTAGGTTTGGATCCAAGAATCGGCACCCACTATAACAACCCATCCTTCGGTTACGGAGGCTACTGCTTGCCAAAAGACACCAAGCAGCTGCTGGCCAACTATGAGTCCGTTCCACAGAACATGATGACCGCCATTGTAGAGTCCAACCGCACCCGAAAGGATTACATTGCCGATGCCGTTCTCCGCAAGGCAGGCTGGTACGACTATAGCACCCAGAACCAGTACGCAGGTCAGAAAGAGCCCGTGACAGTAGGCGTGTACCGTCTCACCATGAAGAGTAATTCCGATAATTTCCGCGCCAGTGCCATCCAGGGCATCATGAAGCGCATCAAGGCAAAAGGCGCAAACGTGGTAGTTTACGAACCAACCTTAGAAGACGGAACCTACTTCTTCGGCTCATTAGTAGTAAATGACTTAGCCAAATTCAAGCAGATGAGTAAAGCCATAATTGCCAACCGCTTTGATGAGTGCCTGACCGATGTAGAAGATAAAGTATATACCCGAGATATATTTAGGAGAGATTAATTACACAATGCACCCTTGTGTACTTTTGTCATCCTTCGTTTCACTCAGGATGACAATCCCCCCATTTCAATAGGAAAAAATGGAAAAAGATTCAAAAATTTATGTAGCCGGACATCGCGGAATGGTAGGAAGTGCCATTGTACGTGAGCTCCAGCGCCAGGGTTATACCAACATTATAACCCGCACCCACAAGGAACTGGACCTTACCCGTCAGGATCAGGTTGAGCAGTTCTTTGCTGAGGAGAAGCCAGAATACGTATTCCTGGCAGCAGCCAAGGTAGGCGGCATTATTGCCAACCAGAGCGCCTTGGCCGATTTTATGTATGACAACATGATTCTGGAGATGAACGTGATTCACTCCGCATGGAAGAACGGTTGCAAGAAACTAGAGTTCTTAGGCAGCAGCTGCATCTACCCACGCATGGCACCACAGCCTATGCCAGAGAGCTGCCTGCTGACCAGCGAATTGGAGAAGACCAATGAGGCATACGCCCTGGCCAAGATCAGCGGTCTGAAATACTGTGAGTTCCTGAACCGCCAGTACGGCACAGACTACATCAGTGTCATGCCAACCAACCTCTATGGTCCAAACGATAACTACCACCCAGAGCACTCCCACGTACTCCCAGCCCTGATCCGTCGTTTCCACGAGGCAAAAGAGGCCGGCCTCAAGTCCGTAACCTGCTGGGGCGATGGTAGTCCACTCCGTGAGTTCCTGTATGTAGATGACCTGGCCAACCTCTGCGTGTTCCTGATGAACAACTACAGCGGAAACGAAACCGTAAACGCCGGCACCGGAAAGGAACTCACCATCAAGGCCCTCACAGAGCTGGTAGCCCAAGTCATCGGCTTTGAAGGCGAGATCAAATGGGACACCACCCGTCCAAACGGCACCCCAAGAAAGCTCCTGGACGTAAGTAAAGCCGCCAAGTTAGGCTGGACCTACAAGACAGAATTAGAAGAAGGCATCAAGCTTGCATACGATGACTTCCTTCATAACCCTATGCGTGCAGAAAGATAAAAACTCAAAACTCACTATTCAAAACTCAAAACTCAATGAAAAACGTAGCATTAATCACCGGCGTAACCGGTCAGGACGGATCATACCTGTCCGAATTTCTTTTAGCAAAAGGATACGATGTACACGGCATCATCCGCCGTTCATCCGTAGATTATAGAGAGCGCATTGCCCACTTGGAAGGCAAGCCAAACTTCCACCTGCACTATGCAGATATGAGTGACTCCATGTCACTGGTCAAGCTCGTAGGTCAGGTACAGCCGACAGAAATCTATAACCTGGCCGCACAGAGCCACGTGCAGGTATCTTTCGATGCCCCAGAGTTCACTGCCGATGTAGATGCCGTAGGCGTTCTCCGCATCTTGGAGGCCGTCCGCACCAACCACTTGGAGCAGACCTGTAAGATCTATCAGGCATCTACCTCTGAGCTGTACGGAAAGGTAGAGGAGGTCCCACAGAATGAGAACACCCCATTCCACCCATATTCTCCATACGCAGTAGCCAAGCTCTATGGCTTCTGGATCATCAAGGAATACCGTGAGGCGTACAACATGTTCTGCTGCTCCGGTATCCTTTTCAATCATGAGTCAGAGCGAAGAGGAGAGACCTTTGTAACCCGTAAGATTACCTTGGCTGCTGCACGCATCGCCCAGGGCAAGCAGGACTGCCTGTACTTAGGTAACCTGGATTCACTCCGCGACTGGGGTTACGCCAAGGACTACGTAGAGTGCATGTGGCTCATCCTGCAGCACGATAAACCAGAGGACTTCGTCATCGCCACCGGTGTTCAGCATACCGTCCGTGAGTTCGCCACCTTAGCCTTCAAGTACGCCGGCATCGAGCTCAAATGGGAAGGCGAGGGCATTGATGAGAAGGGTATCAACGTAGCCACCGGCAAGGTAGTGGTAGCCGTAAGCCCAGACTTCTACCGCCCAACCGACGTAGTGAACCTCTGGGGAGACCCTACCAAGGCCAAGAACGAGTTAGGCTGGAATCCACAGACCACCTCTTTCGAGGAACTGGTCAAGATCATGGTAGCTCACGATATGCAGAAGGTAGCCGCAGACCATGTGGCAGGTGTAATGCGTATTAACTTGCAGGAGTATCTGGAGCATAGAGAGAACCGATAAAACTCCATATTTGCCTAATAAAAATCCCCATGGCAACCTGAAATAGAGGATGTCATGGGGATTTTTTTATCTCTTCTTCTTTATTCAGTAAACATTTTTCTCGCCGTTCATATCAGCAATATCGCAATCAAAACGTCAAATGTACGTTTTGAACCTCAAAAACGAACGGAAAGCAATCCCTTTTTTTAGATATATTCCCTAAATTTGTAACACATACAGTGAGAAATACCGAGAAAATGTAAAACTTTAGGACTATGCAAGCATTATTTTTACACCCTTATTGTACCGTTCATCTACCTCTGTAGGTGGACTTTTCTTGTTTCTACGTTCTCTAAAGTTCTAAAAAGAGCAAACTTTTTCAATGCTCAGATTTAAAAATCACATTTTCAATTATTAAACGTTTCTTATAAAGGTTGTCATTCGAGATTTACTGAATCTTCAATCTGGAATATAAAAATTTAACATCATGCGTAAACTAGAACTCATAACTCATCAACTCATGGATACCCTCTGCCAGAAAGCAGAGGAAACCCCACGTTTGCGCATGAACCATAACTTCCATCCAACCTTAGACGATAAAGTCCAGCGTTTTCTGAACGCCATGGAACCAGGAACCGTAATAGACATTCACCACCACAAGGTAGATGAAATGCTTATCCTCTTGCAAGGAAGTGTAAAGGTTCTGCTCTATAACGATGATAAAGAAATCATAGACGAAGCTATATTAAGTGCCAAAACAGAAAACTATGGCGTTCAAATGCCAGCCAATGTTTGGCATACTGTAGAATGTCTGGAGCCACATACCGTACTTTTTGAAGTAAAGGAAGGCCCATTCATTAAACACGAAGATAGCGGAATACTAAAATAACAAAATGACCATCCACCAATTCACAGAAATCTGCCGCCAGAAACAAAGCAAGTTCCGTGAGGAACTGAACTTGCCTATGGGAGTAGGCCCTTGGCGTACCTCCACCAAGCGACAGATAAGCATGATAGAGGATGGAGAACATAACGGAAAGAACTTTGTAGATGAGTTTACTTTCCAATACGCCAAACACAGAGTAGCCACCAAGCAGAAGAATGAAACCATAGATGAATACCGCTTGTTCAACAACTTGCTTTCCAGCCAGCCTATGGCATTCAACCTGTTCTGCCCGCTCATCCACATGTTTGAAGAGGGTAGAGGGAAAGAAGTAACGGCCATAGCAAAAGCCATATTCCCACAAATTGATATAAAAGAAGTAACCGAAGTAGGACTGGAGTTCCTGCATACCGATATAGAGAACTACCTGGGCGATAAGACTGCCATGGATGCCATCATCCGTTATAAGGATAGCGAGGGCCGCCCATGCTTCATAGCCATAGAGACGAAATATACCGATGTCCTGGGCGAGAACAGTGCCAGCCGGACCGAGCGCCAGAAGGCCTTAATCAAGCAACTGAATTATTTCACTCCAGATGCCGAGGCCCAGCTACTTGATGGAACGAAAGCCATCAGTCAGATTTATCGCAACTTCCTGCTTGCCGAATGCTACCGCATCAAAGAGCCTGCTCATGAAGCCTACTCGGTAGTATTAGCGCCAAAGGATCATCCTACCACACAGCAAGAGGTAGCATCTTTGCGCGAGGAACTGAAAGAGGAATACCGCTATAAAGTGCTTGATGTGACTTTAGAGGATTTTGTGGATGCTGTGATGAGCAAGTGTCCGGAAGAAGAGGTGGCAGCATTCCTGTATTTTAAGGAAAGATATTTATAGGAACAAGTATTAATAAGAATTCAAAGATATAAGATATGGCAAAGCCAAGAGTATTCATCAGTTCTACTTTCTATGATCTCCGTCAAATACGTTTGGAATTGGATAAGTTCATAGAGCAGATGGGGTATGAACCTAT
>JAUNHZ010000034.1 GCA_030523705.1 Bacteroidales bacterium
TCCCATGGCGTTAAGGCAACGCACATCGTCGGGGTCGCGGCGCAAAGCCTCCTCGTAGTAGTCGGTGGCGATATATGTAGCGTGGCGGTACTGCTCTATGTGCAGTCCCGTGAGGTAAAGCTGCTCGTTGGTCTTGACCTGCGCAGGGAGCAATGCTGCCTCCGCGGCAGGTGGGATAGGCTTCAGCGCATCGTCCTCGGCGTGCCACGTAAGGACGGGTCTCTCCTCGCCATAGAGCTGCTTGCTGATGCACAGGGTGACGCCACGCAGGGACGGGTCGTAGTATTTGCCCATGGGAACAGTGACGGTGAGGACTGCCTCGGGGCACACCTCGTGGTGCTGGTCGTAGAGGAACGTGCCGTCGTCGGCGGTCAACACGACGTGTATCTGCTGCCTGCTGGTGGCGAAAATCTTCATCTCCGCCTGCTCCCCGGGCAGTGCTATAATATTGAAGAGTAGGTCTTTGCTGGCGTTTTTCACCACCCCGAGCTCACGATAGGGCATGAAGTATTGGGTGAACTGTTTTTCCTCGTAGGGCATGAGCCACGTGAAGTCGGGCTGGTTCTCAGTATATACGCCAGCCATAAGCTCTATATATGGTCCGTCGGCGTCGGTAAGATTGCGGTCCCAGGCACGTCCGAAGTCGCCATTGCCCCATGTCCACTGCTTCTTGCCAGGCGAATAGTGGTGGCTTGCCACGTGGAGCATGCCGGCTTGGGTGTCGTTCTCATAGCCACCCTCAAAGTCGTACTTTGAGTTCACTGCCATATAGGAGGTGGGCACCTTGATGTTTTTATAGTTGGAGATATCTACTCCCGCTGAGTAGTCCATCTTGTAATAGGTGCCTGTGGCAATGGGGAAGCTGCTGACAGCACGCTTCCCGTGGTCGAAGACGGCGTTGACATCCTGCGGGAAGACGCTCTGGTAAGCATCATTCACCGCCACGGCGGGGTTAGCCCACCAAAGGAAGGTCTGCGGAAGGTCGGTACGGTTATATAATTGCCCCTTGATTTCGAGGTAAGCGCAACCAGGACGCAGGGTGAAGCCTGCCATGCCCTTCTGGTGGAACATCCTCTCCGTCTCGCTGACCCACACCGTCACGGAGCCGTCGGCGTTCTCTTTTATGGTGCAGTCCACGGGCAGGTAGGTGGAGGGGCGATGGTGCTGCGGCCAGTTAAACTCTATGCCGCCGCTAATCCAAGGGCCCGTAAGGCCTACGAGGGCGGGTTTTATCACGCTGTTATAATACACAAAATGGCGTTGCTTTATCTTATCGTAAGCCATCTGCACCCTGCCGCCGAGCTCAGGGAGTATCATAATCTTGACATACTCGTTCTCCATCCACACAGCTTGCCACTCATGTGGCACTGGCTCTGTGGCTATTTTCTCCACTACGGGGTAGGGATAGACTGCCCCACTCGACCCTTGATAGACTCTCTTTTCAAGGAATATGGGGTTTTTCTCTGCCGCCCCAATCTCGTAAGTCGGTATGATGACCGGCTCTTTCCATGCTTTTACCATATATATATGTATGTTTTAGTTATTTTATCAGTTCGTCCTCAAGCTGCTCAAGACTCCTGCCCTTTGTCTCGGGAAGGCGCAACGATAGGAAAATGAAGCCCACGGCGCACACCGCGGCGTACACCCAGAAGGTGCCATAGCTGCCAAGCGACTGGTTGAGCGCGGGGAAGGTGTAGGTCAGTGTGGACGAGCCCACCCACAGGGCGAACGTGCATGACGCCACCGCCACGGCGCGGACACGGTTGGGGAAGAGCTCGGCAAGGAGCACCCACGTGCAGGGGCCCAGCGTCATGGCATAGCAAGCGATGGCTGCCACCACGAGGATGACCATGAAGAAGCCCGTGACATGGAGGTCATAGCACAGTCCTAACGCCGTGTAAACAAGGCACAAGCCACCGGCACCGATGAGCATTAAACGGCGGCGGCCAAGCCTGTCAACGGTGAAGATGGCGACAACGGTGAAGATAACATTGGCAATGCCAGTCACCACGATGTTGAACAGCACGTCACCGATGGAGTATCCTGCCGACTGGAATATCTCCTGAGCGTAGTTGAAGATGACATTGGTGCCGCACCACTGCTGGAACACGGCGATGAAGATGCCAAGCAGCAGCACTCCACGGAAGGGAGCGGAGAAGAGTTGGCGGAGACCGCCCTGCTGTTGCTCACCGCCACGAACGGCGGCAATGGCTCGCAGCTCGCTTTCGGCATAGTCCTCGCCACCGATACGGGCAAGGATGCCGCGGGCGGCAGACACCTTTCCACGCATAGCCTGCCAGCGGGGACTCTCAGGAATGAACAGTGCAAGGACAAGGAAGGCTGCCGCCGGGACTGCCACCGCCCAGAACATCCACCGCCATGCCATCTGCCCGTTCCATGAAGCGGCTATGTCGGCAGGGGTGAAAGAGGCGGGAATGGGTTGCGCTATCTGCCAGTTGACAACCTGCGCGGCAAGGATGCCGAGGACAATAGTCATCTGGTTGAGCGCTACCAGCTTGCCGCGGATGGCGGCAGGAGCTATCTCGGCTATGTACATCGGTGACAGACCAGAGGCTATGCCGATGCCAATGCCACCGAAAAAGCGGGCCGCAAGGAAGCCGCTGAAGGTGCTGAAGGCTCCCGTAAGAATAGCTGACAGAAGGAAAATAAATGCCGACAGCACGAGGAGGGGCTTGCGACCAATACGGTCGGCGAGCCAACCACTGGTGCAAGCGCCTATCATACAGCCCACAAGGGCTATGGACATGGCAAGCCCTTGCTGCGAGGCAGAGTCGGATATGCCAAAGAACAGTTCGTAAAAAGGCTTCGCTCCACCGATGACCACCCAGTCATAACCGAAGAGGAGACCACCCATCGCTGACACCATGCAGGTGAAATAGATGAAGGATTTGTTGAATTTTTCCATAAATTTGATGTTGGTTTTAGTTATCTGGTGCAAAGTTAGCACTAATATTACAGATTACTAATAGAATTACGCGATAAAAAGATGGATAATTTTATAAACATTTCGTGGTCTAACTTTTTTTTTATATCTTTGCAGAAAACTATAGTAAAAATACCATGAAAAGTATTGCAAAATTATGTCTGATGGCCAGCTTGATGGTTGGCTCATCGCTTTCTGCTCAAGCACAATGGCAGAGAACCCCTACACCAAATGACACGCTTCAGCCTGTGCGTAAGCATGCTGACGGCAGCGTGACTTTCAGTATTTATGCTCCTAAAGCTCGTACGGTAACTTTAGCGGGTGATGGAGACTTGGTTCCTTTCATGGGTGACAACAAACCCGTGGTGAAGGAAAATCCAAATGGCGTGTGGAATATCACCATAAAGGATGTGAAACCTGGTGCTTACCGCTATCATTATGTGGTAGATGGCATAAATGTATATGACCCAAAGGGGGAATTGGCTAGTGAGACATCTGCTATTGCCCGTATTGACGATGGCGATGATTTCTTTGCCATGAAAAATGTTCCTCATGGTGCAGTGGCACAACGCTATTATTTCAGTAAGGCCTTGAATACAACCCGTAGAATGCATGTCTGGACACCTGCTGGATATGAGAACTCCAACAAGAAACTTCCTGTTTTCTACTTGATTCATGGTGGTGGCGACACGGATAACTCTTGGCCAGGTGTAGGTTGTGCAGGTTTAATTCTGGATAATCTGTTGGCAGAAGGTAAGATTGTCCCAATGATTGTGGTCATGCCAAATGGCAATATCCCTGCAAAGGAAAAGGACATGAGCGATATGATGCAGAATTTTACGGATGATCTTATGGGATCAGTCGTTCCATTCGTAGAGAGCAACTACCGGGTATTGACCGATAAGGATCACCGTGCTATTGGCGGTCTCTCCATGGGAGGTATCCAAACACTGGAGGTGGCTATGCAGTATTATGATAAGTTTAGCTATGTCTTTGTGTTGAGTAGTGGTTTCAATCCAAATATCGATTATGAAATTCAGGCAGAGCGTTTCCACTTGGCAGAGAATGCTGCAAAAATCAACAAGAGTTTCAAGATTCTCTCTTGTACTCAGGGTGGAAAGACTGATATTACCTGGATAAGTGGCGACAAGACCAATAAGATTTTCGACAAATACGGTATCAAGTATGAATACAGTGAGCCTTATCAGAGTGGACACAGCTGGACAACCTGGCGAAACAATCTGAAGGACTTGGCTCCTCGTCTGTTTAAATAATAAAAAAGGGTGTGCTTGCGGCACACCCTTTTTCTTGTTCTGCTTATGGGAATTAATAATTCTCAGCCTTGATCTGGAAGTAAGCCTGTGGGTGCTTGCAAACAGGGCACTCCTGAGGAGCTTCCTTACCTACATGTACGTGACCACAGTTGCGGCACTGCCAGATGCAGTCGCCTTCCTTAGAGAAGACCAACTTGTCCTGAACGTTTGCCAACAGCTTGCGGTAACGCTCCTCGTGCAACTTCTCAATAGCAGCTACACCCTCGAACAAATCAGCGATTTCATCGAAACCTTCCTCACGAGCTTCCTTAGCCATGGTTGGATACATGTCGGTCCACTCATCGTTCTCGCCCTGAGCAGCATCGGTCAGGTTCTCCAATGTAGAGTTAACGCCATGGAACAACTTGAACCACATCTTTGCGTGCTCCTTCTCCTGAGCTGCAGTCTCCTCGAACAAAGCTGCAATCTGCTCAAAACCTTCCTTCTTTGCCTTTGAAGCATAGTAGGTGTACTTGTTACGTGCTTGAGACTCACCGGCAAATGCTGCCATCAAATTAGCCTCGGTCTTTGTGCCTTTTAATTCTTTTGCCATGATTTTGTAGTATTTAATATTAGTCACTGCAAAGATATAAAAAATGTTCGGGAGAGTAAAAAACTTGAAGGAGAATAATATTTTCTTTATCTTTGCAAAAACAAATAAGAGGAGGACCGGCAATGAAGAGATTTTTAGGAATATTATGTATGGTGTTGCTTTTTGTGACACAGCCGCTGAATGCCCAGATGAAGCTTAGGCTGGGTGTTGCGGGAGGCACCACGCTGAAAGAGGCTAAAGTGAATCAATCTCTAAAGAAATCCAATTGGCAAGGATGGTATGCCGGACCAGTCCTGGAATTGAGCCTTCCATTGGGACTGAAGGTGGATGGCTCTGTCCAGTATGCTCATAATGAATTGGATACGGGGAATGATAAAGTAGACTTAAATTATGTGTCTATCCCCTTTAACCTGAAACTCAATTTTAGCCTGTTGGGTATTCTGGGCATGTATGTATCCGCAGGTCCACAGTTTGACAACAAGATTAACGCATCCGGCCACCTCTTTGATGCTGAAAATTTTAAACTCAGGAAGAGAACAAAGAGCCTGAACATAGGTGCAGGCTTGCGTTTCTCTAAACACTTCCAGGTTGGAGCTTATTACAATATCCCCCAGAATCGTGCGGAAGGTGATGCTTCCGAACAGGAAGACGGGCACATGTTCAAAGAGAAGACTTGGAAGATTGGTGCAATGATTTTATTCTGACCATGAACGGATTTGCAGATGTGATTCTCCCACTGGCTTTAGGTGGTAGCTATACGTATGCTATCCCTCAGGAACTTCAGGGTTCCATAGGGGTGGGTAGTCGCGTCATTGTACCTTTTGGTCAGAAGCGTATCTATACTGCCATTGTTCTCCGGTTGCATGACATAGAGCCAGAGGGCTATGAAGTGAAATCTGTCATTGAGGTACTTGATCCTCATCCTATCATTCTTTCGCATCAGTTGGAACTGTGGAAATGGATTGCCGACTATTATCTATGTCATCTAGGCGATGTTTATAGAGCCGCTCTCCCTACAGGCTTAAAACTGGAGAGTGAGACAAAAGTGGTTTTGAATCCTGATTTTGAGGCCGATGCTCCTTTCTCTCCAAGGGAGCAGCGCATTTGGGATATCCTCACGTCGAAACAGGAACAGAGTGTGCAGGACTTGCAGAAGGCTTTGGGAGTAAAGAACGTGCTTCCGGCAGTGCACGAACTGTTGAAGAAAGGTGCTTTGATGTTGAAGGAAGAAATCAAGCGTACGTTCAAACCACGTTTGGAGGTTCGTGTCCGTTTGAAGGATGAGGCTCAATTCTTAGAAAAAGATGATGGGGAGAGACGTCTGGGCTTACTGTTGGATCAATTAGGGAGAGCCAAGAAACAACAGGAAGTGGTAATGAAATACCTGGAACTTTCAGGCTTGGAACTTTATAAAGAAGCTCAAGAGGTAAGACCGGTTTCCAAGAAGGAACTTCAGGAAGCGAGTGGTGTTTCTGCTGCTGTGTTGAAAGGATTGGAGACCAAGCAGGTCTTGGAGTTTTACGCTTATGAGATTGGACGTTTGAAATCCAAGACTGATAATGAAATCCATTTGAAAGAATTATCATTGTCCCAACAGAATGCCCTGAATTCCATTCTGCATGTATTCTTGAAGAAGGATATCTGTCTGCTGCATGGGGTAACCAGTAGTGGAAAGACCGAAGTATATACCCATCTGATTCAAAAGGCTATCATGGCTGGCAAGCAAGTGCTGTATCTGCTGCCTGAGATAGCTTTGACAACACAGTTGACTGAACGCTTGCGGAAAATCTTTGGAGACCGTGTAGGTATCTATCATTCAAAATATCCAGATTCTACACGCGTAGAAATCTGGCAGAAGCAATTGTCGGAATCACCTTATGAGATTATCTTAGGTGTCCGTTCCAGCATTTTCCTACCGTTCCAGCATTTAGGTCTGGTTATTGTGGACGAGGAACATGAAACCAGCTATAAGCAGCAAGATCCTGCACCAAGATATCATGCCCGAAATGCAGCCTTGATGCTTGCATCTAAGTATGGAGCTAAAACATTATTGGGAACTGCAACGCCAAGTATAGAAAGCTATTATAATGCCTTGAATGGCCGGTATGGTCTTGTTCAGCTTACCCAGCGTTATCAAGGACTTGAACTCCCTGAGATAAAGGTGGTGGATATACGGGACCAGCGCAAGAAGAAATACATGAATGGCCCATTCTCTGCTATTCTGTTAGGCCATATCCGTGAGGCCTTGGAGAAGGGGGAGCAAGTAATTCTTTTCCAGAACCGAAGAGGATTTTCTCCTATGGTGGAATGTAAGGTGTGCGGATGGGTGCCTCGTTGTCAGCACTGTGACGTGAGCCTGAACTATCATAAGGGCTTGCGCTTGCTCACTTGCCATTACTGTGGTTACACTTATCAGATTCCTCAGCAATGTCCGGCTTGTGAAAGCACGGAATTGCAGCACAGGGGATATGGTACAGAACGTATTGAAGACATTATTCAGTTAATCTTTCCAGAAGCCCGCGTGGCCAGAATGGATCAGGATACTACCCGTTCCAGAACGGCATATGAGCGTATCATAACGGATTTCCAAAAAGGGGATACGGATATATTGATTGGTACCCAGATGGTTACCAAGGGACTGGATTTTGAGAATGTGAGCGTGGTGGGTATCTTGGATGCTGACCAAATGACGAATATCCCTGATTTCCGCGCCTTCGAGCGTGCTTATCAGATGATGGCACAGGTGGCAGGTAGGGCAGGCAGGCACGGACATCGTGGATTAGTAGTGTTGCAGACGCGTAACGTGCAGTTGCCTGTCATCCAGCAAGTGGTGGCGAATGATTTTTTAGGAATGTACGACCAACAGGTTGAGGAACGTGAATTGTTCCGCTATCCTCCTTTCTATCGCATGATTAATGTGTACCTGAAACATAGGGACGAGGAGGAATTGAGCAAGGTGGCTGGGCATGCGGCCGATTTGCTTCGTGCAGCTTTTGGCAAGCAGCGAATCCTGGGACCCGACAAGCCCGTAGTACCCAGGGTGCAGAACCTGTACATCAGGAAGTTGATTATAAAATTAGAACAGACTGCCCCTTTAGCTCAAGTAAGGAACAGTCTGCGTGTGCTTATTGCCAAGATTTCGGAACAAAATCACGGATTAACTATCTACTGTGATGTTGATCCACAATAACCTTATTTCTTAAGTTCAGGATAAGCCAATCGAGTGTGGTACATAATCTTCAATTTCTCTTTGAAGACACTCTTTGCTACGGCTATATCCTTGAAGGTAATAGGACATTCCAAGAAATAACCCTCAGCCATCTGCTGATTGATAATCTTTTCCACCAAGTTGCCGATAGACTCCTCTGTGTACTCCGACAAAGAACGAGAGGCGGCCTCCACAGAATCGGCCATCATAAGAATAGCCTGCTCCTTGGTGAATGGGTTAGGACCTGGATAGGTAAATGGAGTAGGATCAACCTCCTCTTCTGGGTGCTTGTTGCAATAGTTGATGTAGAAGTATTTCGTTACACCCTTACCCTGATGTGTGGTGATAAAATCACGGATGACTTTTGGCAGCGAGTATTTGTCGGCCAGTTTCAAACCATCGCTGACATGATTGATGACAATCTGAGCGCTCTGCAACTCGCTAAATGACATGTGAGGATTAAAGCCTGAAGCCTGGTTCTCTGTAAAGAAAGCCGGATTATTAATCTTTCCGATATCATGATACAGCGCACCCGTACGTACCAACTGAGCCTTACCACTGATTTTCTTTGCTACCTCTGCAGCAAGGTTGGCTACCTGCATGGAATGCTGGAATGTACCAGGAGCCACTTCTGAAAGGCGTTGCAACAATGGAGAATTGATATTTGATAACTCCACCAGCGTCACATCGGAGGTAAATCCTAAGGTCTTCTCCAACATATAGAGCAGCGGATAGGTGAACAGCAGTAAAACACCGTTGACACAGAGGTATTTGTACATGGAAATATCCAGTTTGGACAAATCGTTTTCATGCAAAAGTCCAAAACCGAAATAGAAAACGATATTGATACCCGTAATGAACAATGCTGCCTTGAATAACTGAGAACGCTGAGAAAGCTCACGCAGGCTCATAATGCTGACCAAACCCGACAGAACTTGAATAAGGATAAATTCATAAGGGTATTTCAATGTGATGGAACTCAGTAATGCAATTACGACTACCGACATGAATGCGGTTCTGGAATCCACCAAGATGCGGATAATCATAGGGGCCATTGCATACGGTATTATATACACATTCAGTAAGTTGTGACGTACCATGAGTGTTGTCATCACAGGGAAGGCAATGATGAAGAAGAAGAGAAGAAGTATTTTTTTCTGCTCTTCAAAGAAGTCGTTTCGGAATAGATTGATATACAATAAGAAACTACCCATGATAAGCGCCACAAAGATGACTTGTCCTAATAGCAGAAGCTTGCTTTGCTGATGCTCAGAAGAACGTTTGTTGCTTTCACGTTGCCAAGATTCTAGGATGCTGTAAGTTTCTGGAGTCACAATCTCACCTCTATCTACAATCTTGGTACCAGCCAAGACCATACCTGCTGTAAGTGATACACTGGCAAACAGATCCTGGCGGACTTCATCGCTTCGGTTCATGTCATAGACTATGTTTGGCTGTATAGCGTCTGCTATATTGCTTTGCTGCAAAGCTGCTTTATTCAGATGCAGGGAGTCTGTGTTCATGATACTCTCGTACGCAGTCTTTGTAGTGTAAATAGAACGCAGCGGAACACGGTAGGCTGATTTACGGGTATATACCATGACATCCTTGATGCTGTCTTCCTCGAAAGTGGCATATTCATCGCCAGCAATGATACCCGCTTTATATAGTGTCTTTAGCTTAGCTTCAAGCAGTTGGCGCTGTACACCTGTGATTTCTGGGATGGTTGCCAGCTTGTTCCTGAATAAACGGACCTGAATGTCGGCAATGGAGTCGTGGATCTGACAGTAAGGCGTGAAATCCGCCATGATACTATCTTGCTCCTGCTGTACCAAAGCCTCGCTCTTATAGATGGGGAAATCGAATTCTGCCATCAACTGACTGTAAGGCCAAGGTACATTCTCTTCGAATTGCAGTGTGTTTTTACTGTCGTGTGGTAGTGTGTACACAATGCAGAATACACTGACTAACAAAAGCACAAATTTGTAGAGTATATCTTTCGGTATGATTTCTTTCTCTTTTTTTCCTATTTCCATAATATATATTCCTAATTCACGGCGAAAATACGAAAAAGATAGCATCTAATCGGAAAAAATCCTTTAAATTTGCACGAAAATATAAAAAATATTCGAAAATGGCCGAAAGAAGAGTTAGAGTACGTTTCGCACCGAGTCCAACAGGACCTTTGCATATTGGTGGTGTGCGCACTGCATTATATAATTATCTTTTTGCTCGTCAGCATGGTGGAGACTTGATTTTCCGTATTGAAGATACAGATTCAAATCGTTTTGTCCCTGGAGCAGAGGACTATATCATAGAGTCTTTCAAGTGGTTAGGTATCAAATTTGATGAAGGTGTGAGTTTTGGTGGAAATCATGGCCCATATCGTCAGTCAGAACGTCGTGAGATTTACAAGAAGTATGTTAAGCAATTGTTGGATACTGACAAGGCTTATATTGCTTTTGACACTCCAGAGGAATTGGATGCCAAACGCCAGGAAATTCCTAATTTCCAGTACGATGCACAGACACGTGGATTGATGAGGAACTCACTTACCATGCCAGCTGAAGAGGTGGAGCGTTTGATTAATGAAGGACACCAGTACGTGGTTCGTTTCAAGATTGAGCCAGGTCGCGATGTCTTGGTCAATGATATTATCCGTGGTGAGGTAAGCATTAATTCTTCTATCTTGGATGATAAGGTGTTGTATAAGAGCGCTGACGAATTGCCGACTTACCATCTGGCAAATATCGTAGATGACCATTTGATGGAGGTCTCACATGTAATCCGTGGCGAGGAATGGCTTCCTTCTGCACCTCTTCATGTGCTTCTCTATGAAGCATTTGGATGGGCTGATACCATGCCTACATTTGCTCATCTTCCATTGCTGCTGAAACCAGTAGGAAATGGAAAGCTTTCAAAACGCGATGGTGATAAACTGGGATTCCCTGTGTTCCCATTGGAGTGGCATGATCCAAAGTCTGGAGAGATTTCTTCAGGTTATAGAGAAAAGGGCTACCTGCCACAGGCCGTAGTGAATTTCCTGGCACTTCTGGGATGGAACCCAGGAACAGAGCAGGAGGTTCTTTCTATGGAGGAGTTAATCCAACTGTTTGACTTGAGTAAGTGTAGCAAGGCCGGTGCCAAGTTTGATTATGTCAAGGGTGTATGGTTCAACCACCAGTATCTGCTTAAGCAAACCGATGAGGAATGGACTCCTGCATTTGACAAGATATTGAAAGAGAACGGTATAGAGTCAACCCCTGCCAAGGAAGCGCAGGTTGTTTCTATGATGAAACAGAAGGTTGTAGAGTATCAAGATAACTTGAGCGGTCAGATTAAGAAACGTAATATCAGCTTTGTCAGTGACCTGTGGCCATTGTGTAAGTTCTTCTTTGTGGCCCCTGATTCATTCGACAAGGAAGATAAGTTCATCAAGAAAAACTGGAAGGAGAATGCTGCTGCTGACATGACAGAGCTGGCTGCACTACTTGAAGGTTTGGACGATTTCTCTGTTGAAGGTCAGAAACAGGTAGTAGATGCTTGGGCTGAACAGACCGGTAAGAAACCATGGAATGCATGGCGTGTATGCTTGGTTGGTGCAGGTCAGGGTCCTGACATGTATGAATTGGCCGCTTTCTTGGGTAAGGAGGAAACTCTTGCTCGTATGAAGAACGCAATAGCAACATTAGGATGAATTTCTGGGGTTGGGGATTTTACACAATAGCAATCAGCCTCTATTTGGCTTGCGTAAGAATTGCTGCCTTATTCAACAAAAAGGCAGCTCAGATGGTACGTGGGCATAAAGAAACATTCAAAATCTTGCGTGAGAAGATGGAACCTGGATGTGAGTATATCTGGTTCCATGCGGCTTCATTAGGTGAATTTGAGCAAGGGCGTCCGCTGATGGAACGAATCCGCAGAGATTATCCTCAGTACAAAATCTTGTTGACATTCTTCTCTCCTTCTGGATATGAGGTAAGAAAGAATTATGAGGGTGCCGATGTAATTTGTTATTTGCCTCTTGACACACCAATCAATGCGGCTCGTTTTGTGAAGGTGGTTCATCCGGTGATGGCGTTCTTTATTAAGTATGAATTCTGGCAGAACTATTTCAAGGTACTAGAGCACAAGCATATTCCTATTTATAGTGTCAGCTCTATTTTCCGCCCAGAACAGGTGTTCTTCCGTTGGTATGGAGGACAGTATTACAAGGTACTTACCCGCGTGACTCATTTCTTTGTGCAGAATGAGCAGTCCAAGGCGTTGTTGGAGACTCGTGGCGTGAAAGGGAATGTCACCATAGTAGGAGATACTCGTTTTGATCGTGTCAATGAGATTGCGGCTTTGGCAAAACAACTGCCATTAGTCGAGGCATTTAAGCAAAATGCTTCTGTTTTTGTGGCGGGTAGTAGTTGGGAACCTGATGAGGATTTATTTATCCCATATTTCAATAATCACAAGGATTGGAAATTGATTATTGCTCCTCATGTGGTTAGTGAATCCCATATCAAGACAATTGTGGATAAACTGGATAGAAAAGTGGTCCGTTATACACAAGCAACTCTTGAGAATGTGAAGGATGCCGAATGCTTGATTATTGATTGCTATGGTCTGCTCTCTTCTATATATAGGTATGGAGATATCTCTTATGTAGGTGGAGGGTTTGGTGTTGGAATTCATAACTTGCTTGAAGCTGCTATTTATGGAATTCCTGTTCTTTTTGGACCAAACAACCAGCGATTCCAGGAAGCCCAAGAGCTGAAAGCTTGTGGCGGAGGAGTTGAAATCAAGGATGCAGTGACCCTGAAGGAGACGCTGGATAAGTTCTTGATGAACGAGGTGGCCCTGAAACAGGCTGGTTCTGCTGCAGGAACGTACGTGAGCAGTAAAATTGGAGCATCGGATAAAGTGCTGGCTGTTGTGTTTAAGAAATAGAAGACAGCTCCTTATAGATACAAAAATGCACACATGTTGGTTTCCACATGTGTGCATTTTTTAGTTTAGAATGCGATTATTCGCCTTCTGTATACCAGCTGGCATACATGGCATAATTGTTTGCTATCTTTTGGTTTAGCTCCTTGCTTTGCTCTGGATCTACCTTTTTGATGAATTTTGCAGGAACACCTCCCCAAAGAGAGCCTGGCTCAATGATGGTGTTGCTCAGCACTAAAGCACCAGCAGCAACAATAGCACCTTCTCCTACAACAGCATGATCCAGTACGGTTGCACCCATGCCGATAAGAGCGCCATCTTTAACGTCTGCTCCATGAATCGTTACGTTGTGGCCAATGGAAACATGATTTCCTATGGTAATAGTTGATTTCTCATAAAGGGTATGAAGAACACTTCCGTCCTGGATATTGGTGTCCTCGCCAATACGAATACTATTTACATCGCCACGGATGACGGCATTAAACCAAACACTGCAGCCACGACCAATTTTTACGTCGCCAACAACTGTCGCGTTATCTGCCAGGAATACATCTTCTGCGATTTCTGGCTCAAATCCTCTAACTTTTCTTATTACTGCCATATTATTTAAATTGATTTTGTTGCTTCTGCCAACCATTCCTTTTCCTCAGGGGCCAAGAATGGTGATAGTTTCTCATAAACGGTTAGGTGATAAGTGTTTAACCAATCTTTCTCTTCTGCACTTAGCATTTCTACCAAGATAGGTTCCTTGTCAATAGGGCAGAGCGTCAAATGCTCAAACTGGAGATATGAGCCGAACTCGGTCTCTAAGAAAGGAACAACCAGCAAGGTGTTCTCTGTACGGATTCCATATCTACCTTCGAGATACAAACCTGGCTCATCGGTAACAGTCATGCCGGCTTTTAGTTCTGCGGGAACATGATTCATACGGATTTGGTGAGGCCCTTCGTGTACGCAAAGGTGAGAGCCTACACCATGGCCAGTTCCATGAAGATAGTTCTTTCCATGACTCCACATGAATTGGCGCGCCAAGACATCTAACTGCGTTCCGCAAGTGCCTGTTGGGAATTTTGCCAATCCTAATTGGATGAATCCTTTTAGGACTAAGGTGTAGTCCAGTTTCATGGCAGGAGTCAAATCTCCTAATGCAATGGTACGGGTAATGTCTGTTGTGCCATCGGCATATTGTGCTCCACTATCCAATAACAGAAAACCTTCGGGCTTAACCGGAATGTCTGTTTCCTCTGTTGGTTCATAATGCACGATAGCTCCATGTTCTCCGTATGCAGAAATCGTATCAAAACTGATATCCAGATAGTTGGCTTGTTGAGCGCGGAACTCCTCTAGTTTATTGCTGATGCTAAGCTCCGTCTCTTTCCCTCCAACAACTGCAGGATGTAACCATTTCAAAAATTTTACCATGGCAACTCCATCTCTTAACATAGCCTGATGAAAACCTTCAATCTCTTGCTCGTTCTTGACGGATTTCAGAAAAGCAACAGGTGATCTTTTTACGAAAGGATTAATTTGAAGGCTGTCATAAATGGCTTGGTTTGTTGTTGCTGAATCAATCCAGACTGATTCCAATTTCTTTAAGTCTGCGAAAATGGTATTATATTCCTTTGTCTGTATCCCTTGTGATGTCAGATAGTCTTGTATTTCTGGAGAGACTTTCTCTGGCATGATATAAAGGGTACATGCATTTTCCCCAATCAAAAGATAACTGATGAAGACTGGATTGCAATGCACATCATTTCCTCTCAGGTTTGTAGTCCATGCAATTTCATCTAAGGCGGAAATCAACAGAGTATTTATCTGTTCTTTCGCCATTATACCACGGATCTGATTAATTTTATCTTTTGCTGTTATACCCGCAAATTCAATAGGCTGGACATAGATGTGGTCTTTTGGCAAACTTGGTCTATCTTGCCATAAGTCGTTGAAAGGGTCTGTGCAAGAAATGATTTCTAACCTTCCGTGGAGCTCAAATTGCAAAGCCTGAAATTCCTGGTGTGAGAACATCTCTCCACATATCGCAATTTTACACCCATTAACCAAGTTGTCTGAAAGCCATTCGCTGATTGATGGCGTTTCAGGAAGACGATCTTTCATCAGTGAAATGCCACTGCCTTCTAATTGTTGGGCTGCTTGTATGAAATAGCGGGAATCAGTCCACAGTGCAGCCGTATCAAGTGTGATGACTGCTGTACCCGCTGACCCCGTGAATCCACTAATCCATTTCCTTATTTCCCAATGTTCTGGTACATATTCGCCACAATGCGGATCTGTACTTGGGATAATCATGGCATCGAAGCCTTCACTTTTCATCCAATTTCTTAGAATTGCTATTTTTTTTTTCGTATCCATGCGGCTTTTTTTATTTATTCTTTGCAGCAAAGGTACTATTTTTATCCTTTAAACTTACTTTTCTTGAAATAATATTTGTTTCTTGAGTGGATAAATTGAAAGTATTTGACTATCTTTGTAGGCGAAATATGTATTAACTAATTAAAATATTAAAGATTATGGGATTTTTAACTAATGACAAACTGGTAATTGTAGGTGCCGGCGGTATGATTGGCTCTAACATGGTTCAGACTGCTCTGTTGCTTGGTCTTACTCCAAACATCTGTCTGTATGATATTTATGAGCCAGGTGTACATGGTGTGTATGATGAAATGTGCCACTGCGCATTCCCTGGTGCTAATTTGAGCTATACTGTAGATCCTGCAGAGGCATTTACAGGTGCAAAGTATATCATCTCTTCTGGTGGTGCTCCACGTAAGGAGGGTATGACCCGTGAGGATTTGTTGAAGGGTAACTGCCAGATTGCTGCAGATTTTGGTGAGAACATTAAGAAATATTGTCCAGACGTAAAGCATGTTGTTGTTATCTTCAACCCTGCAGACGTAACTGCTCTGACTGCATTGATTCATTCTGGCTTGAAGCCAAATCAGTTGACTTCTCTGGCTGCATTGGATTCTACTCGTTTGCAGCAGCAGTTGGCTCAGGAGTTCGGCGTACAGCAGGATAAGGTAACAGGTGCTTACACTTATGGTGGCCACGGTGAGCAGATGGCAGTATTTGCTTCAAAGGCAATGATCGATGGTAAGCCATTGTCAGAGCTTCCAATGACTCCAGAGCGTTGGGCAGAGATCAAGCACATGACTACTCAGGGTGGTTCTAACATCATTAAGTTGCGTGGCCGTAGCTCATTCCAGAGCCCAGCTTATCAAGCTGTAAAGATGATTGAAGGCGCTATGGGTGGCGAGCCTTTCACTTGGCCTGCAGGTTGCTATGTAAACTGCGACAAGTGCGGTATGAAGAACGTGATGATGGCTATGCCTTCTGTAATCGATGCAACAGGTGTTCACTTCACTGCTCCTGAGGGAACTGAGGAAGAGATGGCCGCATTGAAGGCTTCTTACGAGCATCTTCAGGCAATGCGTGACGAGATCATCAGCTTGGGTATCATTCCTGCAGTTGAGGATTGGGCAAAAGATAACGCAAACCTCTAATAGGTTGTTTTTAGATATAAGGAAGGCTGCAGTTTGCTCTGCAGCCTTCTTTTCTTTTAAAAAAATGGGTAAAAACTTTGCCGTTTCCAAAAGTCTATGTAATTTTGCGCCCGCAAATAATATGCATAATACTTTTTAATAACATAATTAATTAAAAACAAAATGATTGTAGTACCTGTAAAAGAGGGCGAGAACATTGAAAAGGCTCTCAAGAAGTTTAAGAGAAAGTTTGAAAAGACTGGTGTTGTAAAAGAATTGCGTTCACGTCAGCAGTTTGACAAACCTTCTGTGACTAAACGTCTGAAGATGGAGCATGCTGTATATGTTCAGCAGTTAAAAAGAGTAGAAGAATAATTAATTTCGCACTTTTCTTGGAATTGTTGAAATAATTTCCTATATTCGCAATGTTTAAAAACAGCGAATGATGTGGATAGATTCTTTTTTGGATTATCTTCAACTTGAACGAAATTACTCCCAGAGGACCATTGAGGCCTATGGAGAGAGTTTGAGGGGATTTGAGGAATATTTCAAAAAAGTGGAGGACAATGTAGGATGGCAAGATATCGATGTGGACATCATCAGAAATTGGGTGATGAAACAAGTCGAGGAAAAATATAAGCCAGCTACAGTAAACCGGAACCTGAGCGCTCTACGGTCGTTCTATACCTATTTATTAAAGAAAGGCTTAGTGACGATTAATCCGGCGGTTAAGGTGAAGGGACCTAAGAAATCAAAACCGTTGCCCTATTTCCTGAAAGAATCCGAAACGGAGCATTTGATGGAGGACAGCTTGTACCCAGAGGGGTATTTAGGGCTGAGGGATAGAACAATTATTACCATGTTCTATGAAACGGGTGTCCGTTTGTCGGAACTTGAAGGATTGGATTGCTCTGATGTGAGTTTGCAGTCTTGCCAGTTAAAGGTGACAGGAAAACGCAACAAACAGAGAATCGTTCCGTTTGGACCTAGCCTAAAGCAGCTTTTGGAGGAGTATCTTCAAGAGCGTAACGCTCAAGAGGTGATTGATTCCGATGCATTATTCCTTAACAGAAATGGTGGTCGGTTGTCAAAGGGTTCTATTGGGGCGCTAACTCATCGATACCTTTCGATGGTAACAACGATGAAGAAACGCAGTCCTCACGTGTTGCGGCATACCTTTGCGACTCAGATTTTGAATCACGACGGAGATCTGCGTGCGGTAAAGGAATTGCTGGGACATGAAAGCGTAGCGACAACGGAAATCTATACACATACAACGTTTGAAGAATTGAAGAAGATTTACAAACAGGCCCATCCGCGGTCATAAAAACGTTAGATTATGGAAGTTAAGATTCAGTCAATTCATTTTGATGCTACAGAGCAGCTCCAATCTTTCATAGCTAAGAAGGTTGGAAAGTTTGAGAAACAAGGCGAAGAAATAAGAAAGGTAGAGGTGTCATTGAAAGTCGTTAAGCCTGAGACTGCAATGAACAAGCAGGCTGCCATTAAATTGGTGACTGCCGGCGGAGATATATTTGCAGAAAAGGTTTGCGATACCTTTGAGGAGGCTGTTGATCTGTGTCTGGATGCAGTAGGTAAACAGTTCTCTAAATATAAGGAAAAACAGAGAAATAAATAAAAAAACGCGCAAAAATTTTTGCGTATAGAAATAATTGCTTAATTTTGCAGCCGTTTAGCAGTCTATCTGTCTTTCCGGCTGCAAAATTTGCCTCTTTAGCTCAGTTGGCCAGAGCACGTGATTTGTAATCTCGGGGTCGTTGGTTCGAATCCGACAAGAGGCTCAAGGTAATGCAACTGTTTCAAATAGTTGACTTTACTAGGAAAGAGGGAGCATCGCATAGCGGCAATTGCGGCGGACTGTAAATCCGCTCCTTCGGGTTCCGTGGTTCGAGTCCACGTGCTCCCACCTCTAATAACAGAAAAATTATTATACTAATATATTAAATAATAAAAAGCTATGGCTAAAGAAAAATTCGAGCGTACCAAACCTCATGTAAACATTGGTACTATCGGTCACGTAGACCACGGAAAGACTACTTTGACTGCTGCTATCACTACCGTATTGGCAAAGGCTGGTTTGTCAGAAGTTAAGTCATTCGATCAGATTGATAACGCACCTG
>JAUNHZ010000223.1 GCA_030523705.1 Bacteroidales bacterium
AGCCTTAGCGCAAGCAGGAATAGCCTTTAAGAATTCCAGGATGTTAGAAGACAGTGGCTGGTAGATACCCAGAGCGCTCAACTCCATGAAGATATTGATAACCTGCTCATCCTCTGGCAACTTAGCAATCTTGTCAACATAAGCATCAGCAAACAATGGATACTCATTCCAAGATGTGTTAGAGAAACGCAGAGAGATATCATCAGAAAGTTTATAGTCGCGAAGCAACAGCTTCAAATTAGGATTCAAAGCACAGCTGTACAGATAGTGAGCTGACTTCCAACCTAAAATGTGCTTAGCACCTTCGGTCATCATACCCTTGAAGCCCATAGCAGCAACCTGAGCACCAATCTCATCAGAATAGATCAAAGAAGAGTTACGGAATACCTTTGGAGTCTGACCAAATACTTCCTTCACTTTCTTAGCCATGCGCATAACATCCTCACGGAAGCTCTCCTCGTTAGCCAAAGAAGACAAACCGTGTGAGTAAGGCTCAGCCAGGAATTCTACGCAACCAGTCTCATTCAGTTCCTGCAACTTCTCAATTACAGCTGGTGCATACATTTCCAACTGCTCCAAGCCTACACCTGAAAGAGAGAAAGCTACCTTGAAGAACTTGCCATGCTCCTTTGCCATACCAATCAAGGTATCCAATGCTGGCAAATAGCTCTTCTCTGCAATCTCAGTGATGCTACGCTCATTCTCGTAGTCATCATAATAATAGTGGTCACGACCGATATCGAAGAAACGATAACGCTTCAGATTGATGATTTGATGTATTTCAAAATACAAACATATTGTTTTCATATTCGAATTGTCTTTAAATAAATAAGGTAAAGTTATAATCCTAACAGTTGGTCATAATACTTTCTGATACGCAAGCCAACCTTCTCCCATGTAATGCTGTCAACTTCCTTGACGCCTTCCTCTTTCAGGTAGTCGTACAGGGACTGGTTTGTACAGACTGAATAAATGGCATCGGCCATAGCTTGGATATCCCAGTAGTCAATCTTGATTACCTTGTCCAGAATCTCACCACAACCACTCTGCTTAGAGATGATAGATGGAGTTCCACACTGCATTGCCTCCAAAGGTGCAATACCGAATGGTTCTGAAACAGAAGGCATTACAAACACATCACTGTCCTTATAGCACTCATAAACCTGCTTACCACGCTGGAAACCAGGGAAGTGGAAACGATCAGAGATACCTCGCTGTGCAGCCAAGTCAATCATAGCATTCAGCATATCACCACTTCCGGCCATACAGAAACGGATGTTATGAGTACGCTTCAATACCAGAGCAGCAGCTTCAACGAAATACTCAGGACCCTTCTGCATGGTGATACGACCCAAGAATGTTACCACCTTCTCTTTATCATGAACAGGGCGTGGAATATCCAGATACTCCTGTGGAAGTGGATATACCGCATTATGCATGGCAACCACCTTCTTAGGATCCTGACCATAGTGATTGATAACGGTCTGTCTAGTCAACTCAGACACACAGAAAATGCAGTCTGCATGATCCATACCGTTACGCTCTACACTATATACAGTAGGGTTCACATTACCACGGCTACGATCAAAATCAGTAGCGTGAACGTGAATACACAGTGGTTTGCCACTGACCATCTTAGCATGAACACCAGCAGGGAAAGTCAACCAGTCATGTGCATGAATCAAGTCGAAATCCAGTGAACGAGCTACTACACCAGCTGCAATAGAGTAATTGTTGATGTCCTCGTTCAGGTTCTTGCCATATCCTGGATCAAAATGCATACAACCCAGTTCATTTACTGGCATGTAGTTGAAATCAGCATACAAATGATCACGGAACTGGTAATACTGTTCAGGAGTTGTATTCTTTAACTTGTTTTTCAAATCATCGTAGCTAACATCGCGGTACGCAATAGGTACCTCGTTCATAGCCACATAGTTCATATGTTTCTCTTCGTCACCGAAAGGATGAGGTAGGCAGAAAGTGGTTTCTACATCACCCTGGGCAGCCAATCCTTTCGTAATACCGTAGCTGGCAACGGCCAAGCCACCATAAATATGGGGACTCATTTCCCAGCCAAACTGAAGTACTTTCATCCTAATGCCTCCTTATATTTTCTAAGTAACATATAAATACGTAAAATCTCAGCGACATTCATCGCAAATGACATAGCACCACGTCCACGGAAAGGAGGGTTACCATCGAACATCTCAGGAAGTGTAGAGATACAGTTCTTTGTCATCTGATCCTCGAAACCAACCAACTGGCGGTCGATGAATGACAGACCGCTACGCTGATACAGCTTCAAGTAAGCCTCCAGATAGAATCCTTCCAACCAAGGCCATGCAGTACCCATATGGTATGCATAGTCACGCTGTGACTGAGGACCAGTGTACATTGGGTTGTAACCACCACTCTTTGGACTCAGAGAGCGCAGACCCTTTGGAGTCAGCAACTCCTTGGTACAGATATCCAGAATCTTCTTCTTCTCTGGTTTCTCCAGTGGAGAATAATCAAGAGCAGCTGCAAAAATCATGTTAGGACGAACGCTCCAGTCCATCATAGAACCATCTACGTAATCCAACAGATAGCCGTGCTCATTCAAGAATACCTCACGGAACGACTTTGCACAGAGAGCAGCCTGCTCACGAATCTTGGTTACCACCTCTGTAGTCTCACCCAGGAACTCTTCCAGCAAGTTAGAGCCGAATACCAAAGCATTGTACCACAATGCGTTAATCTCAACCACATAACCAGAACGAGGGATGATAGGACGACCATAAGATGATGAGTTCATCCAGGTAACAGCCTTATCACGACCATTGGTATAAACCAAACCGTTGTTATGCACAAACAGGTTAGGATGCTTGCCCTGACGCAAGAACTCCATGATCTTCTCAATCAACTTACCATAACGCTTGATACAGTCCTCATGAGAAACATACTT
>JAUNHZ010000035.1 GCA_030523705.1 Bacteroidales bacterium
ATGAGCGATGCCGGGAATCAGGCGTTCGTCATCTTTGCGGACACCATTTTCACTCAGCGACTGGGAGGGAACCGTGTCCTGGCCTTTAGCACCACGAATGCGTGGGAAAAGGATATAGCCATGAACGCCATTCTGGAGTACTATGAGCAGATGCTGAACCTGATGGATAAAGCCCATGAGTCTTATACCGTGGCAGAGACACCGGTATATGAACCACTGCTTGAGACGGAATGGGGACAGAACGCACCTTTCAATGATGAGTGCCCACAGGCCAAAGGCGTACCTACCAAGGCAGGATGCCTGCCGGTAGCCATGGCTCAGTTGGTGCACTACCACAAACAATATACGGATAAGGAGCCATCTAACCTCATCGCCAAGATTGGACAGGCACTAGGAGCCAGGTACAGTGTGAAGAATACGGTAGCCCCTACCAACAAGGTGAAAGACACCTTCGTCAAGTACTGCCACATGGCTGCCAGCACCAGACTCCGGAAAGGGTTGTCCAACCGACAGCTCATAGAAATAGCAGAGCGGAACTTGAAAGAGGGAAATCCACTGCTCCTGACGAACCGTGACCATGCTTTCCTGGCTGATGGCATGAAAGGTGATTTTCTGCATCTAAACATGGGAATAGGTGGTGCCTGCAATGGCTATTACCGTATCCTTTGTGCGCAGGGTAGCCAGTGGGAACTGCCATTTGCCACGAGCATCTTTACGGATATTCATCCGGGAGAATCACTGGCCAAAAGCATCAAGATGGAGCAACCGGGTACACTCCGGAGCCTTTTGGGTGATGATGCGCTGAAGGTCACATCGCTGGAACTGACAGGCTCCCTGAATGGCGATGATGTGGCCCTGATCCGACGGATGGCAGGAGCCGTAGATAATAGTATAGACCCTACAGGCAGCCTGACCAAACTTTATCTTAGTCGTATCAAATATGTAATGGGTGACATCTACGACGAGGAGAATGCCACAGATGCCAAGTTCATGGTCACTCACAAAAAAGAGCGATTTGATTTCAGCAGTCTTTCAGAGAAACGTTGGAACTACTTCTGCTCAAAAGGATACAATAAAACCAATGACTATCAAGTGGTTAAAAAAGATGGCAAATACTGGATACAGTTCATCCTATCCCCAAATCCTAACCCGAAGTACCTGTTCATGGATTGTGAAAACCTAAATTATTAGGGTCTAATAATAAAAAAACATCTGCACCGGCAGTAATATAAGAAAAGCACCCTGGGAACTTAGTCCCAAGGTGCTCTGGTTAATAACCCTAATTAATCTATTAACACTATTATTTAACCTCGTCTGCTTCTGCGTCTGCTGCGTTGGTCCACATAGGGATAGACTCATCGTAGCCGGTGTAACCGTAGTTCTGGAACAATGGTGCTCCAGAGTTTGCCTGGAGGGCATCGTTTGGTATTGGGAAGTACAGGTTCTGCTTGCCAATGTTGTAGGTTACCGTACCCTTTGCCAATCTAAAAATACCTCCTTCACCCTTGTTGTAGTAGTTGTTATAGTGAGTTACGCGCTGATACCAGTAGCTACCACCATTAGGATCTGTGCCTTCCTGCTTATCGTAAGTGTTGATGTCGTAAGTGTTACCCCATTCATCAGCTACACCACTCTTAGCCAGGCAGAGCGATACACGGCTCAACTCAATACGGCGTAATTCCTCGTAGGTCAGCTCACGAGCGCGCTCATTCATGATATCACCAATGTTTACTGTGGTGTACAAAATCTCACAGTGCGCACGCTCACGGATAGCGTTCACGTCGTCTACTGCGGTCTTGTCGCCCATGTACAACTTAGCCTCTGCACGCAGCAGGTAAGCCTCTGCCAGACGATATACGTACCAGTTAGAGTTACCACCTAAGGTTGCACCCTGGAAGTCGGTTGAACCAGGAATACCTTCCTGGACTACATCGCGCAGGTAAGTCTTGTAGTGTGGGAATCCGAAACGGGACTTGATGGTATCTGCGTATGTTGGGAAGCCAACTTCTCCGTATGATTTTCCATATAATTTCTGAATCTCAGGATTACTTGACTTCTTAATCTCTGGGTTATTATACTTCAAAGCTTCGCGTGGGAACCAGTTTCCAGTCTCTACACTGTGTCTCAAGTCACCCTTATCCATGACACCGTTTATGCACCAGATATCGTGTTCTGCAAAATAGGTAGGACGGATATCAGAGATACCGCGGCCGATGGCACGCACGAAGTCCAGCTTCTTGTCGTAGTTAGGATTGGTACGCGCATAGTTGCTGGTAGCGGTCAGGCCACCTACAGGAGTGGTGTTGGTACCGTTGCACCAGAATGGCGTAGCGCCACGCATGAACACGTTCTTCACGAATGATGAGCCAGAACCCTGGTTAGCCACACCGAAGATGTACTCTTTGTTGGCTGCTATCATCTTGTTCTCAGGTCTGTGCAAGTCCCAGATGACATTCTCGGTAATCTTCCATGTCTCAGGCTCTCCGCCTTCATCGAAAGTACCGAAGTTGGTCTTCATCAAGCTGTAATTTGGGTTTCCAATCAGGTCATCGCAGACATTCTTGGCTTTCTGCCACTCTCCTGCTGCCAGGTAGTACTTGGCCAGCAGCATCTGGCAAGCGCCCTTGTTCACCATACCCACATTCTCCATCTGAGCCTGGTCTGGCACATTGTTTACGGCAAACTCCAGGTCCTCTATCATCTTGGCGATGATAGCCTCGCGTGAAGTGGACTTATAGTCCAGCTTAGGGGTAGAGATGACGTGAGTGATCAGAGGCACGTTCTTGAACTGGAAGATCAGGTTGTAGTAGCGCCATGCTCTGTGGAAATAGGCACGTCCCTTATACTCGTTCTTCACCTTCTCTGAGAGACCGCTGACATTGTCCACATAATCCAGGATGGTATTTGCAGATTTCACACCAGTGCCTAACACATCGGTAAAACAGTATGACATACGGTCATATGCGCTGGTTGGAGTGGTCTTGGTATAGACCTCACCGAAACAAGTGATGTGTCCATAGTCCGTGTTGCCACCGACAGCTAAGTCGGACAGACGGATTTCCTGGATAGGCATGGTGTACTTACCCGTACCACCCAAGTTAATCATTTGGTTTCTCAACTCATTGTCGCAAGCTATCAGTGCAGCCTTGATACCAGACTCTGTATTAAAGGTCACACCAGGCTCGAAATAAGACAATGGCTTTGGCTCCAGGAATTCATCCTTACAAGAGCTCATCATGAGGGTTCCTGCTGCTAAGAGTGGAAGTCCTATATATTTAAATGTCTTCATAATGATTCACGGTATTAGATTACAATGTTACGTTCAAGCCAAAAGTAAAGGTTCTGTTCACCCATGAATGGGTCTCAGGATCACCGAACTTCCAGTCGCTGAAGCGGATAACACCCAGGTTACGGCCAGTGACATAGACCTTTACGTTGGCAATACCCAACTTGCTGTATACGTTCTTTGGTACCATATAGGCCAGTGATACGTTCTCAAAGCGGATGAATGACATATCCTTGATCATACCGGTACCAGCTGCACCTGCAGGAAGCTCGGCACAGATACGTGCCACCTTGTTGGAACCGTTCTCTGGAGTCCAGTAGTTTCTTGCCACGAAATTCTCACCGTTCTCAATCTGGTAAGTGGCAATACTGTTCTGGTAATAGGTGTCACGGTACTTGGCACCCATCTTGGAAGAAACGTTCAGTGAGAACTCAAAGTTCTTCCAGTTTACGGTATTGTTCAGAGACCACATGACAGGATAGTCTGTACGGCCCAGGAATACCTTGTCGTTATCATTGTAGACTGGAATGCGAGTGCCGTCTGCATTGATCTTGTCATCCTCGGTATAGACGTTGCGTACCTTCACGTCACCTGGCTTCAAGCCCAGGAGCGCTGCCTCTGCAGCCTCTTCTGGCTGATAGATGCCTGTTACGTCGAAGTTCCAGATCTCACCGATGGAATGTCCGATGAACCATTGGTTGGCAATATCGTCTTTTTCCTTTCCGTTCTCATCGTACTCATTGTACAAGTGCTTGATCTTGTTGTCGTTCAATGAGATGTTGAATGAGGTATTCCAAGAGAAGTTCTTCTTCTTGATGTTCTGGGTGTTCAAGGTCAGCTCAATACCCTTGTTGTTCACCTCTCCCAAGTTGGTTGCGATGGTCTTGAAACCGGTGAAGCCAGGAAGGGTACGGTTCAGGATCATATCCTTGGTAGAGATGGTGTATGCCTCTAAACTACCTGTGATGCGATTGTCCAGGAAACCAAAGTCCAATGCCAGGTTCAGAGACTCACTGCGCTCCCACTTCAGTTTAGGGTTAGCCATACGGTCCAGCATGAGGAACTGCTGCTCCAGGAGTGAGCCAGAGGTAGTCAGGTATGGGAATGTAGTTCCACCGTTCATGAGCGATGCCAGTGCGATGTATGGGTCTGTCAGGGCACGGTTACCGTTCTGACCCCATGACAAGCGCAGCTTACCCATGCTCATGGTATCCCACTTCCAGAACTTCTCGTTAGTGAAGGTCCATGCGGTAGCCAATGATGGGAAGTTAGCGTAAGGCACATCCTGACCGAATGCTGAGTAACCGTCGCGACGCATGGAAGCAGTAATCATGTAGCGGTCATCGAATGAGTAGAACAAACGTGCCAAGTAACCTACGCCTGTCTCGTATGTATCTGTATTAGTGAAGTTAGACTCCAGCTTGCCTGCACCTGCAATGTAGTGGAACTGCAATGCATCGGTTGGCGCAATGTTGCGTGCGTTGATCATATCCAGCCATGACTCATGGCGCTCTGCCTCTTGTACCAGTGTCACGGTGAAGTGATGCTTCTCCTTCAGGTAGTAGTCCCAGTTTACGGTCTGGTTCATGGACCACTCAAACTTAGAGGTGTTGGAACGGTCGGTACCGTAGTTTGCTGCATCCCAGTCGATGTGGTCTGTAGAATGGAACTCACGGTTGAAGTACCACTGCATGCGTGGCATGTAGTTCAGGGTATAGGTAATGTTGAATGGCAACTTGAGTTTCATGTCCAGGATAGTGTTCAGGATGGTATATCCACTCTCCTTCTTCTGGAACTGCATGTTATAGGCATAGTTGTAGCCGCGTGATGAGTTCAGCACACCGTGTGGGTGTGGCTCCAGGTTGCCGTTGGCATCGTACATGCTGTCGTATGGGCTGTTCACCAGGACGTTCTGGCTCCATGAACCGGTCATGCCGATAGGCAGTGCGTCGTCGGAACGGCGCTGGAAGTTTACGTTACCGCCTACCTCCAGCCAGTTGGTTACCTGGGTGTTGACCTTCATGTTGGCACGGATGGCAGAGTAATCGTCGCCCAGGCGAGTACCCTTGTTGTCCAGGTAGCCTAATGAGATATAGTAGTTAGCCTTGTCGCTTGCGCCAGAGACGCTTACGTTGTAATCCTGGTTTACGCCGGTGCGTGTAGCATAGTCAAACCAGTCCATACTCTTACCGTTCAGGTAGTTCTGCATGACCATAGGGTCTACCATAGGCAGGATACGGCGGAAGTAAACCTCATTGTCGCTCATGCTTGCCTCTGCCTTGCTGTACTCTCTCCACTGAGAAAGAGAAAGACCGCTAGGCAAGTTTGTTGGCTTCTCATAGTAACCAGGAGTAGTCTGTCTACCGTTCTGGTATGCCTCATACTTACCTGTTGCAGGGTTAAATCCGTAAGTACCAGTCTTCATGTAATCCTCAGAGAACTGCAAGTACTGGTCAGCGTTCATATACTTAGGGAAGTTAGTCATGTCCACCAGACCCAGCTTAGTGCTGAAATTGATGGTTGGCTTACCTTGCTTACCCTTCTTGGTAGTGATGATGATGACACCGTTTGCTGCCTGAGAACCGTATACTGCTGCTGCAGATGCATCCTTCAAGATATCGATCTGGCCGATGTCCTCTGGGTTAATCTCAGATAGCTCACCATAGAATGGCATGCCATCGAGTACCAGCATAGGAGCCGACTTGGAAATCTCAGACATGGAGCGCTCACCACGGATCTGGATATCGCCACCGCCCTTGGCGTCATTGGACATGCCAATGTTCATACCTGGAGTGTTACGCAAGATATCCTGAACGCTTGCAGGAGCCTGATTGTCCTTGTCGCCAGCCTTGATCTGGATGATGGAACCGGTCAGGTCCTTCTTGCGCATGGTAGCGTAACCTACTACCACCACATCTTCAAGAACCTCAGAATCCTCTGCCAAGACTACCTTCAGCGGAGTCTTGTCCTGAGTCACTTTAATCTCTTGTGTCTTGTAGCCTACATAGCTGAATACCAGTGTAGAACCACTGTTCACGTTGGTAACCACAAAGTTACCGTCCAAGTCGGTTACTGTTCCATTGGTAGTACCTTTCACTAAGATGGATACACCAATCACAGGTTCACCCGTCTCATCGACTACAGTACCCTTTACTGTTGGAAATACGGCTGCTATCGCAGCAACCGTACCCAACAAAAAGGCACATACAGTCAGGGCTAAGCTTGCCCAAAACCGTGTAAAAGAACTTTTTGTTTTCATAGTTGTTAATATATGGTTATTTATTATTCTTTAACCTGAAGCATGTGCATGTAAGGAGCAGCCTTGGTAGATGCCTTCCAGGCACCGTCTGCCTGTCCGTTAGGATTGCCATACTTGCAGAAGTTGGTCCATGCGTCCACCATCTCCTTAGCCAGCTGATGGTCGCCCTCAGTCCATGGACGCCAACTGCGGTCCAAGGTGTCAAACACAAACCAGAGCTCAGAGCTGTGGAAAGCACCCTGCAGGCATGGACGGCCATCGTTAGGAAGCTTACGGTCGAACTTGTAGCAGTAGGTTGGCTGAGAAGACAGCGAGTCACGTACAGCGGCGAAATCCAGGATATTCTGGCTCATGTCGCCCATGTCATCGGCAGTGTAGCCTATCATATAAGGCACATCGGCCAAGGTACCGTCGTAGGTAGCCTGCTCAAAGCCCTTGGTCAGAGAGACACCATCCAAGTGAGGACCCATGCCTACAGGACGAGGACGCTGTGGTGCTGCTGGAGCTGCAGCAGGACGCTGTGCAGGACGGGCACCAGCTGCTGGACGCTGACCTCCGGCAGGACGGCCACCACCCCATCCGGCATTGAACTTCTTATATAAGGTATCGCCAGGAGCTGCACGCAAATCAGCTAAAGTCATATAACCGGCAGCAGTAGCCTTCTGTACACCAACTGAATCATAGTCTGCCTGGGTGAGTACATCGGAACCCGTGGAGATCATATCCTTCAGACCGCCGCCAGACTGGATGATAGCCTTGGCAATCATATCCTTACTCAATGGAGATGCACACAAGTTACGGATAGAAGCACCACCGGCACTCTGACCAAATACAGTAATGTTATCTGGGTCGCCACCAAACTGAGCGATGTTGTTCTTAACCCACTTCAAGGCCGCAATCTGGTCGAAGAGGCCCTGGTTACCAGAAACGCCGTCAGGATCTTCGGCAGAAAGCTCAGGATGTGAGAAGAAACCGAAAGAGTTCAAGCGATAGTTGATAGTCACCAGGATCACGTCGCGCTGTGCCCAAGCTACACCGTCGAACTGCATCTCATGACCAAATCCAGATGCAAATGCTCCACCGTGTACCCACATAGCCACTGGCAGTTTCTTGTCACTAGCAGGAGCACCTACAGGAGTCCATACATTCAGGTACAAGCAATCCTCAGAATAGTTAGGGTCGTCGTTCTTCCAGTGGAACTCCTCGCCATACTGACCATCCTTAGGGTTACGGATACGCTGGGTAGCACCATCGCTGAATGTGTCGGCAATCATCACCGTATCCCAAGGGGTTACAGGCTGAGGTCTCTTCCAGCGCAACTCTCCCACTGGGGCTGCTGCATAAGGAATACCACGATACACAATGACATTTGTAGAATCAAGTACCAGACCCTTAACCTGACCACCTTCTATAGAAAGCACAGGGTTAATGTCTGCTGCCTGTTCTGCCGCGCAACCTGCCAGGAGCAGTGCAGCGCCAAACAATAACGAATTCAGTTTCATAGCTGTTAAATTTATGATTAGTAGATAATTTCTTTAATGGTCTGTCTCAGTTGCTCTGGCGACAGTTCCGAGGCATTCAAGCCATATATTCTTAAATATGGTGAAATCCAGCGTTCCGCATCCTTGGCTAATCCCTCTATGTAAGCCACTACGCCGTAATCTCTACTGACGCAGATGATGCAGCCTTCTCCCTGGTTGAAGCAATGCTGGCCGGCTATGCTCATAGGGATTCGGTAGATGTTCAGGTATTCATCTTGTCCTGTAAGTAGTTCATGTAAAGAGGTGTGATCGTAATCCCTGGACGGATAAGGCAATTCCAGCAGCACATCGATATGGTGGAAACGCTCCAGGATTTGTGTGACAGCCTGATTCATGGCCTGAAGATCCGTGACATCCACCTTCAGGAAAAGGACTTCCGTGAACAGGTTCAGTTCAGACTCGTAAGCCTCACCCAGCCGACCTGTATCATCCAGCAGCGCTAATTTGGCTCCAGACTGTGCCAGGTCATTGGTCAGGAACCTGCCAAGGTTGCCGCACCCGGCAGTCACCACGATGACTTTATCTTTCACGTTGTTTTTCTCCATCATAGTATGACATGTTAACTGGTTGCAAAAATATGTTTTTGTCATGAAAGCATTGTTATCTTTATAATTAGGAATATTGTCATCTCAGACTTGTACTTTCCATTTCAGACACTATATTTGTCAAATTAGACAAAACGATGGAAACTCCCTTATTTTTTAATGATTTACGCATAAAAATCGTATATTTGCATGTATAATTTGAGCCAATGAAAAATACACTCTATCTATGGATATGCACCTGCCTGCTTTTGGTTTGGAACCCGGTATGTGCCCAACAGGATTATCATCGTTCATCCGCAGTCTCACTGGATGCGGTATTAGGTTTTGCCGAAGATGCAAACGGCATGATTTGGATTGCCACCAATAATGGCCTTATCCGGTATAACGGATCTTACTATATCAAGTATAACAAAAATTCCAGTGCCAATTCCATTCCGGACAATTACGTGAACGGCTTGCTGCTGGACGGTCATCAGCAGTTGTTTTTCTCTACAAACGGCGGATTTTGCAAGTATGATTACGGGAAGGGGTTTATCTCAGAGGACTTGAAGGCCGACTATAAGCCTACTTTCTGCATGGTAGACTATAAGGATGACAAATTCTTTATCTGCTCTTCCAATGGACTGGAAATGGTAGACAAGCAGACTCTTAAGCGCACGCAGTTGTGTAACTCCATAGAGATTGGCGGCTGCCTGCATATGGCTTTCTCATCGAAAGGAGTGTTAGGAGGTTCTAATACCTATAACCATAACGTCTGTTTCCTTTCTGGTGACTTTAAAAGTATCAAGAGCTCTATCAAGGCTACAAGGCCATCAGATATAGTAGCAGATGCTGCTGGTGACTTCTGGTTCAGGGATTATGCGGGGCTCCATTATGTGAATGGTTCCAGCTTGACGGAATCCGAATTGCCAGATTGGATGAGTCCTGTCCGCGGGAAGAGCCTTTTTCTCCTTCAGCTAAAAGATAATCAGCTGATTGTAGGTGTCCAGAATGATTGTATATACAGTTTTGACCTGACGACTCATAAGGTGCAGGTATTGGACTACAATGCGGATTTAGCTCAACTCTCTGATGCTTTCATAGACAGCAAGTATAATCTGTGGGCTAAGAATAAATCAACGGCAGAACTGGATTTCTATCCATTGCAGACTATGAAATTTTCCGTTTCATCGGACTTGCGTCGCCTTATCCTTCAGCATCAGGGAATAATCAACTTGTTCCAGCTGGAGTCTGGGCGATACCTGATTAAGATGCGTGATAATCATCTGTTCCAGTATGAGACTAATAGCCACCAGCTCCTGCAGATACAAAGTCAGATTCAACATGATTCTTTCTATGGCGACATAAATAATCTCTGGTCCTCTAATGTTACCCAATCTACATTGAGCCACTTGCAGCTTACCGGGAACCAGCTAATCGTGCAAAAGCAATACAAATTTGGCAAGCTGCCGATGAACCTGCACGTAGTCAGTCCTACCTGTGTCAAGGCCATCTTCCCGGATTCATTGCTGTACATTACCCCAGAACATATTCAGACGGTGAGGTTCCCGTCCTCCTATCATATCAGATACAGTTACTATGATGCCCAGCATGATATGGTCTACCTTATATCACTGTCCGATGGCATCTATGCCATGGATCATCATAATGAGTTTAGCCAAATATTTGACAATAAGAAATTTGGCATAACTCAAACCAAATACTTTGCCGTGGATCATCATGGGGACTATTGGCTGGGTACCATTACGGATGGCGTATACAAGTATCTGGTTAAGGAAGATAGGCTGGAGCATTACAATATGGATAATGGTCTGTCGGATAACTCGGTACAATACCTTTTCGTAGCCGACGACTTTGTGCTGGTACCTACCATGAATGGCCTTAACTCCATTCATGTCCAGACCGGAACCGTCCGCAAGCATTTTAACGGGAGGAACAACCTGGCCAATAAATACATACAGTCCGTGGGCTTCTATGATATGGACGGTACGGCCTATTTTGCCAGTCAGACGGGTGTAGTTCATGTAGACCCTCAGATGACTTCCCAGGGGAAAGATGTCCCTGTCTATCTGGAGAATATCCTGATTAACAATCAGATGATGGGATGGGTAAGTCCTGATCATACATTCTATTCCAATCAGTTCGGGCAGAATGGAAAGGTAGGACTGAGTTACGACCAAAATAACCTAGAGTTTAATTTCTGCGGAATAGACTATGAGAACAGTTCCAACCTGGTGTATAGCTATAGGCTTATAGGCTTGAGTGAGGAATGGACGAACACCACAAACATGAGTGTGACGTATCCTAAGTTGCCTGAGGGAGACTACCGTTTTGAGGTACGCGTCATGAGTGAAAGCAATGAGTGGAGTGAACCCGTATCTTTTGCGTTCACGGTGAATCCTCCTCTCTGGTGGACCTGGTGGTCTAAGTTGCTTTACTTCATTCTCCTTGTCTCTGCGGCTGCTTGGGGCATCAACCATTATACCCGTTGGCAGCTGAACCGCAAGACGCTCCGATTCATGGAGCAGGACAGCCTGGTGAACAAGCGCATGAGTGACATGAAAATCAATTTCTTCACGAACATCTCCCATGAGTTCCGTACGCCACTTACCCTGATTACGTCTCCGCTCAAGCAGCTGAAAGATGAAGAACGTCCGGAAGAGAAAGCCTTCCTCTATAGCATTATAGAACGCAACGTGCAGAAAATGTTGCGCCTGACAGAGGATCTGCTGAAATACAACCGCAAGGACAGCTTCCAGCCACAGTTGGACTTGAGTTTTGCCAACTTGACAGATTTCCTGAAAGAAACCATCAGCATCTTCCAGTTTAATGCCGAAGTGAAGGGCATTACCATTCATGCAGAGGAGATGCCTGAGCTGGACTGTTCATTCGATGCGCCTAAACTGAATGACGTCCTTTCCAACCTGTTCACGAATGCCATCAAGTATTCCCCACGCAACAAGGATATATTTGTGAGCATGAAGCAGGTGGAGGCTTCGCATGCTGTCCAGTGCTATGGAATGGAGAATGCAGCCTATGAAAACTATGTGGAGATCTGTGTGAAGGACCAGGGCATAGGAATAACCAATGACCAGAAAGAGAGCATCTTCCACAGATATGAGCGTGTGGATGGCGCAGAGGAACTGACAGGCTCCAAGGGCTTTGGCATCGGTCTGCATTATACCCGTCAGCTTATAGAGTTCCTGGAAGGAAGCATCAAGGTAACCGATAACCCTGCCGGAGGTTCCATCTTCTCCTTCATCATTCCACTGATAGGCAGTGAAGACAGCCACTATGAGACACAGCATGCATCGAACGGTGAAGACCCGGCAGCCATTCATGAGCGCTATGCCAGCAAGAAAGTCCTGATAGTGGAAGATGATATTGACATGCGTATCTATCTGGAGCGCATGCTGAAAGATTTCTATGCCATAGCCTGCGTATCCAACGGCCAGGAGTGCCTGGACTATATGAAGGAGAATGCAGTGGATCTTATTATCTGCGACCGTATGATGCCGGTTATGGATGGTGATACCTTATGTAAGAACCTGAAGGGAAATAGGGAAAACCAGAACTTGCCGGTAATCATGCTAACCGCGAAGACTGACCGCGTGAGCAAGATTCAGGGTATTAACCTGGGTGTAGATGCTTATATTACCAAGCCATTCGACTTGGATTACCTTATAGCCAATGTGAACAACCTGCTGGAAAAGCGCATGCAGATTCAGCAGCAGATTCTGAATTTTACCCCACAGACGCTGGATGAACCGGAGAACAAGGAGGCTGTGAAGACTCTGTCCAAGCGTGACGAGGAGTTCTTGAAGCAACTTTATGCACTCATAGATGAGCATCTGCATGAGGTTGATTTCAAGATAAATAGCCTGTACAAAGAGATGGCTATGAGTCATACCAAGTTCTATACGACGATCAAGAATCTGACAGGCGAGAATCCTTCTAACCTCTATACTGCTTATCGCATGAATAAGGCGCTGGAGATGCTTAAAAGCAAGAACTTCACCATCAGCGAGATTGCAGATAAGACGGGATTCTCTACTTTGGCCAGTTTCTCCAGGGCATTCAAGGACTATTTTGGAACTGCGCCTACTAAGTATTGAAATATAGATTAAACTTTCCTATCTATCATTCACTTTTTTCTTGAAAATCCCAGAAAAAACAAAAATCAAAAATGAATAGAAGTGACTAGCATCACAGTCAGTGGCTGCAGATGATAGACCGTGTATCGCTCGGTCATGTCCGAAATGCTGAGCGTACTGTACTGACGCATGTTCAGGAGGTTCTCTGCACGGAGTGTGAACTCCATCCGGTTTACCAGATAGCGAAGCTGAGCACTCAGGTATTTGTTGTTCCTTTTATCCAACAGGTTGTTATACTCATGTGTAGCATTCAGTGAGAGCCACAGATGCTTATCTATGATAGTACTGTTGACCGACAATGTATTACCCCAGTTGACTGCCGACCGGCTGCTGATGCCGCTATCTGTTTGGGAACCATATCTGTTCCAATGGCTTACATACCTGAAATCCAGCCAGTTGAAAGGCTTGACACCAAGCTTACCCTCTACATTATAGCTGCGGCTCTCATAGCGAGTCAGGACATCCTGTCTGAGATATTGACTGGTTCCATGGGCATAAGAACCTGTGACTTCCATGCTCAGCTGCTTCCAACTGAAATCTTTCCGGAGATTGGCACGCACCTGTATGTTCCTACCTGAATGAGGCTGTCGCACCATCTGCATCTCACTATAGCCCTGCTCGTTGATGCGAGAGCCGTATGTCATGTCGGCACTGGTCAGGCTGCCTCCGAATTCCACCCATCCGAAGAACTGGCCGAATATATGCTTATAGTCAAGCTTTATCCGGCCATTGAACAGGCTGGTGTCATACATATCCCCTGTATACCGACTCAAGCTGCTGTAACTCCTGAGCACGTATGCCGTATACAGCTGATGCCAGGAAGAAGGAGAACTGCTCCATGCAGCACTGCCGCTACTAGCCCAATAGTCGTTCATTCTCCAAGTAAAGGACGCCGAAGGATTGAAATACAGGCGGGTACGGCTAGAAATGCTGTGGCTGGTACCACCAAGCACGGTAGGCTGCAAGCTTATAGGCAAGGCAAGATTAGCATAGAAATGACGATGCGTATAGCGAGCGCTCAACCCAGCCCCTACATCGAAACGGGTATATTCCATGTCACCCCCGAAACGCTTCCCCGAGTTCAGCTGTGACCCCAGTGTGACATGTTTCACATTAGCGTGCAAGGCTGGTGCAAAAGTGAACCGATGCCTGCGAATGTCATTCAGCAAGGAGAAGGAGTTTGACGATTCAATACTATGGACCGTTGCCGTCTGAGTGGCAAAAGCATAAGGGATACTGTCGCTCAGCAGTTCTGGAAAGACACCCGGACTTACCGTCAGGCGCTGTGGAGTGACAGAGAATTCATTTCTGCTCTTGAAATCGAACCCACCGCCTCTTGAAGTCCTGTGAACCCAATGAAACTGATCATAGACACCCAGTGTGCGACTGTTTCCCTTTTCACGGATTGAGGTCATGTTGTCCGCATGGTTCCAGTAGCCAGAAAGGTATAATTGGTTCTGCAGGTAGTCCTTCCTGGCATTTCGCTCATACATTAGATTCACGTCTGCCTTATTCAGGGTGCTTTGAGTCGCAAAGTCTTCCAAAAGCTGTCGGGCGGTTCCATCCGGAAGGATATAGGTGGTATGGACATCCGTCTTTGTCCGCACAAAATCATACTGATAGGATACATCGGCATGCACCTCGGTAGAGTCGTTCAGCCTCCACAAGTTCCGGAATGCCAGCTGATGATAGTTGTTGCGATGGTTATTCCCGAATGGAGAAGAATCCGGTGAACTGACAGAAGTGACGGTATTCCCGAAAATAGCATTTCCACCATCATGCGAAGCGAGCATATTACTACCCTGCCCGTCGTTCTGGGTGTCATAGACCATGATGTGCTGCTTTTCCTGGCCAAACAGCATGGCACGTGCCGTTGCATTCCAGAGCAAATGATCACTATATCCCAGTCCCAGGTTGGCAGATTTGCTCCAGACCTCTTTCTTCTCTTGCTTCAGCTTGAGGTTGAGGGCAGCAGACTCTGGTGGTGTCTGGTCTGCCAATGCCTTGATGTGCTGATGCTGCTCCATGACCTGAACACTAGCCACATCCTCTGGCCTGATGCCCTTGGTAGCAATGTTATACTGCCCCTGTAGCGCATTCATGTTCCCCACATAGAACTTGCTGATAGGAACACCTTGATAATAGATGCCACCATTTTCCTTGATTTCAATTCCAGGCAGTCGTTTCAGCACATCGCCAATGGTAACGTCGTGCACGCGAGAATAAGCCGATACCAGATAATTGAGCGTGTCTTTGCTCCCCCACAATTTCTGAGCCTTCACTATCACCTCATTCAGCAACGTGCTTTCCACCATGCAGGTCCAGTCCACATGCTGCGTCTGGTTCTCCACCGTACGGAATTCCGTACGGACATTGAAGCCGGCCATGCGGAGAAGGACCTTACGCAATTTCGAATGGGTAAACGAAAGGGAGTATTTACCCTCCTCGTCGGTACTGGCATAAGAAACGATAGTACTGTCCGCAGGGTTAAGAGCCGTGATCATCACCATTTCTACTGGATCATTGTTCTCATCCCGAACCGTTCCTGTCAGAACGGTCTGGGCATGAACTGTGATTGTCAGCAAAAGGCTGAGAATTGTAAGGATTTTGTGCATAGTAATATTGATTTACGGATTTCTCTAAGTAGCTTGTCATCCTGAGCGTAGCGAAGGATCTCGTCCAACCCAGAAGGCTCTTCCAAGTAATATTGGACGAGATTCTTCGCCCTGCTCAGAATGACATGTTTTTAGACATCCTTTTCCAAAGGATTATCGAAAGTGAAGAATTTTAGTTTTGTAGGTGTATTGCTGTCATAGGTGACCACGGTAAACGTCACGCCTATCTGCTCCAGGATTTCACCAGGCTGTGCCAGCAATATCTTCTCCTGTCTCCTGGTCTTCGACTTGGTCGATGTGATGAAGTCTCTGTTCCAGATACAAATATCCTTAGCATCTTTCACCTTCTCTATGCCAGCCAGTACAAAGCGATAATCTCCATCTGCAGTCTCCGCCTTGATAATCAAGCCTGGCAGTCCGCCGAGTTTCCAAGGGCCAAAACTGACAGGGATATCCTCGGTAAACCATGCCCGGTATTCACGACCCGCATAGGTGCAGGTAGCTACCTTACAATGATAACCAAGTGTGTCCAGCTTCTCATCCGTAATGGTCCACTCCAACTTGACAGCAGGCTCATCATACTTGTACGTACCCAGCGCATCCAGGCTGTAGATAGAGGTAACCTTGCCCTTGGGATAGCCCACAAACACCTCACCGATGTTTGAATACAGCGCCATGATGGCATTTGTGCCACGCTTGCCATTCTTCTCGTAGCCTTTATTGAACTTCACCTCATTATTCCACTCACGCTCTATGTAGCTATGGCAGACATTCTGCCCCATCTCTGTGTACATTTTGTCGTGCATCATCTTTTCGGGTTTTCCCAGGTCATAGCGCCAGTCCACATCGTACTGAACACGCAGCTGCATCTTTTCTACAGGCTGCAGACTCTCCTGTTTAGGATAAACGGCCTCTTGGGCACTTGACGTAAAGGCATAGCATAGGCTAGCCAGAAATAATAGTTTTTTCATTTCTTGCTAAAAATTAAACAGTTATGTATATTGATTTCCTAATTGATGCTGAAACAGATGGGGAACGTCAGCTTGACTGCCACGGGTGTCTGCGTACCATCTTCGTGCTGCATATAGCCCGGTTTCCAGCCTCCGGAAGTACCCTCCAAGAGACGGGCCACCTCGTCGGCGAGTGCTTGATTTCCTTCGGTGACTTTTCCCTCATCCCGTGCCGGAGCATCGGCAGCATGCTGACTGTAGCCAAAAACGCCTACCTCATTGATCACATTGCTCATTCCCAAAGGACTGCCCGTCTCAAACTTGTCTGCCCTGATATCGGACAGCGTACCATCCGTGTTTACGACAAACTCTACCCATACGCGCCCCTGTATCCCATTCTCGCGAGCCTGGGAAGGGTACTTTATATTCCTGGAAATGTAGGTATACAGGTCTTTCTGTTCCTTTCCATACATGGGAGCTACATCGGCAAACGTAAAATAAGCTTGCTCCTGCTCCAGTTTCAGCAATGCCTCCTGAGTGGGGTTCGCTACCTTGGGCGTGGCAAATACACTGAGTGCCAAGGCGCAGACAGGCAGCAGATAAAGAACCTTGCTACGCCGCCAGGATGAAAGGGCTGGTCCAGCCTTCATCATGATAATACGCTTATTCAAGGTACTATGGTTCAAACTGTTGACAAAGCTGTATCCTTCCCATTTTGCCACCTTGCTGACCAACAGCAGCATATAGCTTTTGGCATCCACTCCCTGTGTAAGCACATAGTCATCGGCCTCATACTCATGTACATCCTCCAGCGAGTTGCCCAACAGCCATGCAAACGGATTGTACCACATCATGGCCTGACAAAGGAGCAAGAGCAAGATATCATACGAATGCCCGGCCTTGATATGCCCCATCTCATGCAAGAGGATGATATCAGAATTCTCGTCCCAGTCGGATTCACTGATTATGATCCGGTTAATCCAGCTATACGGAGAAAAGTGGCCTTTCCTGCAGCAGATGATGATACCATCGTCCATCCTCCTGGTCCACAGATTCTTGCGATTCAGCAGATAGGACAGCACCCCCATCTGGATGAAACGAAAGAAGATGGAGAGTGTCATGCCGATGAAGAATACGATGGCAATGACGTCAAACCAATTTACTGCAGGCTTCAGGACATCCACCTGCTGCATGGATTCCAGGTCCACACGCAGCACCGGAAGGCCAGCCTCCACCATCTGCTCATAGGTAGCCTGCACGACAGGCAACTTATCCAGGCTCATCCAGTTTATATTGAATGCAGGAAGGAGCAGGCTGAAAACCATGATGGCAACAAGCACCTTGCGGTTCAACCTGAAGAACCGTTCATGCCTGAGTATATGCAGATAAGGTATATAGCACAGAGCCAATATCAGTGATGCCTTAAGTGAGTAGATGAGCAGCTGGGTAATCATATGCTGTAATAAGTTTTACACTAATCTTTATTGATAAAGTCGATAAGTTCCTCCAAATCCTCCTTGCTTATTTTCTCTTCTTTGATGAGATGGCGCACAAATTCCATGTGTGATCCATTAAAGAAGCGATTGAGGAAAGAGCTTTGCTCTCGTTTCTCATAATCCATCCTACTGATGGCAGCCATGTAGCGGAATAGCCTCCCAGCTATGGCTTCATGCTTAACGAAATTCTCCTCCTCCAATCGGCGGACAAACGTACTGACTGTGTTAAAATGAGTACGCGGTTCTGGCAGAAGCTCATAAAGCTCACGCATGGTCAGACCATCGGGATTACTCCAGAGAATCTCCATCAGCTCCATTTCCTTGTTAGTAAGTTCTTTCAATGCCATAAAATTACAATTATTAGTTTTTACGTTTGCAAATAAACTACATTTTGTAATTACTGACAAGAAAACATAGAAAAAAGTATAACTACATGCTGTAATTTAACTTTCATTATTAGTTTTATAGTTCATAGGATTAAGTTATTCCATGCCAACCGATACCATTTTTAGGAAAGTGGAACCTCAAATCCGCAAGTAAACTTCAAAAGGACTCTTTGAAGCCGAAGAGTCCT
>JAUNHZ010000036.1 GCA_030523705.1 Bacteroidales bacterium
TCATAGCAGGTGTGGAGAAGATGCGCGGTGATATGCTGCGTCAGGCCATGCATTACCTGGATAATCTTGACGATGCAGAAGATGCCGTTCAGGATACGTTGGTAAAGCTATGGATGCTTAGGGACAGGATAACAGACTTGAACAAAATGCGGAATCTGTCCAGCGTGGTCTGTAAAAATGTATCGCTGAACATGCTCAGAGACAAGAAGGAGCAAGTCCAAGTAGATGAAAATCTGTCGCTGACCACAGCCGGGAATCCTCAGAAAGAATTAGAGGAAAAGGAGAACCATGAACGATTGATTCAAGGCATAGCTGCGCTTACCGAGAAGCAGCGAACCCTGATCCGTATGCGAAACGTAGAAAATCTATCCTATGTGGAAATAGCCCATGTGCTGGGTACCACTGAGTCTTCTGTTAGAGGTATGATTAGTAAGACCAGGGCTCAGCTTATGGCACAGATGAAAGGAGAATGAATATGGAGAACACAAAAGCATATATAAATGAATTATTGTCCCGGTTCATGGAGGGACAGACTACCGAGGCCGAGGAACTCTGGCTAACCGAGTATTTCTGTAAGGAAAAAGAAATCCCTGCAGCGTGGGAAGCCTATGCAGAACTGTTCCGTAGTTTCAAGACCGGTGCCTATGATTCAAATGAGGAGGATCTTGAAGCTTTGCTTGAGAAAAATTTACAGAAGCAAATTGTATTGAGGAGATTGTGGCCTTGGATTGCAGCTGCTTGCATTACCGTATTTGTAGGACTTTTCATGGTGAAAGACTGGGTTACAGAAAAGGCAGAGACATCAGTACTGTCTCAGGAGATAAAGACCGATGAACCGGATTTTACGATGGGGGAACTCCTGGAAACGCTCCATGCACTGGCTCTTACGGGCGGGGAGGAAATTCGTGATATTAAAGCCGACAATCAAGATGATGAGATAGTGATTCATGCTACTTTTACCAATGGAGAAACTACTCAGTTCATTATGACGACCAGTGAAGATGGCTCTCCTATACTGTTGAATATGGACCTTTTAAAATAGAAATAAAAAATACGATTATGAAAAGTAAGATATGTTTTATATGTCTGGTCATGATGCTTTCTGTGGTAAGACTCTCTGCACAGGATAAGGCACCAACTTATGTCATAGATGGCAAAGTTGTATCAAATTTCGATGGCTCTCAGCTTAAGGGCGTCAAGATAATTGATTATACGGTAGATGATAAAACAAACAAACATACCATTACCACAAATAGGATGCCCGCGAGAGTGGAACCGCGTAAAACATCAGGAACAATTAAGATGAAAGTTAAAGGTGACGATGCAAAAGTTGGTTATATCTTAGACGGTAAGATTATTACGAAGGATGAAATGGAGAAAATTGATATGCGTAAGATCTTTTCCGTGGAGGTGGTCAAAAACTCTGACCCTAGGGTCAAGAAATATGCTTCAGAAGATGTTGATGCATTCATTCTGATTACCACTAAAAAATAAATGGGAAAAATCTCCTGGGCGTTAAACATATCCAGAAACTCAATCCGGCAGTTGAAGTGAGCACAGCAAACTGGCTCTAACCATCTTTTTTTGAAGAAAAACCTTGTCAGTTATCAAAAATAGTGTAAATTTGCAGATGAAATGAACAAAAAAAGTCCGAATAACCCTCCAAATGCAAAATAAATCACTACAATGAAGAAACTGACAGACTTGCTTTTGATTGCTTATTTTACTTGCCTTTTCGCCTTTTTCCCGTTGGTCATCAGTAGGGTGGCCAAGCTTTGGTTTACGCTACGCTATAAGGACGGAAAAGAAAGGCACCAGCAGTGGTACCATGAGAAACAGGCCGCCTATTGCCGATGGTTCCTGTGCCGATCACTCCCTAAAGTTGATGTAGAGATCATTAATGCCTCCCAGGAGGATTTTGAGCGGCCTGCCATCATCATAGCTAATCACCAGTCCATGTTGGACATTCCTGCCATTTTTATGCTGCATCCTAGAATTGTAGGCATGGCTAAGGAAGCCCTTTTCAAAAACAAGATGTTTGCCAGCATGACACATTACAAAGAACTCATTTCTAATGCTACTCCGGTGCGCACGGTGGTGATGTATGCCCGTAAGAAGCTGGCTGCAGGTTTCTCCTTCCTGATTTATCCCGAGGGAACACGTTCCCGCGATTTGTCCATTCAGCCTTTCCGCGATGGAGCGTTCTTTTTTGCAGAGAGCCTGAAGTGTGACATTATTCCAGTAACCATCTGGGGAACAGGGAAGGTACTCCCTGTAAGCGGGAATATAGGAAGAGGCTCCATTGTGGTAGAGGTGGGAGCACGACAGAGCTACGACGGAAAGAACCGGAAAGAAATGGCAGAATATTGGCATAGCTATTTTGTGGAGCGATTTAATGAAATAGGTAAGAGATTTAATAAATAAGGTATGAAAAGATTCGTTTTTATGATGCTCACACTGGTATTAGCAGTGAGTGGAGCTTTTGCCCAGGCCGACCAGATTGTCCTGATAGACAAAGTAACTTATAAGAATGAGAAATGGGCAGATGGTAAGATTTATGACCCAACCAGTGGTAAAGTGTTTACCGTGACCTTGTATTTTAAAGATGCCAAGACACTGACTGTGAAAGGGTCCATAGGACCGTTCTTCCAAAGGATGTACTGGACGAAGATGGATTGAAAGTCATAAAAATTTTAAGAAGAGGGGCTGAGCTCCTCTTTTTTTATGTATATTTGCAAAAAATAAAATTCTGAATCATGATGAATATACGAAATTTGTGGGTGGTTGGGGCCCTGGCCTTGGCTAACCTGAGCGTGGCAAATGCCACAGATAACCCTAAGTGGCTAAGTAATGCAGCTTTCTATCAGATTTATCCTTCTTCGTTCATGGATACTAACGGAGATGGATATGGTGATTTGCAGGGTATTACTCAGAAACTGGACTATATTCAGTCCCTGGGCTGTAACGCCCTGTGGCTCAACCCCGTGTTCGTGTCCGGATGGACCGATGGTGGCTACGATGTGATAGACTATTACAAGATAGATCCACGCTTCGGTACAAACAGCGATATGGTGACTTTGGCACAGGAAGCACACAAGCGCGGCATGAAGGTCTGCCTGGACTTGGTAGCTGGACACAGCAGCGACCAGTGCGAGTGGTTCAAACAATCTGCGCAAGCTGCCAATGAACATTATTCAGACTACTACATCTGGTTTGATGAAGCCGACGATGTTATCCAGAAAGAAGGCATCATTACCATGCAGGAGTGGGAAGACATGCAGAACGGCAAGGGAAAGTTCAAGTGGGGACGCTATGTCCAGGCCGATGCACCACGTGCCAAGTATTACGAGAAGAATTTCTATCCTACACAGCCAGCCCTGAACTATGGCTATTACAACATAGACCCAAACCATCCTTGGGAGCAGCCCGTAACGGCACCCGGACCTCAGGCTATGCGCCGTGAGCTGCGTAATATCATGCAGTTCTGGTTTGACAAGGGCATCGATGGATTCCGTGTAGATATGGCAGCTTCCTTAGTAAAGAATGATCCGGACAAGGTGGCTACCATTGCCCTCTGGCAAGAGATGCGAGAGTGGATCGATAAGAACTACCCTGAGTGTATCCTGATTTCAGAGTGGGGAAGCCCTACACAGTCTATTCCTGCAGGTTTTAATATTGATTTCATGATTCATATTGGCGTACCGGGGTATGGCTCCCTCTTCTTTGAGCCTGGAACCCCATATGAGGAACGCTCAAGAGCCTATGAGCACTGCTATTTTGACCTGGCCGGTAAGGGAATTCTCACTAATTTTGTAGAGAACTTTACCAATAGTTACAGCAAGACCAAGAAAGATGGCTACATTGCCATTCCTACAGCTAATCACGATTATCAGCGCCCTAATATAGGTACTCGTAATACCATGGACCAGCTCAAGGTAACACAGACCTTCTTCTTGACTATGCCTGGCGTACCTTTTATATATTATGGCGACGAGATAGGTATGAAATACCAGATGAATCTGGCACCAAAAGAAGGCTCAAACACCCGTGCGGGAACCCGTACCCCAATGCAGTGGGGGAATGATGCCAATGCAGGTTTCTCTACAGCGCCAGCCCAGCAACTCTATTTCCCTGTAGATACAGAGCATAATTTGCTTACCGTGGAAACGCAGGAGAAGGATCCTAACTCCTTGCTGAACTATACCCGCAAGCTCATGCAGCTGCGCCATGAGAACCCTGGCCTGAATAATGATGCAGACTGGGAACTCCTAAGCGATGTGAATCAGCCATACCCAATGGTCTATAAGCGTACAGATGGTAAGCAGAGTTTCATTGTGGTTCTGAACCCATCGGGTAAGAAAGTGACAGCCAACATACCTACACAAGGACAGGTGACTCTGCTTTTGGGCAATGCTAAGCAAAGTAACTATAAATCCGGAAAGGTTCAAGATAAAGTCACAGTGAATGGGGTTACTGCTGCCATTTATGTGGTAAAATAGAGGAAAAACGGAGATTTTCTAAAGGGAAGAGACTGCAAAGATACGGCGATTTCCTGAGATTACAAAATTATGAGAGGATTTACTTGAAATTTTAACAAATTATCGGTAAATCCTCTCTTTTTGTGTTGATTTTATAGTAAAAATATACACAAACTTACAGTCTGTAAGTTGTGGGTTGAAAAATGCTTTAAAAATCCGCAAATATTTGCTCTAAATATTTCGGATTGTAAGTACAGTATAATATTTGAAAACAAATTTCATAAAAATGTCATATATTTGAGCAAATTGACGTACATTTGCATGCGGAGATTTTAAAATGTAAACTTTTTTAGCTAGTTGTTATGTGTGGAATAGCAATGATTCGGCTTAAAAAACCGAAGGAGTATTACCAAAAGAAATACCGCACCGACAGTTATGCCATGAACAAGCTCTATCTGATGATGGAGAAGCAGCATAACCGAGGACAGGAAGGAGCAGGAATAGCCTGCGTAAAGATGAAGCAGCCGGACGGACAAGAATATATGTTCCGTGAAAGGGCTGAAGGAAAAGACGCTATCACTAAGATTTTTCAAGAGGCATATTTAAAAGGTATGGATTCAGGAGGTGAGCTTTATATGGGCCACCTGAGATATTCCACTACCGGAAAAGGTGGCCTCCAGTACGTTCACCCCTTTCTTCGCAGAAACAATTGGAGAGCCAAGAATCTCTGCCTTTGCGGAAACTTTAATATGACGAACATCGATGAGGTGTTCAAACTTTTAACCGATCAGGGACAATCGCCCCGTATCTACAGCGACTCTTATATCTTACTTGAACTCATGGGGCACCGCCTGGACAGGGAGGTGGAGCGGAATTTTACCATAGCTAAGGAACAGGGCTTGCAGGGTAGAGCTATCACGGAGTATATTGACAGCCATGTGGAAATGGCTAATGTGCTTAAGACTACTATGCCTCATTTCGATGGTGGCTATGTTATGTGTGGCATGACCGGTGCCGGACAGATGTTCACCATTCGTGACCCTTGGGGTATCCGTACTGCTTTTTATTATGAGGATAATGAGATTGTGGCTATAGCCAGTGAGCGTCCAGTGCTGCAGACTACTTTCGATTTGCAGCAGGAAGACATCAAGGAAATTCAGCCAGGTCAGGCACTGATCATAAACAGAGAAGGTAAGCTCAGCGTGGAGCAGATCCTAGAGCCCGTTGCGCCAAGAAAGGCATGTGCGTTTGAACGCATTTACTTCAGTCGCGGAAATGACGTGGATATTCACCGTGAGCGCAAGATGCTGGGAGAGCTTCTCTCGCAACAGATTTACGATGCCGTGGATGGAGACCTGGAGCATACTGTATTCTCTTACATTCCTAATACCGCCGAGGTGGCCTATTATGGCATGGTTGAGGGCTTGAGGCAGTATGGCGTGGAGCTGCGTACGGAGAAACTGGTGGCCAAGGACATCAAGCTGCGTACCTTTATCACAGAGAGCAGCGCCAGAAATGACCTGGCAGCCCATGTGTATGATGTGACCTACGGAGTGGTACGCCCTGGTGTAGATCATCTGGTAGTGATAGACGACAGCATTGTGCGTGGTACAACCTTGCGCGAGAGCATCATCAAGATATTAAACAGGCTCAGACCAAAATCCATTGTGATTGTCAGCTCTGCTCCTCAAATCAGATACCCAGATTTCTATGGCATTGACATGAGTAACATAGAGGGCTTCATTGCTTTCCAGGCTGCTGTGTCTTTACTGGAGGATTTGCACATGGAATCTCTCTTGCGCAGAGTCTATGAGGAGTGCAAGAAGGGCAATGGACTGGCCTTGAGAGACCTGTACGAGCCATTTACGGCAGAACAACTTAACGAGAAAATGGCGGAACTTCTCCGTCCTGACGAAGTGAAGGTACCGGTAAAACTGGTGTTCCAACATATTGATGCACTGCATCAGGCATGCCCGGAACATACAGGTGACTGGTTCTTCACGGGTCATTATCCAACCGCTGGTGGCTGTAGGCTGGCAGCTGAATCTTATGTAAACTGGTATAAGAAATGCAGACTAAATTTATCTTTGTAACAGGCGGTGTTGTGTCATCGCTGGGTAAGGGAATCATATCCGCTTCATTGGGCAGACTGCTCCAGGCTAGGGGCTTCTCCGTAACTATTCAGAAGTTTGATCCATACATTAATATCGATCCAGGTACACTGAATCCTTATGAACACGGAGAATGCTATGTGACCGATGATGGTATGGAGACCGACCTGGATCTGGGACACTATGAACGATTCACTGGCATTCGCACTACCCGTGGAAACAGTGTGACTACTGGCCGTATCTATAAGAGCGTGATTGATAAGGAACGCCGTGGCGACTATCTGGGAAAGACCATCCAGGTAGTGCCTCATATCACCGATGAGATCAAGCACCGCATGATGCGCGTGGATGATCCTTGGAATTATGATTTTGTGATTACCGAGGTAGGTGGTACCATTGGTGATATTGAGAGTGCCCCTTTCATGGAGGCTATCCGTCAGCTTCGTTGGGAACTGGGCGATAGAGCGGTGAACGTGCATCTGACCTTTGTACCTTACCTGAAGGCTGCCGATGAGCTCAAGACCAAGCCTACACAGCACTCCGTAAAGGAACTCCAGAGTATGGGAATCCAGCCAGATATTCTGGTGCTTCGTACAGAAAAAGACCTGAATGAGGGTATCATGCATAAGGTGGCATCGTTCTGTAACGTGGATCCAGACTGTGTGGTGCAGAGTCAGGACCTGCCAAGTATCTATGAGGTGCCAGTGAACATGCACCGACAGGGACTGGATGTAGCGCTGCTGCGCAAGCTTAAGATGGAGGTAAAGCAGGATTCAGACATGGAGTCCTGGATGCATTTCCTCAAACTCCAGCGTGAGGCTACCCGTGAGATTCATGTGGGTCTGGTAGGAAAATATGCTCTTCAGGATGCCTATAAGAGTATCCGTGAGAGCTTGAATATCGCCGGTATCTATAACGGTGTGAAGACCAAGCTGGTGTTTGTGGACAGTGAGGAGCTGACCGAAGAGAATATAGCAGAGAAACTGGAAGGATTGCAGGGGGTAGTCATTTGTCCGGGATTTGGCTCTCGTGGCATAGAAGGAAAGATTGTGGCAGCACATTATACGCGTACCCATAACATCCCTACCTTTGGTATCTGTCTGGGTATGCAGATGATGGTGATAGAGTTTGCCCGTAACGTGCTGGGATACGCCGATGCGAACAGTCGTGAGATGGATGCAGAGACTCCTCACGGCGTGATAGACCTGATGGAGAGTCAGAAGGCTATTACTAACATGGGTGGTACCATGCGTTTGGGAGCCTATCCTTGTAAGCTGAGAACCGGCAGCAAGGTCCGTTCGCTGTATGGTGCGGAGAATATCAGCGAGCGTCACAGACATCGCTATGAGTTCAATAACGAGTACCGTGATCAGTATGAGGCTCAAGGTATGAAGTGCGTGGGTGTAAATCCGGATAGCGATTTGGTGGAGATTGTGGAAATCCCTGCAAACACATGGTATGTAGGTACACAGTTCCATCCAGAGTATAAGTCTACTGTACTCAAGCCACATCCACTCTTTTTAGATTTTATCAAGACAATAACCAACATTAAATAATGAGAAAGGCAATTCTTACATTAGAGAATGGGGTCACCTTCCAGGGCGGGAGCTTCGGTTACGAAAAGGCCGTGATGGGAGAGGTGGTTTTCAATACAGCCATGATGGGCTATCCTGAAAGCTTGACAGACCCTTCTTATGCGGGACAGATCCTGGTAGAGACATTCCCGCTGGTGGGCAACTATGGTGTGCCAGCCTTTACCCGTGAGGCAGATGGTGTTTCTACCTACATGGAGTCTGAACAGATACACGTACGTGCGCTGGTAGTGGGAGACTACAGCACCTGCTACTCGCATTGGAACGCTAAGGGCAGTCTGTCCGACTGGCTGAAGCGTGAGCATATTCCGGGCATTACCGGTATTGATACCCGTCAGCTGACCAAGGTGCTCCGTGAGCATGGTGTGATGATGGGACGCATTACCTTTGAGGGCGCAGAGCAAGAGCTTCCTATGGCTTCTTACGAGGGTGTGAACTTCATTGCCAGTGTAAGCTGCAAGGAGGTGCTGCGCTATAATGAGGGTGCAGGAAAGAAGGTAGTCCTGGTGGATTGCGGTGTGAAGCATAATATCATCCGCTGTCTGCTGAAGCGTGGCGTGGAGGTCATCCGTGTACCATGGGATTATGATTTCAATAAATTGGAGTTTGACGGTTTGTTCCTGGCTAATGGTCCTGGTAGCCCTGAGACCGTACCACAGACCGTACAGCACATCAAGGATTTCCTTGCCAATGAAAAGGTACGCCCTTGTATGGGTATTTGTATGGGAAACCAGTTGCTGGCTCAGGCTGCAGGCGCACGTATCTATAAACTAAAATATGGTCATCGCTCTCATAACCAACCAGTGCAGCTGGTGGGCACAAACAAGTGCTTTATCACCTCACAGAACCACGGTTATGCTGTGGACAGCTATACACTGCCAGAAGGTTGGGAAACCCTTTTCGTGAACTTGAATGATGGCAGTAACGAGGGTATCCGCCACAAGGAGATGCCTTGGTTCTCTGCGCAGTTCCATCCAGAGGCTGCCAGTGGACCTACCGATACTGAATTTTTGTTTGATGACTTCGTAAAGCTGTTGTAAATCATGATAGATACTAAGATAAAGAAGGTGCTGCTGCTGGGTTCAGGAGCATTGAAGATTGGTGAGGCTGGTGAATTTGACTACTCAGGCTCTCAGGCACTGAAGGCACTGCGCGAGGAAGGTATTGAGACGGTGCTGATTAACCCTAACATTGCTACCGTACAGACTTCAGAGGGTGTTGCCGACAAGGTGTATTTCTTGCCTGTCATGCCATTCTTCGTGGAGAAAATCATCCAGAAGGAACAGCCAGACGGTATTCTCTTGGCATTCGGTGGACAGACTGCGCTGAACTGTGGTGTAGAGCTGTACAAGAGTGGTATTTTGGAGAAGTATAACGTGCAGGTGCTGGGTACTCCTGTACAAGCTATCATGGATACAGAAGACCGCGAGCTGTTTGTGAAGAAGCTGGATGAAATCAATGTGAAGACCATCCGCTCACAGGCTTGTGATAATGTAGAGGATGTACGTAAGGCAGCCGAAGAGCTGGGATACCCTGTAATCTTGCGTGCGGCTTATGCTCTTGGTGGTCTGGGCTCTGGTTTCTGCGACAACCGCGAGGAACTGGATGTGTTGGCAGAAAAGGCATTCTCTTTCTCTCCTCAGGTATTGGTAGAGAAATCACTTAAGGGCTGGAAGGAGATTGAGTACGAAGTGGTTCGCGACCGTTACGACAACTGTATCACTGTTTGTAACATGGAGAACTTTGACCCACTGGGAATCCATACTGGTGAGAGTATTGTCATCGCTCCTTCACAGACACTGACCAATAAGGAGTATCACAAACTCCGTGCACTGGCTATCAAGATTATTCGTCATATTGGTATCGTAGGTGAGTGTAATGTACAGTATGCATTTGACCCAGAGAGCGAGGATTACCGCGTGATTGAGGTAAATGCACGTTTGTCACGTTCCTCTGCTTTAGCTTCTAAGGCTACCGGTTATCCATTGGCATTTGTTGCCGCAAAACTGGGTCTGGGCTATGGCTTATTTGAACTGAAGAACTCGGTTACTAAGACTACATCTGCATTCTTTGAGCCTGCACTGGACTATGTGGTGTGTAAGATTCCTCGTTGGGACTTGGGTAAGTTCCACGGTGTTGACCGTCAGCTGGGTTCTAGCATGAAGTCTGTAGGAGAGGTCATGGCTATCGGCCGTACCTTTGAGGAGGCTATCCAGAAGGGTCTTCGTATGATTGGTCAGGGTTTGCATGGTTTTGTGGGCAACAAGGAACTGACTATAGATTCTATTGACGAGCAGCTTAAGGCACCAACTGACAAACGTGTGCTGGTAGTAGAGAAGGCGTTACAGTCTGGCTATACCGTGGATCAGATTCATGACCTGACTAAGATTGATAAGTGGTTCCTGTACAAGCTCCAGAATATCTTGGACACCAATAAGGAACTGCAGCAGATAGACGATTTGCAGAGCCTGCCTGCTGAATTACTGAGAAAGGCAAAGGTACAGGGCTTTACAGATTTCCAGATTGCCCGTGCATTGGGATTGGAAAAGCAGTTTGACTCTGAGGACGCTAGCCTGCTGGTACGTGTCTATCGTAAGGAACAGGGCATCCTCCCAGTGGTAAAGCAGATTGATACCTTGGCTGCTGAATACCCTGCACAGACCAATTACTTGTACATGACCTATAGCGGAAATGCTCATGACATTTGCTATGAACAAGATGGCAAGAGTGTAGTAGTATTAGGTTCAGGCGCTTATAGAATTGGTTCAAGTGTGGAGTTCGACTGGTGTGGCGTTCAGGCACTTAACACCTTGAGATCTGCTGGATATCGCTCTATTATGATTAACTATAATCCAGAGACTGTATCTACCGACTACGATATCTGTGACCGTCTGTATTTCGATGAACTAACCTTTGAACGTGTCATGGATGTACTGGAACTGGAAACCCCTCACGGTGTGATTGTATCAACCGGTGGACAGATTCCAAACAACTTGGCTATGCGTCTGCACAAGATGCGTATTCCAATCTTGGGTACCAGTCCTGAAAGCATTGACCGCTGCGAGGACCGTGATAAGTTCTCTGCTATGTGTGACCAGATAGGTGTTGACCAGCCAGAGTGGGCTGCCCTGACCTCTATGGATGATATCAACGTGTTCATTGAGCGTGTAGGTTTCCCTGTGCTTGTCCGTCCTTCTTATGTACTTTCTGGTGCTGCCATGAATGTTTGCTCTAACCAGGATGAGTTGGAGCGCTTCCTGGAGATGGCTGCTCAGGTAAGTAAGAAGCACCCAGTAGTAGTCAGCTCTTTCATTCAGCATGCTAAGGAGGTTGAGATGGATGCTGTGGCTCGTAATGGTGAAATCATAGCTTATGCCATCTCTGAACATATTGAGTATGCTGGTGTACACTCCGGTGACGCTACCATTCAGTTCCCACCACAGAAACTGTATGTAGAGACCGTACGTAGAATCAAGAAGATCTCCCGTCAGATTGCCAAGGAGTTGAATATCTCCGGACCATTCAACATCCAGTATCTGGCCAGAGAGAATGATATTAAGGTTATTGAGTGTAACTTGCGTGCATCTCGTTCATTCCCATTTGTAAGCAAGGTATTGAAGCTGAACCTGATTGATCTGGCTACTAAGATCATGTTGGATTTACCAGTAGAAAAGCCAAACAAAGACTTGTTCGATTTGGATTACGTAGGTATCAAGGCCAGTCAGTTCTCATTCAACCGCCTGCAGAAGGCAGACCCTGTCCTGGGTGTAGATATGGCATCAACCGGTGAGGTAGGCTGTCTGGGTGAGGATACATCTACTGCATTGCTCTGCTCTATGCTGTCTGTAGGTCAGCGTATTCCTAAGCACTCTGTCTTGCTCTCAACCGGAGAAGGTAAGCAGAAGGCAGAGATGCTGCGAGCTGCCAAACTCTTGCATCAGCATGGCTATGTAATTTATGCTACAGCAGGTACCAGCCGTTATCTGGAAGAGAACGGTGTACCTAATACTTTGGTATATTGGCCATCTGAGCCAGATTGTCAGCCTCAGGCACTGGAGATGCTTCACAACAAGGAAATTGATATGGTGGTGAATATCCCTAAGGACCTGACTACACACGAATTGACCAACGGTTACAAGATCCGTCGTGCTGCGATTGACTTGAATATCCCACTGATTACAAACTCACGTTTGGCATCAGCCTTTATTCAGGCTTTCTGCACCAAGACACTGGATGATATAGAAGTAAAAGCTTGGGGAGAGTACTAATCCCCCCTTTTCTCTGATAAGGGTTTGCACATTTGGCGGGAAAAGATTATCTTTGCGCAAAATACTGATTTTATGCGAATTTTAAAAGTAATCTTTCTTGCATTATGTGCAAGCCCTTTTTCTGCACATGCTCAATATGCCCCTCTGAAAACCGAGGTGCTGTGTGCAGAGCCTTCCTATGCTGTTCAGTATAAGGATACACTGCTAGATAATGGGAATGGTGTGAAACTGCGCACGCAGATGTGCCTCCCGGTCACGGACAAACCAGTACCTGTAGTGGTTATGCGTACTCCTTATATGCCAGAGCAGCTCAAAATCAGCTCTCTGCCAGGATGCAAGCAATATGCCGAGCGTGGCTTAGGTTATGTCATTCAGCATTGCCGTGGAACCGGTGGAAGTGAAGGGCAGTACCAACCAAACATCTATGAGCGTGAGGATGGTCTCTCACTCGCTAAATGGTTGGATAGCCAGAAATGGGTGAGTGGCATTAGTCTCACGGGTACATCGTATATGGGGCTGACATGCTGGATTATTGCGGATATTCTTCCGGAGAAAGTAAAATGTATCCATCTCCATCATTACGGAGTGGACAGACATCTTTCAGCCTATAACAGTGGATTGTTCCGTCAGGATATCCTGACATCATGGAGTATTGATAACGCCAAAGAGCCTATCAGTAAGCCTTTCAAGGACCCTGATCAACCTTATTATGAGCAGATGCAGCATATGCCTCAGGAAACTATGGATGTGGATCGTCTGGGTGGCGTGGAACTCCCTTGGTACCGTGACTGGATTACCCATACGGATTATACAGACCCTTACTGGCATGAGGGTGTTTGGGCCACTCTCCGGAGTATCCCAGAGAAAATAAAGGTTCCTATGACCGTTGTGGCTGGCCATTTTGATCATCATAATGAAGGCACTATCTTAGGTTACGAGTTGCTTTCGCCAGAGACCAAGGCTAAGAGTCGACTGATTGTGGGTAGTTGGAACCATTCTTTTGTCACTACGCCAACTGTGCATAATCCTGTACGCGATAAGGATGTGAACATTGATGCCGATGCTTTCAACTGGATGTACGGTCTTTTGGTAGAGGGGAAAGAGCCACAGCATGAAGTTCTGGTCTATTCCATAGGACAAGATGAATGGCTGAACTTACCAGAATGGCCAGTGGTACAGTACAAGAAGAAAACCTACTATCTCACAGCTCAGCGCCAGCAGAACGGAAAGCATTGGATTCTGACTACAGATAGCAAGATGCTGAAGAAGAAAGCGGTGCAGCAGTTTACCTATAATCCAAATAATCCTGTCATCAGTATAGGAGGAGAAACGCTGTTTACCAGTGAAAAGACCAGAGGCAGTAGGGTACAGCCTGAGATGGGTTACAGGAATGATGTAATTTCTTTCCTGTCTGCTCCAGTGGAAGAGGATATTACTATAGACGGCAAGATCAAGGCTGTCATCAGCATGAGTACCGATGTAGATGATACTGCACTGACCTTTAAGGTAAGCGAGGTATTCCCTGATGGAAGTGCCTATAACATCCGTTCTGGTATTACCACGCTAGCTTATCGTAACAACCGATTAGGAGCCCGTCAGACCTATACGCCAGGAACCGTAGTGGAGCTAACCTTTGAGGCGCTTCCTATTGTCTGGCAGATCAAGAAAGGACACCGTATCCGAATTGATATCTCCAGCAGTAATTTCCCAGAGTATAGTATTCACAGTAATTACGCTGGCATATGGTCTAAACAGACTCGGAATAGAGATGCTCATCAGACCATCTACGTAGACCCAAATCATCAATCCAGAATAGAAATTCCATTGCGATAAAAAAGAGGATGCTCAAACCGGGCATCCTCTTTTCTTTATATGTATTATGATTAGTTCAGTTCCAGTGTAATGATACTGTGAGCAGGGATAGTCACCTCCAAGGTACCCTTCTTTACCTTAGCATCGGTAAACTTAGCTGGGGTTACCTCATTTGGCTTGGCAAAGGTATTATATGAACCCATGGCCTTACCCTGTAAGATTTCACCTGCAGCAGTCTTTACGTTCAAACCACCCAAGTTCACGGTTACGGTCTGAGTCTTGTCTGGCGATGCATTTGTCATGGATACGTGAACCTTACCGTTCTTGTCCTTAGAGGCTGTTGCACTCAGCAATGGTAGACGTCGGTTATCCTCGGTGTCAATAATGTCTGTGAGAATCTGCAGAGGAATGTTTGTAGCATCCTGGTGCACGCTATACATACGGAATACATGATAGGTAGGGGTAAGAACCATGTGGCCTTGACCTTCCTGGTCTGTCAGAATCATACTCTGCAGAACGTTTACAATCTGAGCGATGTTAGCCATCTTCAAGCGACGAGTGTACTTGTGGAAGATATCCAGAGAGAGGGAAGCTACTACGGCATCGCGCATGGTATTCTGTTGGAAGAGCCATCCAGGATTTGTACCCTCTTCTACATCCCACCAAGTTCCCCATTCATCCAGAAGCAGGTCAATACGGCCTTTCTTGTCTATTTCGTCCATAATGGCAATGTGCTTCTTGATGACAGACTCAATCTCTACACACTTACTAAGGGTACGGAGGTATTCAGCTGTGGTAAAGTCGGTAGCAGAGCCTTTTGGCTTATCCCAACCATTGATAACGCTGTAATATTGCAGGGAGATGGCGTTCATCTTATTACCGATAGCCTTCATGCAGACCTCGGTCCAGTTGTAATCATAATCACTGGCACCACTGGCAATCTTGTACAGTTTGTTGCCACTGAACTCACGGCAATAAGTAGAATAACGGCGATACAGGTCGCTGTAGAACTCTGGACGCATATTTCCACCACAGCCCCAGCTTTCATTACCAACACCTAAGAATTTCAGCTTCCAAGGTTTCTCACGACCGTTCTGACGGCGCAGGTTTGCCATAGGGCTATCACCGTCACTTGTCATGTACTCCACCCATTTAGCCATTTCCTCAACTGTTCCACTACCTACATTTCCACTGATGTAAGGCTCACAGCCAATCAGCTCACACAGGTTCATGAACTCATGGGTACCAAAGCTATTGTCTTCTACAGTACCCCCCCAGTTGGTATTCACCATGGTAGGGCGCTTATCGCGAGGACCGATACCATCCATCCAGTGATATTCATCGGCAAAGCAACCACCTGGCCAACGCAATACAGGAACCTTTAAGTCTTTTAATGCCTGTAGTACATCTTTACGATAACCCTGCTCATTTGGGATAGGAGAGTTCTCACCCACCCAGAGGCCACCATAGATACATTGTCCCAGATGCTCTGAGAACTGTCCATAAATCTCTTTTGGAATTACATAGCCCTGCTGGTTTAAATCCAACTGGACCGTAGATGTAAGTTGTGCTTGTGCTGTCAGTCCCATAGCAAACATAGGGAGAGACACGAGTAATTTGAAATGTTTCATCATAGGATTTTAATTGGTTTACTTTGCGAAGATAGTCATAATTTTTATATCTTTGCAAAAAATAACCATAAATGATGAAAAAGTCTTTATATCTCTTGTTTATAGCAGCCTCTATGGCATTGAGCGCTCATGCTCAAGACGCTTCTGTGACCAGTCCCGATGGACAGTTAGTAGTGAATGTGCAGATGCCAGAGAAAGGTGATTTGAGCTATTCCGTAACCTATGCCGGTGTTCCTATGCTTGAGCAGAGCGCACTGGGTATGGAAACAAATATAGGAGTTTATGGTCATAAGGATAAATTGGAGAAGCATGAGGTGACTCCTGTAGAGGAGACATATAGTATGAATCGTATTAAGACCAGTTTGGTGAATTATAAGGCAAATAAGCTGGTTTGTGATTTGGTAACTCGAGATGGCCGTAAATGGAAGGTTGAATTCCTGGTGAGCAATAATGATATAGCCTTCCGCTATCTGTTGGAGAAATACGGTGAGACCGGTGCAGTACGCATCATGAAAGAAAAGACCGCTTTTCATTTTCCAAGTGCAACAACAACTTTCCTCACTCCACAGAGTGATGCTATGATAGGTTGGAAACGCACTAAGCCAAGCTATGAGGAATATTATAAGGCAGATGCTCCTATGAATATCCGCTCTCAGTATGGTCATGGATATACATTCCCCGCACTCTTCCATGTAGGTGAGTCTGGTTGGGTGCTTGTCAGTGAGACGGGAGTAGATAGCAAGTATTGTGGCTCTCGCTTGAGTGATTGCCAGTTTGACACCTATACACTAGAGTTCCCAATGCCCGAGGAGTTCAATGGTAATGGTACTTCAGAACCTGCATTTGCGCTTCCTGGAGCTACTCCATGGCGTACTTTGACAGTAGGAAACAGTCTGAAACCTATTGTAGAGACCACAGTTGCTTGGGATGTTGTAAAACCTCTCTATGAAACCGAACATGCCTATAAATTTGGAAAGGGAACGTGGAGCTGGATACTCTGGCAAGACGGCAGCATCAATTACGATGATCAGGTGAAGTTCATTGATCTGGCATCTGCTATGGGATTTCAGTATGCCTTGATAGATAATTTCTGGGACAAAAACATTGGTAAGGAACGCATGAAAGACTTGATAGCGTATGCCAAGTCCAAGCAAGTGGAGCTGTTCCTTTGGTATAGTTCAAGTGGCTATTGGAATGATATTGAGCAAGGCCCAATCAATAAAATGGATAACGCCATTATCAGAAAGAAGGAGATGAAATGGCTCCGTGAGGTTGGTGTGAAAGGTATTAAGGTAGATTTCTTTGCAGGTGATAAGCAAGAGACCATGCGCCTTTACGAGGAGATTCTTTCTGATGCCGATGATAATGGTTTGATGGTCATTTTCCATGGATGTACCATTCCTAGAGGATGGGAGCGCATGTATCCAAATTATGTGGGTAGTGAGGCAGTCAGAGCCAGCGAGAATTTGGTATTCAATCAATCTGATTGTGATCAGGAAGCCTTTAACGGATGTCTTCATCCTTTTATTCGTAATTCTGTAGGTATCATGGAGTTTGGAGGCTGTTTCCTGAACCATCGCTTGCACAAAAGTAATCAGAAAGGAAGCATTAGAAAGACTACAGATATCTTTGAATTGGCTACTGCTGTACTCTTCCAGAATCCAATCCAGAACTTTGCTTTAGCTCCAAATAATCTGCAGGATGCTCCTGCCGTATGTTTAGACTTCTTGCGTCAGGTCCCAACTACTTGGGATGAGACTCGCTTCCTGGATGGATACCCAGGAAAATATGCGGTTGTTGCCCGTAGAAAGGGAGATACTTGGTATATAGGAGGTATTAGTGCAGCTGCAGAACCATTGAAGCTAAAGCTTGATTTGAGTTTATTAGGGCTGAAAGAGGTGGAGGTTTACGATGGTGGAAATACTCCAGTAAAGAAAATTGTCAAGGTAAAAGGCTTGCTACCTGTTACCCTGAATCCTGAAGATGGAGTAGTAATAGTAGGTAAATAAAAGTTATTATGTGTTATAGTAGTTGTTTGATTGCGTGAAAGTGCTTACCTTTGCATCACAACTATAAAGTAAAACAGCATGCAAAGAAAACTATCTCTTATATTATTGATTATCGCATTGCTCATGCCAGTCATGGCATCGGCTCAAAATATGAAACTCCCTCACGTGCGTGATGCTCGTAAATCACTCCGTAATGATAAGAAGGGAGAGGTTGAGGCTGTAATTAAGAAACTGGCTCCAGCAGACAGCATAGAAAAGTATTATCTGAACGGTATGCTGGAACAATACACCTTTGAGAAAGCTAACGTGAATTTGTACCTTGGAAATAAGGTAGATACGGCTAAAGTGTTCAAGGGTTTGTATAATATGTTTGTGAATTACGACAAGGCTTACAATAAAGTGTATATGAACGATGCCTTAGGAAGACCTATTCAGCTTGCCATGTATCAGCACCAGAATAACCTTCGTATTGGTGGAAACTATTTCATTTCGCATGGG
>JAUNHZ010000037.1 GCA_030523705.1 Bacteroidales bacterium
TGCGCTTAAGATATTTCGCCAAAACAGAATGTCATCGTAGCTTTCAACATAGGCCACAATTTTCTTACGAGCAGCCTTGGATTTCATTCGGTTGCCCGCTCCCACATAGAGAGAATTCAAATTATCAACCAGTCGTTTAGGCATGTTATCAGTCTGTTATGTCAGACACCTCAGTCACGGCATCAAGCCAGCCATCCATAATCACAGCAGGAGAATGGGTGGTCAAGATAATCTGCGCATTAGGGTTCAACTCTCGGATAAGCCCAATCATTTTCTGCTGCCACTCAATATGCAAGCTGATTTCCGGTTCATCCATGAAGAGTACAAATGGCTGCTGGTCTTCTACCAAGACCGTGAGCAAGATTATCAGCATCTGCTTTTCTCCCGAAGAGAGTTGATAAGGTGATAATTCCTCATATTCCTCGCTCGAAGACTGGCCATGCAATGCGCCTAACACATCCATTCGCTGAGCAAACAGAATCTCATTACTCTTGCGAATGAGTTTTTTGCCAGTCTCGGAGAACAAGTCGTCCACCATATCCTGGAACTTCACCTTTGGCACGGATACCAGGGTAGCCTTTTGTGCATCCTCTGGATTTCCGGAGGTCAGCAATTCAATAATACGGTTACCGATATTCACCTGATAATCCAGATACCGGCGCTGCAACTGATACAACTGCCAGTCCAGTTCTGAACTGACCCGCTTGTCCGCCAGTTTCTCCATCAGTTCTGCATGCATGAGAGGCCTGTCAAAACTGCGAATCACATCGAACTTGATAGAGGTAGCATTCGCCGGCTCAAAAGTAAAGCGAACCCCTGGCACTTGATTTTTCAGTTCACCATCCTTAATCATCACTTTCAGTGAACTGATAGAACGATTCAGAATGGTACTCTTACCTATACCATTCACACCACTCAGCACGTTAACATCCGGACGCAGCAACCAGTTGATACGCTTGCGTCCACTCCATAAAGAATCAATCTCTATCCGGGTGATACACTTGGCTTGTCCCATAATATTCAAGTTTTGATGTAAAGATACACAATTCTGACAAACTTTCCGCAAAAATGAATGCAAAATCCGTATCTTTGCATCGTTTTTCACCCAAAAGGACTCATATATGTCTAAAGACCCGATACAAGAACTCAGCAAGCAAGCCCTATTGCTCCGCATGGAATACGAAGCAGAAAAAGAGGCATACAAGCTCCAGACAGAAAAATACGGTGTCAACCGTAAGATCAAGCAAGGAGTCTGCTGGTTTCCCGTAAAATGCGGTCAGAGCTATTACAACTCCCTGAACCAGCTTGTCGTGGAGATATTTCGCACTTCGGGTTCTCATGAAGAGCACAGCTTTGAATATGGAAGACCGGTCTGCTTTTTCTCTTGGAAGAAAAACGAGGAACATCTGCATTTCCTTCCGCACACCGGTGTTATCAGTTACGTAGAAGATGACCGTATGGTAGTGGCTTTACCACAAGGAAAAGGCTTGGTGGATATTACATCGGCCGAAAATCTTGGTGTTCAGCTCTATTTTGATGAACAAAGCTACCGGTGTATGTTCGAGGCTTTAAACAAGGTCATTCAAGCCGATAAAGGTAGATTAGTGGAGCTAAGAGATATTTTCCATGGTTCTGCCAAACCTCAGCGTTTTGCTTTCAATCCCCTTCGTTTCCCTTGGCTTAACCCCACCCAGGAAGAGGCTGTGAACCAAGTGCTTTGGGCTAAGGATGTAGCCATTGTACACGGACCTCCGGGAACGGGAAAGACCACAACGCTTGTCGAAGCCATCAATGAGACTTTACGCAGAGAGACTCAGGTATTAGTCTGTGCCCAAAGTAACATGGCAGTGGACTGGATTAGCGAGAAACTGGTGGATCATGGCATTCCCGTGGTGAGAATTGGCAACCCAACCCGCGTGAATGACAAGATGCTTTCCTTTACCTACGAGCGCAGGTTTGAGGCTCATCCGGATTACCCACAGCTATGGAGCATCCGCAAGGCCATACGCGATTTGCATGCGCAAAAAGGGGAAAACAAGCACAAGAAAATCAACAGTTTGAAAGACCGGGCATCCGAGTTGGAACTCCGAATCAAAGAACAGATTTTCAGTGAGGCTAGAGTTGTTGCCTGTACATTAGTGGGAAGTGCCAACAAGACCTTGACGGGCATGAAATTCTCTACCCTCTTCATTGACGAGGCTGCACAAGCTTTAGAGGCTGCCTGCTGGATTGCCATCCGGAAAGCGGGAAGAGTCATCTTGGCAGGCGACCATCAGCAGCTCCCCCCTACCATCAAATGCATGGAGGCAGCAAAAGGTGGTTTAGACCGTACCCTCATGCAGCAGATTGCAGAGACCAAGCCGGAGTGTGTCACCCTGTTGAAAGTCCAATACCGCATGAACGATGCCATTATGGGGTTCTCTTCGGAATGGTTCTACCATGGACAGCTCAAGAGCGATCCAAGTGTACAGTTCCGTGGCATTCTGGACTTGGACAACCCTATTGAATGGATAAACACTGAAGGCATGGATTGCAATGAGGAATTCATCGGAGAAAGTTTCGGAAGAATCAACAAGCCCGAGGCTCATCTCTGCATTGAGCATTTGAAATCTTATCTGGAAAAGATTGGGAAACAGCGCATTTACGACGATCGAATTGACTTGGGCCTCATCAGTCCTTATAAGGCGCAGGTGCAATATCTTCGTCAGCTCATCCGACAAGACGCGTTTTTCAAGCCTTACCGCAGAATGATCAGCATCAATACAGTTGATGGTTTCCAAGGACAGGAGCGTGACATTATGGTCATCAGCCTGGTGAGAGCAAATGAGAACGGTGAAATAGGTTTCTTGAGGGATTTGCGTCGTATGAATGTAGCTATGACACGCGCACGCATGAAACTCATCATCTTGGGCGATGCATCTACTTTAACCCGCCATCCTTTTTATAAGAAACTGTACCAATACATACAATTGACCAAAGAAAAGGTTCACAATTTGGAAAATAACCCTATCTTTGCAACAAAATCAGAAATATGAAGAAGATAGCAGCCCTAATCTCTGGAGGTGTGGACAGCTCCGTAGCTGTCTATCAGCTGAAAGAGGCCGGATATACTCCCGACTTGTTCTACATTCAAATAGGTCCTGAGGAGAATCAAGAGGACTTCACTTGCACCAGTGAAGAAGATTTGGAAATGGCCACTGCCGTAGCCCGCAAATATGGATGCAAACTGCAGGTTGTCAACTTGCACCAGCAGTATTGGGATCTGGTTGTAAAATACACCATGGACAAGGTGGCTAAAGGACTGACTCCCAACCCAGACGTCATGTGCAACCGATTAATCAAGTTTGGCTGTTTTGAGCAAGAGGTGGGTAAAGAATACGACTTCACTGCGACGGGCCATTATGCCACAACTGAGATTATTGATGGCAAGACATGGCTGGCAACCAGTCCGGACCCCGTGAAAGACCAGACAGATTTCCTGGCACAACTTGACTATTACCAGGTAAGCAAGGCCATGTTCCCTATAGGACATATGATGAAGGAGCAGGTGCGTGCCATAGCGGAAAGAGAGCATCTGGTAACAGCCAAGCGCAAGGACAGTCAAGGCATCTGCTTCCTGGGGCAAATCAACTACCGGGACTACATCAAGAAATACTTAGGAGAAAAACCAGGAAGAGTGATAGACATCGCTACAGGAAAAGTCATTGGCCAGCATAAAGGCCTTTGGTTTCACACCATTGGTCAGCGTCACGGCTTGGGATTTGGCGGAGGTCCTTGGTATGTAGTCAAGAAAGACATGAAAAAGAACATCTTGCTGGTCAGCAACGGCTATGATACCAAGAAACAGTATCGCAGCATCTTTGGCACACAAGCTTTCCATGCCATCACAGAGAACCCATTCACGCAGGAAGGACAGAACTATGAGGTGACACTCAAAATCCGCCATACCCCAGAATTCACCAAAGCTACCATTACCAAAGTAGGCGAAGAGCTCCACATTGAAGCAGAGAAACCTATCCAAGGTGTGGCACCGGGACAGTTCTGCGTCATCTACGACAAAGACCACCACCTCTGCTATGGCAGTGGAGAAATCTGCTTGATTTAACCCTGATAATTTACACGAATAAGCCAAAACAAAAACGACTCATTACATGAAAAAGATTATCCAAATGGCAGCATTAGCGCTATCTTTATCCGCATGCACCACTACCCCTTCTGCATCGGTGACAGAAGACACTGGACTTCGCTTGCTAGTAGGCAGCTACAACCCAGCTGACACTACTGCTATCCAGGTATATAGCTTTGACGAAGAGAGCGGAGACTTCAATCTCTTACAGGAAATCTCAGGCATAGACAACCCTAGCTTCCTTTGCGCAAATTCAGAAGGCAATACCATTTATGCCGTGAGCGAGTTTGATGATCCTGAGCCAACAGCTTTACATGCGTTCCATTTCAACAAAGCAGATGGTAGCATGGAGATGTTCAGTTCTCAGGCAAATAACGCAGGTGCACCTTGTAATATTATTGTGAGTCCATTGGGCGACTATGTGGCTTGTGCAAACTACTGGGGCGGCAGCATGACCCTCTTCCCTTTGACAGAAGACGGTCAGCTTTCTGAGCCAACAACTGTTCAATACGAAGGCCAAGGTCCTCATGCCAACCAGACCCAGCCTCATGTGCACGCTATTAACTTCACTCCAGACAACAAATACCTGCTTGCCAACGACTTAGGTTTGGATTGTATTCACGTTTACCCTCTGAATGTCAGAGAAAAAGGTGACACAATTCCATTGATTGACCAGCAGAACGGCTACGATGTGAAGGTAGATGCAGGAGCAGGTCCAAGACACCTGTGCTGGACACCAGACGGAAAATTTGCCTATGCTATAGCAGAGCTTTCCGGTCAGCTTTTCACCTTCTCCTACCAGAACGAGAAACTGGAGCTGATTAATTCCATTGTGGCAGATACCATCCAGGGAGGCGGAAGTGCAGACATTCACATCACAAATGACGGAAAGTTCCTCTATGCTTCACACCGTTTGAAAGGCGATGGCATCAGCATCTATCGCGTGAATGCGGAAAACGGAGACCTGCAGCGCGTTGGCTATCAGACCACCGGCATTCACCCTCGTAATTTTGCATTGACACCAAACAACAAGTTCCTGTTGGTAGCCTGCCGAGACACCAATGAAATCCAGATCTTTGCACGTGACGCAGAGACAGGCCTCCTGACAGACACTGGTAAGAAAATCACATTCAACAAACCAGTCTTTGTGAAATTCATGGAATAAACAAACAGAAACTCTATCTTTGAAACTATAAAATAAAGAAACATTATGAAAAAAAGCAGACAATCACTCCTCATTTTATCCATTTGCGGCTTGCTTTCTAGCTGCGGCATGGGAACCATGGGCCAGGCAGGAACAGCACCTGCACAGCAGCAAGGCCAGCCTGGTATGGGTGAAATCCTGGGAGCCATCCTCTCTGGCGGCTCTGGCGAGGGCAGTTCCGTGTTAGGAAACATCATCTCAACCGTGACAAATGGTATGGGTACTACCCAGAATGCACTGGTAGGTTCATGGACTTACTCCAAGCCATGCGTACAGTTTGAATCCGACAACCTGCTCTCCAAGGCTGGCGGTGTAGTCATTGCAGAGAAAGTAGAGAATCAGCTCGTTACCTATTATCAGAAAGTAGGCATCAAGCCAGGTTCCTGCAAATTCGTTTTCAGCAAGGACAACAAGCTCCAGTACACCATTGGCAGCAAGACATACACTGGCACCTATGCATTCAATGCCACCAACAAGACGGTTACCATCACCACGCAGAGTGGAAATAACGTGTCTGCTTATGTGAGCATTGTACAGAATGGTTTAGGTCTTACTTTTGATGTAAGCAAACTTTTGACATTCATCCAGAGCTCAGCTGGTGCATCTACCCAACTTGGTACGATTTCTACCATTGCCCAGAACTACAAAGGCATGAAATTAGGATTTGAGTTTGTAAGATAAGTTCAATCCCTCCTAAACAACGAAAAGGGTGGCAGTTTTTCTGACGGTATAGAAAAACTGCCACCTCTTTCGTTTGTCAGCCCGATAAAAGTTTGTTGTAACTTCGCTCTGTGTCTTACATCATACTTACGTGATACGCAAGTATGATGCAAGTCTTATCCAAGCATGATGAAAGGGTCAGAACGGAGGAAAATTGGAGGAAGTGCAGCCTTACAATGGCGGCTAATAGGTACCAAGCGTACGGAACAACTTATTTCAATAAAAGATTTGGGAAAAACACAGAGCTATAAACAAAAAAAAAACAGCCAAACGTGGAAGCCGTCTGACCATTTCTAAAGTAGCGGGACCCGGGATTGAACCGGGGACCTCATGATTATGAATCATGCGCTCTAACCAGCTGAGCTATCCCGCCATTGCTTAAATGCGGTTGCAAAGGTACGACTTTTTTTTGATATTGCAAGCAAATTCCGGAAAATTTTATTCCATCAGTTATTTTTTCTCGCTTTTATACATTATTAATATGTAAATTTCACGTTTGGATAGTTAGGGTATGCCAAAAATATAGTATTTTTGCAGCGAATAATAAATCATGAAGCAAAAAGAATGTTTGGCATAAAAAAACTCGACTTATACATCATCCGGAATTTCTGTCTGCTCTTTGCCGGCACATTCTTCGTATGCCTCTTCGTCTTCATGATGCAGTTCCTATGGAAATATGTGGACGACTTGGTAGGAAAAGGCCTGACCTTTGACATTCTGGCCGAGTTTTTCTTCTACGCTGCCTTGACCCTTATTCCTACCTCTTTACCTTTGGCTATCCTGTTGGCTGCCTTGATCAGCTTTGGAAACCTAGGTGAGAAATTTGAGTTGCTTGCCATTAAAGCCGCAGGCATCTCCCTGATAAAGGTCATGCGCCCACTGATTGTGATTGTAACCATCCTGGGATGCATTTCATTCTATTTCCAGAACGTCATTGCACCTTATTCCTACAACAAATTATTCACGCTGCTCTGGTCCATGCGACAGACATCACCGGAGTTGGATATCCCAGAAGGCTCTTTCTACAGTGAAATCAGAGGATATAATGTGTATGTGAAGAAAAAGGACAAGAAAACCGGATGGATGAAAGATGTCACCATCTATAGTTTTGCCGACGGTTTTGAGAATGCCCATATCATTCTGGCAGATTCCGGACGATTAGATATGAGTGCAGACAAACAGCACCTGATCCTTTCCCTGTATAGTGGAGAACAGTTTGAAAACTTGCAAGCTGCTCCTTCCACAGCCATACATGTGCCTTACCGACGTGAAACATTTGTGAGCAAACAGACCATCATAGAATTCGACGGTGGATTTCAAGTGCAAGATGCCAGTTTCCTCTCCTCCCGTGCCGACAGTAAGAATATGACCCAAATCAGAGAGGGCATTGACAGCATGAAAATCAGTTTGGATAGTTTGAGTGTTGTTTTCAAGAAAGAACTGAAAAACACTTCACTCCGAGCACCAGAACGCGTTGAGGTTTATGAAACCGGAGGACATTTCAGCTCCATCGATGGCAATTTCAGCAAAGCTGTTATTCCATTCGACTCCATCTGGGCACAGATTCCGCCCGAAGGAAGACCAGAGTTGATAGGAAATGCCAAATCACGAGTTGAAAGTTCCAAGCAAGACATGGAATTCAAAGCCATGATCATGCAGGACACCCAGAAACAGATTGCAGCCCACTGGGCCAACTGGCACAGGAAGATTACTTACGCATTGGCTTGTCTGGTGTTCTTCTTCATCGGAGCCCCATTAGGAGCCATTATCCGCAAGGGAGGACTAGGACTTCCGGTCATCGTCTCCGTCATCATCTTCATCATCTATTACTGTATAGACAATACGGCATACCGCCAGGCGCGAAGCCTGGAGATTCCGGTCTGGTTCGGAATGTGGCTAAGTACAGCTATCCTAACACCTGTGGGAATCTGGCTGACTTATAAGGCCAACAAAGACTCTACCGTGTTCAACATGGATATGTACCGCAATTTCATCTATCGCGTATTAGGACTGCGCTTCCAGCGCGCCCTGGTGAAAAAAGAGGTCATTATTGAATCTCCGGACTATCCAAGGCTGAAAGATGAATTGGCAATCCTGAATCAAGACTGCAGGAACTATGCACAAAAAAGTCACCTGCTCAAGCCACCAAGCTATAGAAGAATTTTCTGGCGCATTAAGCCTGACACCGAGGTGGAGCGCATCAGTGATAAGCTAGAGGACATCATTGACCAGCTCACAAACAGCAGAAACCGAATCATTGTCGGAGAATTGAATGAGATTCCGGTATTAGCCACCGGCGCACACACCAGTCCATTCAAGACCCGCTGGATGAATATAGCAACTGGAGTGTTCTTCCCACTTGGCATATTCTTTTTCCTCCGCATCTGGAGATATAGAGTACGCCTGCTGAAGGATATGCGACAAATTATCAGTTGCAGCAACATTATACAAGAGCAAATTACACTAATTCTGTCAAAACAGAACTAAAAAACAAGGGACATGACACTTTGGCCCAGTATTTGTAGGGAGTTTTGAGAGAAAAGGAAAAAATAACTAACCATTAATTGAAATTAACATGATGGAAAATTACAACCAATGGGGTAACACAATCAATTACGTTGGAGCCCCAGCTTACGCTAAATTATTCCGCAGCGTCTTTATCTGGATGGCACTTGCACTTGCAGCTACTGGCCTGACAGCCAGCTATGTAGCCAATTATCTGGTATTGCACCCAGATATGTTCAGCCAAAATATGTTCTTGGTTCTTGCTATTGCAGAAGTAGCGCTGGTGTTCTTCCTTAGCGCACGCATCCACAAAATGTCGTTTGCTACTGCAGGCATCATGTTTGCCCTCTATTCCGTACTGAATGGCGCAACCATGTCTATCCTGTTCCTAGTTTACACTGCAAGCTCTATTGCATCAACCTTCTTTGTAACTGCAGGCACTTTTGGCGTAATGGCACTGATTGGTACTACCACCAAGATGGACCTGACCAAATTTGGCAGCATCTTCACCATGGCGCTGATAGGTTTGATCATAGCTACTGTAGTGAACATTTTCTGGGCAAACAGCATCCTGTATTGGGCTATTACCTATATTGGCGTACTGCTGTTTGTAGGTTTGACTGCCTATGATGCACAGCGCATCAAGAACATGCTGCAGATGTATGGTACAGAAGAGAATGACATGACCCAGAAGATTGCCTTGATGGGTAGCTTAACCCTCTATCTGGACTTCATCAATCTATTCATCTATCTATTGAGAATTTTAGGTAGCCGCAGAGATTAAAACAAAATCAACAACTAAATCATAAAGAAAAAAATGAGCAATTTATCTGATCGCCTGAGCAGACTGGCACAGTCACAGACTCTGATGATGTCACAGAAGAGTCAGGAACTGAAGGCACAAGGCATTGATGTAATCAACATGAGTGTTGGAGAGCCTGATTTCAATACACCAGACCACATCAAGGAGGCTGCAAAGCAAGCTATTGATGACAACTTCTCACGTTATTCACCAGTACCAGGATATCCTGCACTGAAGAATGCAATTGTAGCTAAGCTGAAGAACGAGAATGGCTTGGATTATGAACCATCACAGATTCTCTGTTCTAACGGAGCAAAGCAGAGTGTATGTAACACCATCATGGCACTGGTAAGCAAAGGCGACGAGGTGATTGTCCCTGCACCATACTGGGTTTCATATCCTGAAATGGTAAAGCTGGCCGATGGTACTCCTGTGATTGTTGAAGCTGGTATTGAGCAGGACTTCAAAATTACCCCTGCTCAGCTTGAGGCTGCCATCACACCAAACACCCGTGCACTGATTCTCTGCTCTCCATCAAACCCTACAGGTTCTGTATATAATAAGGAAGAGCTGCAGGCATTGGCAGAGGTAATCCAGAAGCATCCAAGAGTCATTGTCATTGCCGATGAGATCTATGAGCACATCAACTATGTAGGCAAGCATGAGAGCATCTGCCAGTTCCCTGGCATGAAGGAGCAGACTGTTATCATCAACGGTGTGTCTAAGGCTTATGCCATGACTGGTTGGCGTATTGGTTTCATTGCTGCACCAGAGTGGATTGTAAAAGGCTGCAACAAGCTTCAGGGCCAGTACACCAGTGGTCCTTGCTCAGTAAGCCAGATGGCTGCCGTAGCTGCATACACCGGAACACAGGAGCCAGTAGAGATGATGCGTCAGGCATTTGAGCGCAGAAAGAACCTGATTGTAAAGTTGGCAAAGGAAATTCCAGGCTTGGAAGTTAATGAGCCAAAGGGCGCTTTCTACCTCTTCCCTAAGTGTTCTTCATTCTATGGCAAGAAGTGTGGCGACAGAGTAATCAACGACTCTATGGATTTTGCCATGTTCCTGCTGGAAGAAGGACATGTAGCAACCGTAGGTGGTTCTGCTTTCGGTAGCCCTGAATGTTTCCGTATGAGCTATGCTACCAGCGACGAGAACATTGTGGAAGCTATGCGAAGAATCAAGGAATGTTGCGCGAAACTGCAGTAAGAAAATAAAAAAAATCACAAAAAATTATCTAGGACAAAGAATTTGACTATCTTTGCAGTAAATAATTAACATTATAACTAACAATTTAAATTTTACAACTATGGCTTACGTAATTAGCGACGATTGTGTAGCATGTGGAACTTGTATCGACGAGTGTCCAGCAGGTGCAATCTCTGAGGGCGAAAGTATTCAATCAACCCAGATGTATGTATGGATTGTGGAACTTGTGCAGATGCTTGTCCATCTGGTGCAATTGCTCCAGAAGCTTAATCCATCCAGGTTTAAAAAGCATAAAGCCACATTCTCCCGAATGTGGCTTTTCTTTTGTCCTTTCCGTAAAGGCACAAAAAAAGGATGCACATATAATGCATCCTTCTTTTATGCTAGCTGTAGAATTAGTTGTTTGTTCTCTTCTCCTGAATTCTAGCCTTCTTACCGGTGAGGGCACGAAGATAATACAACTTAGCGCGACGAACCTTACCAATCTTGTTCACCTCGATGCTCTCGATGTTTGGAGACTCGATAGGGAAAATACGCTCTACACCTACGGTACCTGACATCTTACGTACAGTAAAACGCTTCTTCAGGCCGTGGCCGCTGATCTTGATAACAACACCGCGATACAACTGGATACGCTCCTTGTTACCTTCGACGATTTTGTAAGCTACAGTTACAGTATCACCAGCCTTGAACTTAGGGAATACCTTACCGGTAGCAAATGCTTCTTCAGCAATTTTAATCAAATCCATTGTTAAATAGTAATTTAAATTGTTGTGTCGTCCGTCACTGGCATATCAGGTTACTCTTCCCATGACAGCGACCAGTGCGAAAGCGGGTGCAAAGTAAGCTATTTTTTGTCAAATGAGCAAATAAGCTGGTGCTATTTTTCTAATTTTCAGTTGAAATATTTACTTTTAGTGGAAAATAAAGTGTACCTTTGTAACAAAGAACGCAAAAAAAATGAGAAACAATCACTTTAACCACGTAACAGTTCTGGTGTGGGCCGGTATGATAAGCATGCTTGTGTCTTGCTCCACACACCGACTGGCCACTGCAGAGAAACCGGCTGTTCATTATGAACTCACAGCTATTGAGATGAGCGCATAGAGATAGACAGCAGGTTTGACAAGTCTCCCAATGCCCTGGCTGTAGAATTACTGAATTACTACAAGCAGAAAGTCGATGAAATCATGTCGCCTGTCATCGGAGAAAGTACGCATTTCATGGAAGGCAATGCACCTGAGAGCGACTTATCAAACTTAGTGGCCGATGCACTCCGCTTTGGCTGCAAGAAATACGCAGGAAAAGAGGCCGACTTCTCCTTAATCAATTTCGGAGGTTTACGCTCTACCCTACCTGCTGGCCCTGTTACTTTTGGCAATGTCTTTGAGATTACGCCTTTTGAGAACACTTTGGTAATCATCCAGATGAAAGGCTCCGATGCCATCCGCCTGTTTGAGCAGATGTGCGCCATCCGGAATGGTGGCGTGAGCGGTGTAAATCTGGTGAACAAAGCGGGGAAATTAGCATCTGCCAAGATTGGAGGGAAAGACGTTGACCCAGACAGAATCTACACCTTAGCCACCATTGACTATGTAGCAGAGGGAAATGACGGCTTTACCGTACTTCAAGATTTCAAGGACTGGGAAATGCCCGAAGGGGCAACCCTACGCCAATGTTTCTTGGATTACATCCAAGACAAGACGGCTAAAGGCGAGAAAATTGACGCCAAGATTGAGAACAGATTCGTGTATCAAAAATAAGGAGGAACGGACATGAAGAATCTACGCTTAATACCTCTAATTCTATTCTTGGCAGTGCTGTCTGCACATGCACAAGAAACCATTAGGTTAGAGATTTACCACACTAACGATGTACACAGTAAGATAGAGCCATTCCCTGCCGACTATGCCACTCAGCGCATGGCAGATAAAGCCGGTTTCGTACGCAGGGTAACATTCATGGAGCAAGAAAGGCAGAAAGACCCTGAGCTTTTGTTGTTTGACTGTGGAGATTTCTCCCAAGGTTCACCTTATTATAATCTATTTAAGGGAAGCACGGAGATAGGCTTCATGAACCTGTGCAAATACGATGTAGGAATCATCGGTAACCACGAGTTCGACTTTGGTGAAGAGAACATGAAACGCATCTTCCAAGAGGCAAACTTCCCTATTGTATGTGCAAACTACACCGTAGAAGGAACCGTTCTGGAAGGTATCGTAAAACCATACACCATCCTTTACAGGAAAGGACTGAAGATTGGAGTCTTCGGTTTAGGGCCACAGATGGAAGGCTTAGTGCAAGAGAAGAATTACAAAGGAATACACTTCTTAGAACCAGTACCAGTAGCCAATGAGGTGGCCAGAAAACTAAAAGAAGAGGAACACTGTGACCTGGTCATCTGCCTCTCTCACTTAGGATGGTTCAACTCCCCAACCAAGTACAGCGACAGCAACCTGGTACAAAACACCCGGAACATTGATGTGGTATTAGGTGGCCATACGCATACCTACCTGGAGCATCCAAAGATGGTAAAGAATCTGGATGGGAAGGAAGTTCCAATCTCCCAGATGGGTAAGAATGCCCAATGGGTAGGACACCTGACACTCACCTTTGAGAAGAAATAAAGAAAAAAACCACCATCGATTTTCACGATGGTGGTTTCTCTTTTTATATCGATTCCGATGAATTACTTTACATCACCAACCTTGATCAGATATTCAGCAATCTGAACCGCATTCAAGGCAGCACCCTTCTTGATCTGGTCGCCAACCAACCACAGTGTCAATCCATTAGGATTTGACAAGTCCTCGCGTACACGACCCACATAGACATCATCCTTACCAGCCAGGAACAAAGGCATTGGATATACCTTGTTAGCAGGATCATCCATGAGCTGGATACCCTCACCAGCAGCAATAGCCTGCTGAGCCTGCTCTACAGTCACAGGATTCTCAAACTCAATCCAGACAGCCTCTGAGTGAGAACGGAGAGAAGGAACACGAACACACATAGCAGAGCAAGCTGCATCGGTGTGCATAATCTTCTTGGTCTCATTGAACATCTTCATCTCCTCCTTGGTGTAGCCATTGTCCATGAACACGTCAATCTGAGGGATTACGTTATATGCCAACTGATAAGCAAACTTATTTACAGTTGCAGGCTTACCATCCAGCACTTCACGATACTGCTGTTCCAACTCTGCCATAGCAGCTGCACCTGCACCACTGGCAGCCTGATAGCTAGCTACATGGATACGCTTGATATGGCTCAGCTTCTCCAATGGCTGCAGAACGACAACCATCATGATAGTAGTACAGTTTGGATTTGCAATGATACCACGAGGACGAACCAGAGCATCAGCTGCATTACACTCAGGAACTACCAATGGCACATCCTCATCCATACGGAATGCGCTGGAATTATCAATCATGACAGCTCCATATTTGGTAATAGTCTCTGCAAACTCTTTAGATGTACCTGCACCTGCCGAAGTAAAGGCAATGTCAATATCCTTGAAATCATCGTTGTGCTGCAGAAGCTTGACTTCAATTTCCTTACCACGGAATGTGTACTTGGTTCCTGCACTGCGTGTAGAACCGAACAACACCAACTCATCCATAGGGAAATTACGCTCTTCTAATACACGAAGAAACTCCTGACCAACGGCGCCACTGGCGCCTACGATTGCAACTTTCATTTTCAGTCTTTAAATTATTAATACCTAATTGTCTAAATACTATATCTTTGTATTGGGAGTGCAAAATTATAACTTTTAATTGAATTTCACCTATCATTATGGATACTTTTTCGTTTTAAAAGCTTTTTTCTTTCTCTTTTACATGCTTTTAAGCTATCTTTGCATGCAAATTAAGTGTCATGATGCAAGATTGGGTTTATTTTTTAGATTTTCCTATCAAGGATACCACCTGGATTTTCTTCCTGGTGCTCTGCATCATACTCTTTGCCCCTCTTGTTTTCAACAAGTTGAAGATTCCTCACCTGATAGGCATGATCCTGGCCGGTATCCTGATTGGTCCGCATGGATTGAACATCCTCTTGCGCGACAGTAGTTTTGAACTGTTTGGCAAAGTGGGTATCTTCTACATCATGTTCCTGGCGGGCTTGGAAATGGACCTTGAGGGATTCAGAAGGACCAAAGGGAAAGGTCTGCTATTTGGTGCCTTGACTTTCTCCACACCTTTTGTATCGGGTCTGCTGGTAGGACATCATGTACTATTCTTCAGCTGGGGAGCCTCTCTACTCTTGGCTTGTATTTTGGCTTCACACACATTGGTGGCTTATCCTATAGCAAGCAGGTATGGCGTGAACCGCAGGTCTGTGGTTACCTTCTCCATAGCAGCTACCATGGTAGCACTGGTTGCCTCACTGGTTATCTTAGCGGGAATTTCCAATACGCTTACGGGAGAAGCCGACTGGACTTTCTGGGTCTGGTTTGCTGTACGATGTGCCATTTATTTTGCCAGCCTGTTCCTCATCATCCCCCGCTTGACACGTTGGTTCTTTCAGCGTTATGCCGATCAGGTTACCCTGTTCACTTACGTGCTGACCATCGTATTCTTCTGCGGTGGCATGGCAGAACTCTGTGGATTAGAAGGAATTCTAGGAGCATTTGTGGCCGGTTTGATCCTGAACCGTTTCATTCCTCATGTCTCCCCATTGATGAACCGCATTGAATTTGTGGGAAATGCCCTTTTCATCCCATATTTCCTGATTGGTGTAGGTATGCTCATTAACGTGAGCCTGCTGTTCCAGAACCTTCACACCATCTGGGTAGTCATTGTCATGATTGTGGTGGGAACCCTTACCAAATGGATTGCGGCTTTCATAGCTTGCACGCTATTCCACAAGACAAAAGAAGAAGGATGGATGATGTTTGGCCTTACCGAGGCTCATGCAGCAGGAGCGCTGGCCATGGTCATGGTGGGAACAAACCTAGAGATTGAGCCTGGCGTCTACCTGATGGACGATGCCGTGCTGAATGGTGTGGTCATCATGATTCTGTTCTCTTGCATCATCAGTTCCTTTGCTACAGATTATGCAGCCCGTAAGATGGCAATAGCAGAAGAAGAGACATCCACTGCAGGCGATGACGAGCAAATTCTGATACCGATGCGTGACCCAGACATCATGCCGCAGCTCATTAACCTGGCTATTCTCATGCGTAACCCTAAACTAGACAAGAGCCTGCTGGGATTAGCCGTGACCACCGATGATGCTCAGGGAATGAACAATCAATCTAAGGCAAAGCAGCTCCTGGAGAGTGCAGCCAAGATTTGCCAGGCTGCCGATGTTCGCATCCAGACGCAATACCGCCTGGCCACTAACATCACAAATGGTATCCTGCATGCCATGAATGAGAGTGAGGCTTCGGAAATCATCCTGGGTATGCACCGGAAACGTTCCATGTTCGACTCCTTCCATGGTACACTCATCAACAACCTGCTGAGTGGCATGTATCGCCAGATGATGATTGTAAAGTGCTTGGTTCCAGTGAATACACTCCGGAATATCCGAGTATTTGTGCCAGCCAAGGCAGAGTTCGAAGCCGGATTCCATCGCTGGATTGACCGTCTCTCACGCATGGCAAATCAGCTAGGATGTCGCATCATCTATTTTGGTCCTGCAGCAACTTTGCAACGAATAGCTGCTTACATCCAGCAGTTCCACGACAATACCAGGGCTGAATATGAGGACATGGACGACTGGGATGACATCATGATGCAAACCACCAAGCTGCAAGAAGACCATTTGTGTGTATTCATTCTGGCAAGAAAGGGTTCTATCTCCTACCGTTCCGAGTTTGAGAACCTGCCAAACCAGTTGCGCTATTTTGCAGAGAGCAGCATCATCTTGGTTTATCCAGACCAGTTCGGAGATCCGCAAGAGAATCTCACATTCACATCACCACGCGTTCATAATCAGACAGATACTTTGTATTCTCAGATTATGAGGCTGCTATCTAACCAGCTAAGAAAATAACATGATAGAATTAAAGAACATCAGAAAGAGTTTTGATTCCCTGAATGTATTGAAAGGAATTGATTTGCACGTTTCCTCGGGCGAGGTCATCAGTATTGTTGGCCCTAGTGGAGCCGGTAAGACCACTTTGCTCCAGATTATGGGTACCCTAGACAAGGCCGATGAAGGAACAGTATGCATTGCAGGAACCGATGTAACAAAGTTAGGCTCCAAGCAACTGGCCAAATTCAGGAACCAGCACATCGGATTCATCTTCCAGTTCCACCAGCTACTGCCAGAGTTCACCGCATTGGAGAATGTGGAGATTCCTGCATTGATAGCTGGCGTTTCTGCAAAAGAGGCACATCAGGAGGCTAAAGAGCTATTGGCTTTCATGGGACTTTCTGAGCGTGAACAGCACAAGCCAAATGAGCTCTCCGGAGGAGAGAAACAGCGTGTTGCTGTAGCTCGCGCGTTAATCAATCACCCTTCTGTCATTCTTGCAGACGAACCTTCTGGAAGCCTGGACACCAAGAACAAACAAGAATTGCATCAACTCTTTTTTGACTTGAGAGACAAGTACGGACAGACTTTTGTCATCGTAACTCACGACGAGGAACTTGCCAGGCTGACAGACCGGACCATACACATGAAAGATGGCTTAATCCTAGAAGATGAGCCTATAGAAACAACTACTAACGAATAAAAAATAAACTATGAATATAGAATTAGGTAAAATGAATCACCTGCGGGTGGTAAAGCACGTAGATTTTGGCGTTTATCTGGATGGTGGAGAAGAAGCTGGAGAAATCCTTCTTCCTTCTCGCTATGTACCCGAGAACTGCCAGCCAGATGATGAACTCGACGTGTTCCTATACCTGGATCAGGAAGAACGCCTCATAGCTACTACGCTGACCCCTAAGGCACAAGTAGGCGATTTTGCATACCTTAAAGTTGCCTGGGTCAACCAGTTTGGTGCCTTTCTGGACTGGGGCTTGATGAAAGACCTTTTTGTTCCATTCCGTGAGCAGAAAATGCGCATGCAGCAAGACAAGAGCTATATAGTCTATGTGCATATTGACGAGGATAGCTACCGTATCGTAGCATCAGCCAAGATTGACCGCTACCTCCAGACTCCTGCCCCTGACACCTATCAGAACAACGACGAAGTAGATTTGCTGATTGTACAGAAAACCGACTTAGGTTTCAAGGCCATTGTGGATAATCAATATATGGGCTTGATTTACGATAGTGAGGTATTCCGTCCATTGCACACCGGCGACAAAGTCAAAGGCTATATCAAACAGGTACGTGAGGACGGCAAGATAGACCTGGTGCTCCAGACAGGAAACAGCGCAGAGCAAGTGGCAGATTTTTCAGAACAGCTGCTGAACTACCTGAAAGAAAACAACGGGCACAGCGACCTGAACGACAAGAGCGATGCCCAGCTCATCTACCAGACATTTGGAGTCAGCAAGAAGATTTTCAAGAAAGGCGTAGGCGACTTATACAAGAGACACCTCATTACCTTAGAGAACGGACTCACGCTGACCCATAAGGCATAAAACACCCCACACACCCCACATTCAGGCTTCAACCGGCAATGTATCAACAAGATACCCATGTGGGGTGTTTGGTAAACACCCCACACAACACCTC